>CAYOFH010000028.1:4647-31060 GCA_964403175.1 uncultured Marinilabiliaceae bacterium
GCCACACCGTCACGCACAGAATTAAAAATTAGTGTCATCACACCAGCCCCTAAAATCACAAACCAGGGTATATTACCCAGCAGGTTCTTAAAATCTTCTTTCAAGCTGCTCTTCTGGTCTTTAGGAGGCCTAATACGCTCACGAGTCCAGGAAAAAGTCATCAGAAAAAACCCAACAGCAATAATGCCAATAACAGTCATCGTAAGCTGATAGGAAACTTCAGGCCCAACATTAATTATATTATTAAAAAAATCAACAGTGGGTTGAAAAATGGCCACCACCAGCAAACTACCACCAAAAGCAAAAACCATCCGGTAAGAAGCAAAACTTGTTCGTTCATCGGATCTGGCAGTCATCACACCCAACAGGCTTGCATACGGAACGTTTATGGCAGTATAGGCCATCATCATAAGGGTGTAGGTAATGTATGCGTAAACAATTTTCCCGTTCACACTCAAATCGGGAGTGGTAAATAATAAAACTCCAATGATGGCAAATGGTGCGGCAATCCACAACAGATACGGACGAAATTTCCCCCAACGGGTATTGGTCCGGTCGCCAATAATTCCCATAATCGGGTCATTGGCAGTATCCCAGATACGAGTTAATAGAAACATGGTCCCCGCTGCGGCAGCAGGAATACCAAACACATCAGTATAAAAAATAGCAAGGTAGAATGTGAAAATCTTCCAGTACATTGATGATGCAGCATCTCCAAAACCATAGGCTATTTTTTCACGGAGTTTTACAACAGTTGAACTCATTTGTTTAGTTGGTTTATGTTTGTATTGATTCGCTCTATACTTTCAATCAAAGCTCTGGTGTTATGATAGGGACATTTCCAGAAACCGACCTTTAATTCGTTGGGAAACGGCTCTCCATTCTCCCCTACCAATCCAAACCAACCTCCGTTTTCATGATCAATAACATGGTCTTTGATATATTGCCAGATTTTCAGGAACATATCATAAAACTGCTCATTTGCTGAATGCCCATATGCATCAAGCAGCCCAACCATTGCTTCTCCCTGCACCCACCAGTGACGCTCGGTATGCATTTCCCCCTGATCAAAATCGTATTCGTAGAGCAAAGAATAATCATCGGCAACACCTTCATTCATGACAGCTTCCACCATTTTCAGAGTTTTCTGCTGTGATTCTTTCAACAACTCAGCATCACCCAGAAGACCGACGGCTTCATTAATCAACCATGCCCCTTCAACATCATGACCATAAGAGATCATATTACTCTGCACTGTCCAGTCCATATCAAAGAAGAGATGAAAATGGCCGGTTTTGGTATTAAGAATCTTATCAAGAAAAATACGGATCAGGGATTTCATACGATCCCGAAGCTTATCATTTTCCCAAACTCTAAAAAGATTGGAGTAAGGTTCCAGAATATGGAGATGGGTGTTCATGCTTTTGGGGCTGTTAGCATCTTTGGCACTGAGCCGCATATCTTCCATTGGTTTCCAGTCTGCCGAAAAGGCCTCAAGATATCCTCCATATTTGGGATCATGGCTATGTTTTTCAACCAATTCGAACAATCGGATGGCATAATCCAGACTTTCCTTGTTTCCTGTTGCTTTAAAGTATTCGGAGAAGCCATAAATACCAAAACCCTGACCATAGATTTGCTTACGATTGTTAGAAACACTGCCATAATAATCTACTGCCCAGAAAAGTCCTTCGTTTTCTTTATCCCAGAAATGACGGGTCAGGTAGTCATAAGCCCTATGCGCTAACAGAAGATACTTTTCATCTTTCAAAAAATTATAGGCTGCCGAAAAAGACCAGAGAATACGGGTATTTAGCACAAGGCCTTTATCTGCTCCGGATACAATTTTTCCTGCAGCATCCACTTCTCCGGAGAATCCACCAAATTCTTCATCAACAGCATTTGATGTCCAAAAATTCAGTATATTTTTGAGCTCCCGAAGAAGGCTGGCTGTTAACTGTTGGTTGTTTCCCATTCTTGTAATGTTTAACCCTTCAAAAAAACCTTATTTTTATCAATCAATTCATTAATAGTCTCCACGGAACCATAACTATAGAATTTATCCTGAGGTGAGTTAACGCAATAATCTACCAACTGTTCCAGAGTTGATGTAGCAACATGCATTCGGGTGTCCGAGGATGCATAATAGATAAATACTTTTCCATCCTCATCGGTAATCCAGCCATTGGCAAAAAGTACATTGGATACATCTCCCACACGCTCCTCTTTCAGGGGTCCCATAAAATGTCCGGCAGGCTTATATGTCACGATCCAGGGTTTCTCCAGATCGGTCATAAACATATAAAGGGTATAACGAAGGCCTGCTGCTGTATTGCGGACGCCATGAGCCAGTTGCAACCATCCTTTTTCAGTACGAACAGGAGCAGGGCCCAGCCCGTTTTTCACTTCATAAATAGTGTGATATCTCTTGGGATCAACAATGGTCTCCTCTTTAACTTCCGGATGCATAATATCTTCGGCAAGACCGAAACCGATACCACCACCTTTGCCGGTATCAATAAACCCATCCTGCGGACGAGTAAAAAAAGCATACTTTCCGTCAATCAAGTGAGGAAACAAAACCACATTTCGCTGTTGTCCAGAAGTAGAAACCAAGTCGGGCAAACGTTCCCAGTTGATCAGGTCTTTAGTGCGGGCGATTCCCGCAGAAGCAACGGCACTGCTGGTATTGCCTCCGGGAGCATCTGGATCTTTACGCTCGGTGCAAAAAATGCCATAAACGTAACCATCATCATGATTAGTCAGCCGCATATCGTAAACATTGGTATCCGGCTCTCCATTTTGCGGAAGAGTAATGGGCCGATCCCAAAACCGGAAGTTATCAATGCCGGTGGAACTTTCGGCTATGGCAAAAAAGGACTTCCGGTCGTTGCCTTCAGTCCGCACTGCCAGCACATACTTATCGTTCCATTTAATAGCCCCGGCATTAAATGCAGCATTAAATCCGATACGCTCCATAAACCGGGGGTTGGTATGCGGATTCATATCAAATCGCCAGTGCAAAGGCACATGCTCGCGGGTGAGAATGGGATTTTTATACCTGTTAAAAATTCCATTAGTGCTGAACAGCATTTCATTGGGGCTCGAGAGTAACTGCTCATGCTCATTCCTAATCCGCTCCAATCTTTCTTCAAACAAATTCATAATTCTGAAATATAATTAGTTGTGTGATCAATTATTTCTTTTTAAAGTTGTTCCAGTCTTCCAATAACCAGATTTTTTCATGGGAGGTAAATTCTTTAAAGTCAGCTTCTGAGCTGTGTCCCGGATAGCTGCTAAAAAAATGTGTAGTATCTGCATTACGCCACAGCATTAAATAAGCAATGTGAGAGGCAACTTCACTTTGCAGAAACGAAGGGCCCAGCTTTTGGGTAAACCAATGATCATCGGTCACTTTATCCAGTCCCGACTCAGTTAAAGCAGCAATTTTCCCCGTTCGGTTGGCATAGTTTACAACTATTTCCAGTTTATGGGTGGCAGCATTCAAATTTACAGATCCTTCCCTGAAATCTCCGTAATTGTCCATTCCAATGATATCCACAATATCATCGCCGGGATACCAGGTCAGGTATTTCTCTTCTGTGTTAAACCGGTTATCAGGAGAATACGCTGTCAAAAAATCCAGTCCTTTTTCATTTTTGAGATATTCAATGGTAAAGCGGAAAAGTGTTTTAAAATCTTCAGGAGTGCACAAACTGCTTCCCCACCAAAACCAACTACCATCCATTTCGTGCCATGGGCGAAAGATGAATGGCACCTGTTGACTATCACCGACTTTCAGCGATGCAAAAAAATGAGCAACCTTGTCGAGCTGTTTTTTAAATTCGTCATGATGGCTACCTCCGGGGATAATATGTTTTACCACTTCCTGATCGGTATCCCAGGAACTTTTAGTAGTATCGACAGCACTGAAGGGATGCCAGCTGAAAGTAATAACAGCTCCCATTTCATGTCCCTTAATGACAAAATCGCGCATTTCATCAAAAGGAACACTGTCCAGATTTACCGGGTGGTTTAGTTCTATGCCCCCAAGCTCCCAACCGAAAAGGGCAGGGTAATCACCAGCAGTTTCTTTCGTATCGGAACGGCCTTCCTCATAGGCCCAGGTAACACCATAAGCCAAATCGTCCTGATGACCATACAATACTCCATTGTTTCCAACAGATTTCAATTGTTTGAATAAAATGTCGTTGGGATTTTGTGCGGCTTTTTCAGCGGACTTTGTCCCGCAGGAAAGTAGAAAACTCCCGATACAAAGGGTAAAAAATATTCTTTTCATCAGTATAAAATTAGTTTAAGTTATTGGTCTGATGGAACTCGCATGTCAGGACATTATACATGTTCTATTGTGGTAATCGTTGCCATGCTCGTTTCATTCGTATAAAATTTTAACGAAATCCTCCCTTTTAAAATAAAAGGTTGACCTAAATATATTTGCAAAAGTTAAGCGAACTATTGAACAAATTAATTTCCAACAAAATAGAGAATTAAAAAAATCTCTCACAAGTAGAATTATTTCAGTTACGTGTAGAATTCATACAGGATTTTATTCTCACACCACCGTACGTAGGGCTCCATACATGGCGATTCCTTAGTCCACCCTTATCTTGAAGAATGTATAATAACCCCGACTTTGAATAAACGTTCCTTAGTTATATCTCCTGGCAACAATAAAACTGTTCGATAAACACCAAAAAACTTTACGGATACGGCTCCATGGTTTCGATTTTGTGTTCGAAAACCAAGCCTGCATTCAAGTACTCATGGATTATCGAAATCATCCTGCTACCATCTATCGTCCTTGACAAAATTTCCGTTATCTGAAGGAAACCTGAAGCAAAAAATCGCCCCAAGAAATAGAACTACATCAGGAATGTCCCGTAGAATGAGTTCGCAAAACAAAATGAAGTTCAAAGGACTGTCTGCTTAAGACAATTTTCGGATAATAGCTTTAGTTTACTCCATCACACAATAAACACCATTGTCTTCAGCAAATGGTTAGAGACTATCAACCTCCAGCGTGGACTTGCTTCATTTAAATAATTACCATTCAGGGCACATGAAAAAAGGCCACCCCGAAACGAGGTGGCCTGGAAAAAATAATTTAGCGTTAAAAAGCTCTAATAACTTTTACCAACTAGGAGTATATCGACCTTCACCATCTTTATAACCTTCAACCTGTTCAAGTAGGCCTTCTGACATATCAATCTGAGGTTGAGGTATTGGGAAAAATCCTTTAGTAGCCTGATAACGGGCTGTATATCCATCAGGATGCAAAGCAGTATGAGTGTCAGGTTGACCGAAATTATATACCGCTACACCTTCCTGCATTTCCAGATGCTCGGTAGCATATTCGTCTCCCCAACGACGCATATCGTTCCATCTTAACATTTCAAAGGCAAACTCATGACGACGTTCTTTTTGAAGAGCCTCAAGTGAGTATCCACCAAGGGCAGGTAACCCTGCGCGTTCCCTTACCCTGTTAATGTATGAAACATCTTCTTTTAACTCTGCAAGCATTAACAGAACATCAGCATAGCGAATATAAACCAAATCATCTGTATGGTTAAGCTGGTTATTCTCAGGAGTACCATACATTATTACACCATAACTATGTCTGCGGACACCGTCACCATCTAAAGCGGTAACTCCATTATACTTTTTGCCCCAGTAATTACTTTCCATCACGAAATCCCACATACCTCTTGAATAGTTCTTCGAATCATCATCTGGATCCATAAGCTCCTCTTCCAGGTCAATAACAGAGGCCCACAGTCTTGGGTCATTGGGTTCATCTGCCATCCATTGATTAACCAGGGATTCAGGAACAGAATTTCCCTGCCCCCAGCCTCCGGCAAATGGGACAGTACCATTAATATCCTGCATTCCCCGAAGCCCCCAGAACAAAGTCATTGTATTGGAATAGCCCCTGTCGATTTCCCAACCGGCAAAGTTTGAAAATTGCAGCGCAAACATAGTTTCAGGATTTCTTGCCCCGCGATCGCTGGCATAAATAATTTCCTCCTGATCTATATTATTTTCGCTAATATATTCCTGTATGTAATCATATTCACCAATTGTCAAAGAATTAGTATAGGGCCATAACTGTTGAAAATGATCAACTAATCTATGTCCACTATTGGCTTCTGCATCCTCAAGCCAACCTATTACATCATCCTCTGTAACACTACCACCATCAGGCAAAGAGATAGCATCTTGCCCATAAAACCCTGTGTACCAAAGAAAAACTCTTCCCATTAATGCTTGAGCTGCCCACTTGGTAACCCGGCCTTGCTCGGTCTGATCATAAGTTCTATCGGGCAACAACTCTATAGCATCTTTTAAGTCTGCGGCAATTTGTCCGTTAATTACATCAGCCGAGGAGGCTCCCATATTAACATTCTCAGTGGTGATTTTTAAGGGAACTTCATTAAACACAGTGTTTAAGCGAGAATAAAAATACGCTCTTAAAAACTTGGCTTCTCCCACGTATTGGTTCTTTAAATCAGGACTGACAACGTCATCACCAAGCAAGTCCATATTCTCAATAGCAAAGTTAGCTCTGTGAATGCCCTGATAAGTAACTCTCCAAAAATTTTCTAACATACTTGTATTAGAATATTGAAAAGTCTCATAAGCCTGTGCAGCAACATCATTATTTCCGCCACCACCGAGCTTATCATCACTGGCAATTTCCATAATCATTTCATAACTAACATCTCCAAGATGTTGAGCATTATTCATGGTGGTATAAATACCAGCCATCATTTGCTCAGCATCATCTGCTGTTTGAGGAAAATTTGCTGATGTTTTTTCAGTCAGAGGTTCTGTTTCCAGGAAATCCTCACAGCCCATCAGCAGTACAGCTCCAATTATTAAATATAATATTTTTTTCATAATGCGTTCAAATTTGAGGTTTTAAAATTTCAGATTAAGTCCTACCAGATAGGTGCGTGGCGAAGGATAAAATCCTAAATCAATACCGGAAACAAATGGTTGCTCATCACCATAACCAACTTCGGGATCCATTCCTGAATAGTCTGTAAATGTAACCAAATTACGACCTGCCACATATAAACGAGCTTGTCCTAAAGGCATATCAGGTAACAATTCCTTAAAATCATACCCAATAGTAAGATTCTGAATTTTAATATAATCACCGTCCTCTATATAAATATCAGAAACTGTAATCCTGTTGGTACTATTCCCGGCAGTCAGACGTGGAAAAGAATTAGACGTTCCTTCTCCGGTCCATCGTTTATCAAGTATATCCGTTGTATAGTTATGGAACTCATTATCAGCAAACGACCGGTATGATTGAAGGATCTCATGTCCAAATGCTCCTTTTCCGGTAACTGAAAAGTCAAATCCTTTGTAGGCAAAATTAAGCCCAAATCCAATTCTGACATCAGGATGGGGATCCCCAATCATTGTTCTATCCTCGTCATTAACAGTGCCATCTCCATTGACATCAACAAACTTAACATCACCAGGTTGAGGATTATCCTGTAGATAACCATTATCTGCGTAGCTATCAATTTCCTGCTGATTCTGGAAAATTCCGTCCGTCTTATATCCAAAGAAATATCCTACCGGCATTCCAGTCTCAACGCGCCAAACCGGCTCAGTTCCTTGAGATATAATATTAGCATTACTTTGTATAAATCCTGAAGCATTCCCTAAATAGGTAACTTCATTTGTATTCCTGGAAATATTGAAGTTTGCTCCATAACTAAAATCACCAAAATTATCATTCCAATTTAAAGCCAGTTCAATACCTCTATTCTCAATTTCACCACCATTATAATACCCGGCAGGTGCACCAAAAATATCAGGCAGAGGTTCCCGAACCAACCAGTCCTTAGTAGTTTTTACATAATAATCAAAGGCTGTCCGAAGACGTCCTCTAAAGAAATGAGCATCAAAACCAAGATCCAACTGTTCAGAAGTTTCCCATGAAACATCCTCATTAGGAAGGATCACAGGAAAAGCTCCATCCTGCATTTCACTCCTGTCATCACCAAAACGATAGTTGTTAAAATCATCACTTCCAATCAAAGCAAGGTACTGGTATGGATCGATAGCCTGGTTTCCGTTTTGTCCCCAGCTAGCTCGTAGTTTCAAAAAACCAACAAGATCATTGTCTCCGAAGAAATCTTCTTCTGAAATTACCCAACCCGCAGATGCAGATGGGAAATATCCCCAACGATTTCCTTCTGCAAAATTAGAAGAAGCATCAGCTCTCATCACTAATGTTAACAGGTAAGTTTCATCATGGTCAAAATTAACCCTTCCAAAGAAAGAAGACAATCGTCCGGGAATATATGGACTACCTGCAACGGTTGTGACTCCCGGAGTTATTCCCTGGGTATTATCAAGATAAGCGTATTCGTAACCTATGAAACTAGGATAACCATTGTTCGCTTCCATGCTATACCCAATTCCTGTTTTCTCGACAGATTGTCCAACAAGAACATCAAAGGAATTCTGATCTAGATCAAAAGAATAGTTTAGTGTGTTTTCTAATGTCCAGTCATGACCACTCCCGGCACTTTGGATAATATTACCTGGAGTATGAGTTACATCACCAGCAAGAGAAAACTCTGGCTGATAAGACCGATACCGGTTAGAATTGGATCGGTAACCAAAACTACTTCTGAAGAACATCCCCTCTATAGGCTGAATCTCAAGGTGTACATTACCATTCACATTGTAATTATGAGATTCGTTCATTCCCCTCTCTAAATGCATTTGTGCAAGGGGGTTGTAAATCCGTGATGATACATCATCCAACCCATATTCTCTTATATCATCTAAATCAAAATATTCTCCTTCATCGTCATACACAGGAACCAGAGGATTACCGACCAACATATTACGAATATCATTCCAATACATTCCTCCAATGGCGATACCCGCTTTTTTGCTATAGCTATAATTAAAAGTTTGTCCAACCTTTATAATATCAAGGTCATTGTTCTCATATAAAACATGATCGCTATTAAGTCTGGTAGTAACCCTTTCAAAATTTGGCTCTACAGGTTTACCGAAAGCACCTTCCTGGGAATAATAAGAAAAACCCATCGAGAAAACAGACTGCTCTGATCCTCCGCTGATATTAATAGCATGGTTCTGAGTCGGTGCATTTTCATTATAGGCTTCATCTATCCAGTTTGTTCCATTCCACTCACCACTTTCAATTTGTTGATACAATTCAGGTATTTTACTCTCAAAGTCCTCTGGGGATTTCCCGGAAGTAGTCCTCTCTTCATTCAAAATATCCATAAATTGAGAAGCGTTGAGAGGTGTTGCAAGATTTTCAATATCCTGAACCCCATAATACCCATCATAGGTAACCTCAATTTCCCCGGTTCTTCCTTGTTTAGTGGTGACCAAAATTACACCGTTGGCAGCACGTGATCCGTAAATAGCTGCGGAGGCAGCATCTTTCAGCACATCAATAGATTCAATATCACTGGGATTTAAGTTGTTGATATTTCCACCAGCAACACCGTCAATAACATAAAGAGGATCAGGATTTCCAATAGTACCCAGACCACGAACATTTACCTTAAACCCTTCACCAGGCTGACCTGAACTTTGTGTAATGTTCAGACCAGGTGACTGACTTTGCATAGCTTCAAGGGCGGCACCAGTGCTTTGTTTCTGCAAATCATCCCCTGAAACATTCAGGTTAGCACCTGTAGTCAGTCTCTTTTTCTGAACACCATAACCTACAACGACAACTTCGTCAAGGTCGGTAAAAGCTTCAGCCATTTCAACATCAATTGTTGTCTGATCACCTACAGTAACCTCCTGGGATTCCATACCCACAAATGAAAAAACCAGAACAGATTCCTGTCCTGCAACACTTATATCGTAATTACCATCAATATCGGTAATTACACCATTCTGCGTTCCTTTTTCCAATACTGTAACACCTGGAATAGGTTCGCCATAAGGGTCTGCAACATTACCACTCACCTGCACCTGCGCAAATGAGGCAATGCTGAGAAACAAGCCAAAAATTAAAAACAATACTCTTTTTTTCATAGCCATAGAGTTAAATTAAAAATTACTAAAACAATGTCTTTTTTCCTTCGTGATTTTTAAGTTTTTTTTACATTTTAAAACATCAATATTAAGAATTCAACAAACAAAAAGCAAGATTTTAATTAGTTTTTTGTACCAAAAACAAATCGATACAATCTACATATACGTTGTTTATATTGTTTTACAGAGACTTAAATGTTTATATCATTAATACTCCTTGCTGTTCTGTTCTATCCGCCTACAAACCTATAACATTTGTTTCTTTTTTCAAAGAATTTTTATTTGAATTATTGTTTTTTTAACACTCAAAAACGTAACCTTTTTAATTGTCAGAGGAAAAGGTAGTTTAAGTAATTGATAGAATTGAACTTGCATGAAAGGTTAATTACATTGTTTTTTTGTGGCAAACTTAGTCATACGCGTTCCATTCCTTTAAAATTGGGAATACACTTATACGGAATATTAAACAACAGACGGCAGCATAAATATTATCCAATCATATTAGATATATTATTTTTTCAAAAAGAAATATTTATTAGAATGAAAAATATTGAAAAACTTAAAGGTCAGATGTTTTTATGACTAAATAATTATGAATATTTATCATTTTCACTTGTACTATTTGGTCGAAACATCTACATTTGTCATACATCTTTAGTCAAAGATCTCATCTTCATTGTTCATCTATAATCGATTTCATCTATTTGTGAACTAAAAAAAGATGATGTAATATTGAAGTTAGACGAATGGCAGGATGTTGATATTGGGAGAAATTATTCTTTTTAAAAAGAGATTGCTTCGCTTTGTTCACAATAACCCATTTTCAGAGGCTTTAACCAGGATAAAGAGGGATAATTTCCGGTAAAATGAAGGTGAATAATTGATTATACTTACGTCTCTGAACATATCAAAACTAATTTCCATAAATTAAAGTTTGACAAAGTAATCAAAGCCAATTAACAACTATGCGAAATCAAATCCACAGAGAAATTACACCTTTACAGGAAGATGATTGCTTCCTGGTTTTTGACCGGGAAAGAAAAATTTTCACATTCCCGATTCATTTCCATCCCGAATATGAGATCAACTTTATTGCCAACGCAAAAGGAGCACGTCGTGTGGTGGGTGATCATTTAGGCGAAATAGGTGATACTGAATTGGTCATGGTAGGACCTAATCTGTATCATGGCTGGGAGAACTTCAATAACACGGGGGAGGGAATGCATCACGAAATTACTATTCAGTTCCCTAGGGATCTTTTTCAAACACAGTTATTGCAAAAAAATATTTTAAAGCCAGTCCGGGAATTGTTTCATAACGCCAACAGGGGAATCCTTTTTTCGGAACAAACCACTGAAATGGCTTCCGAAAAGGTAAAACAAATCAGCAAAAAAAGAGGATTTGATTCCTACCTTGAATTCCAGTCTTTACTTTACGACCTGGCAATTTCAAGAGATCAACGTTTGTTAACGAATATATCTTTCCAAAAAAGCACAGACTTTTTCAATAGTGACAGAATAGAAAAGATATATTATTTTGTTCGTGAAAACTATAATAAACGAATTATGCTTGAGGATGCAGCAACCCTCCTAAACATGTCTATCGTATCATTCAGCAGATTAATGAAAAAACGAACTGGCAAATCATTCGTTGATTTTGTAAATGAAATAAGATTGGGCTATGCAACAAGAATGTTGATTGAGACCAACAAAAGTATTTCAGAAATCTGCTATGAGTGCGGATTCAATAACATTTCAAACTTCAACCGTACTTTCCGAAAAAAACAAAATTGTACCCCATCGGAATTCAGAACAAATTTCAACGGGGTAAAAAATGTGTTTTAAACAGCTACAAAACAATTAACAAAACAATCGCGAATACAAAAATAACCTGGGCTACAAGAATTCGTTCGGGCAAATCGAGGGAAATTTTTTTGAATGACATGATCAGTGGTTTTAGGTTTTTTAAAAAATAATTAATTGTTTCTGTTGATAGTAAAGTTTATAAAGAGTTAGAAATAAAGACCAATTCTGTAGAACTTCGTTTGTCGCTGATTGAGAATAAATCAGACGAAAAAATTTCTTATCAACAAATCATAGACGGGAAAAAACAAAAAGGGTTGCTATTTCTTCGTAAAAAAACACCATCAATTAAACTGATGGTGCTGTAATATCCTTCAAATCTTTGACTCATCAAGAGGTGCAAAGAAAGATTTTTTTGAAAACAGGTTAAAATCCCCCCTCTCCTGCAGCAAATTGTTTTTGCAAAGAAAGAACCGCTCTTGCGCAGCCTTCATTTCCTTCGGGAAAAGAAAACACCAGACTATAAACTTTCGTTGAACGGCATACAAAACCGAAAGCACCATACATTTTGCCATCAGCTTTGTTGCTCACCAGCATTCTTTCACCATCAAATAGCCGCATATGAACTTTCTCTGCATTGGAATCAGCATTAACAACATTAAATTTATACTGACTGCGACTGTTAAGTATAACAGAATACTTTACTGTACCGCTTTTCCCATCTGATTTAAGATCTACAATAAAGTCTTTAATATACTGTCCGTCACCCATCTGGCCCAAAGCATTTTTCAGAAGGGCTTCATGATTGCATTGGGCATTAGCTCCTGATAATCCAAGGCCTACAAAAAGAAGAAGTGTAAATATTAATTTTCTCATCATTCAAAATTTTAATCATACTGAGGCAAAAGCATTAAATAACAGCCCTAGTAACACTTATTCAACAATATCAGTACGAATTCTTTTTATTTTCTCAATTATTATGCCAAGATCTTCCTGTGAGATATTGACAGTGCTTACCTCGTCCTGAACAATAATCAGCATTCCGTCTTGCTCAATAGTCTTAGGTTCGCCAACTTCCTTAGTGATTTTAACTTTCTTATACAAAGACTTTAGCTCGGCTAAATGGTCAGTCAGCATCTTAAAACTGTTGTTTTGCTCGTAATTTTGCAGAATAATATAAAGAATATCTACAATTTCTTTTTGCTCCCCCAAACGATTAATTAGCTCCTCATCATTTGTTTTCTCAATTACACTGGAAGCAATATAAAGCCCTTCTACCCAGGCACCTGTAATAACAAGCGCACTGACATTACTCCTGTTTTGCTGGCGAAGATAGGAATCCATTTGATTAAAACTGGAGACGGACATCTGCATAAGGGAATCCAGATTACTGGAATTAGTGGCCATACGTTTTAAGGACTCGAAATCAAAAAACTGACCTACCCGTATTCCGTCGGCAAGATTTTTAACGGCCAGCAAGTAAGATACAACTATGTTACTCTTATCGTACGAGTTGATATATCCAAGATCGGCACTAAATACTCCAAGATTAAGCGCTCGTTTAAAACTGGTGCTGTAATTGGAAATATTTTCCGGATTATTGAGAATCTGTTGTGAAAAATCCACTCCGGTAGATTTGATAAGATTAGCCATCTCCACAGGAGAAGAAATATTTTGAATAACATCACCAATAATTTCTTCGGAAAGTTGAAGCGGACCTTCACCTTTTAAAGAATCGGGCAACGCCAATTCATCTTCCTGATCATTTGCTTTTTTTTCGGAACCTCCGGCACAGGAAAACAAAAAATTAGCACCGGAAAATATCAACAGAGCAAAAATTAGATTTTTAATCATAACTTTTAAATT
The DNA here is from genome assembly GCA_964403175.1 of uncultured Marinilabiliaceae bacterium. Taxonomy (GTDB): domain Bacteria; phylum Bacteroidota; class Bacteroidia; order Bacteroidales; family Marinilabiliaceae; genus Marinilabilia. Next base: position 18,390 of record CAYOFH010000028.1, read on the forward strand.
TTATATTTCTTCCTTAATTTATTTTTTATCAGAAATTGTGTTATTTTCCCTTAATTATACTCTACACAGCATTCTGTCATTATACCAAAAAAAGCCCTGCTATCCCGCCAGATTTACTCTGCATAAATTCAACATAACCAAAAAACAGAAGAGTTTTTCAGACTTATACTGCAATGATAATAAAAAAGTTACTTAGTTTTCTTTCTTTTCCATTTTAAATTGGCCGCAAAATTCAGTCCTTTCTTTAATAAATCAAAATACAGAACAACATATAATAAGGCTGTAAGCATCCAGACAAAAGCAATATTGAACCATAATGTTTCAAAATAATGACCCGCAAAGTGCTTTGATGGTGCAAAGAAATGAGCCCGGAAATCAAGTAGCCCCGATGGTTCAGGATTTTGATAGATAGGATCAACCATCTGTATAAGATGATTATCCTCTCTTAGGATTTTATTTTTATCAAAGACTTTCCTGACGATATCATTAATGCTTTCGTTATAGTAATTGTCTTTAATCCTCTCAAATTTTTCCCTGTTGGCTGAAATATTGGCTGTCAGAAACTCTTCTTTAATGGTATTGGCCTGGTAAAACTGATTCTGATAATAAATCAATAACTGATCCAGATAATTATTGATTTTCTCACCTGTTACAGATGAAAAATCATCATCATTAATCTGATAAATATGTTCAAAAGAGATAGAAGGAACACGATTCATCTCCAAAGAAATCTCATTTTCTATAAGGTCAATATTTCTTTCATATTCCTTCACTGTTATATTAGAATCTCCCTGCGCATATCTGACACTTTCTTCAATAATATCTCTCAGCTCAGGAATATAATATACCTGCTTAAAGTCGGCAGCACTTTCGCGTCGCTCAATGTCAAAAATGTTTTTCTTAAAGTTATTATGCTTATACTGATGAACCATTAATCCTTCATAAACCCAGCGGGAAGGCATAAATTCTGCAATAGCAGGCACAACATCCGGACTGGTAAAGTCTTTATTCAGCTTATCAAATGTAAACATAGCTCCCCCAAGAACCATTTGAGGAATCATCAACAAAGGGATAAGAATATATATGGTAATGATGGAGTTGAAGGATGCTGAAATAATTAATCCCAGAATATTGGCAAAGGCAGAAATAGAAAAAAGTGCAAGCCAAAATTCAAAATACATATCCTGAATCCCGAGTACGGAATTGGCCACTCCCACAAACAGAACCATCTGGATGGCAGAAATGGTAAAAAGAATAAGAATTTTTGAAACCAGGTAACTGGACCGGCTCAAATTAAGAAAAGCCTCGCGCTTAAGTATTTTAGCATCCTTAAAAATCTCTTCGGCACTTATGATCAGACCAAAAAACAATGCTACCACAATACCCATAAAAATATATGGGGGAATATTTTCATTCTCCCTGAAAATATAAACCTGCGAAGTGGGGTCGGCAATATAACGTACCAGATAAGCAAGAATAAATCCCAACAGGGGCGCTTCGAGCAAATTGAGAGAAATGTATTGTGTATTACTTATTTTAGAGAAAAAATCCCTTAACGTATATATTTTAAACTGATTGAACCAGGACGGAATGTTCAGACTGCGTGGTGGCGGATCATTAACGGTTTCAACTTCCGGAAGCGTGATATTCTCCTGAAAATGCTCATGCCATTCCTCGGGAGAAACTTTTCGCTTATTGATGTAATTACCATACTCATCGATCACATTGGAATCAATGATATTAAAAATCAACTCCGGATTGAGGTTACCACAGGTAGGGCACTCTCCCACATCACTGTTTATCTGGGCGTCCAGCCTCTTGAAATAAATAAGTGATTCACTGGGGTTTCCATAATAAACGGGGTATCCTCCTGTATCAAGAATAAACATCTTATCAAACATCTTATAGATGTCTGACGAAGGCTGGTGAATAACAACAAATATTAATTTACCCTTCAGCGACAATTCCCTAAGCAGATTCATCACATTTTCAGAATCTCTGGAAGAAAGACCAGATGTCGGCTCATCCACAAACAGGACGCCCGGCTCTCGGATCAGTTCCAGTGCAATGTTCAGGCGTTTACGCTGCCCTCCACTAATCATCTTATTCAGGGGAGATCCTACCTTAAGATGTCTTCTGTCGTAAAGGCCTAAATTCTTCAGAGTTTCATCAACGAGGGCATTAATTTCCTCTTCTTTTTTATCTTTAAAACAGAGCTTGGCATTATAGTAGAGGTTATCAAAAACAGTTAATTCCTCAATAAGCAAATCATCCTGGGGAATAACACCAATGACTCCTTCGAGTTCTTCTTTCTCATGATGCAGATCATAGCCATTGATGAGAACCTGTCCTTTGGTAGGCGTTTCAATACCCGAAAGAACGTTTAACAAGGTGGTTTTTCCTGCCCCACTGGCTCCCATAATACCAATGAGTTTACCCTGCTCCTCAGCGAACTTTATATTGCGTAAACCAATATCTCCTGTTTTAAACTGAAAACCTACATCTTTGACTTCATACGTAATGCGGGGGGAATCAGCATCAGTGAGAAAATGTCCTACAACATCCGTAAAATAGATTGGTTTTCCTTTGGGAACACGGATAAAACTTCCGTTGGGGAATAGATAGATGCGCCGGGTATTAATAACCAATCCATTAAGAAATATCTCCTGATCTCCTGTATATCTCATGAAGTACAGGTCGGCGCTTTTAACCCTCAATATGATTATGAGCCCATTGAGTCCGGGAGCATGGATATACCGGGCATTCTCCAGTCCGGGATTTTCATCACTGACCATCAGTAACCCGTCGAAATCGAGCCTGGCAGGATCATTATTGATCACAAAATGCTCGATGTTAGCAATTTCATTACGGGGTAATTTAAAAACGTCGGCCACCGTATTAATGATAGCCATGCGTTGCTCGGTAAATTTATGATCGGCATTTACCAATTCATACAACCGCACCAACACCACCACTTTTTGCTCGCGGTTCAGCTGCTTATTGATCTTTTTGCAAATTCCCAGAATCCTGACAGAGTCTTTCATGGAGGTAAGACGAACCTTACCTTCCTGTTCATCAGGAGCACCTTTTTTATCTGTTGAATGTTTTAAAAACAGTTTGTAATATTCTTCTACAGCTTCGGTATTAAGCTGTTGCCTGAGAAAAGTACGAACATACTCTGTTTCATTAGATTCAACACCACCATCCTGCTTGGCAATAAGTCCGAACAGCTGCATTAACGCTTTTAGTATTTCTTCACTCATCGATCAGTATAAAAAAGGTGGGTTAGAAAATCCGGAAAATTTAATCAGTATAGAGTACATAGTCGAAAGGAATCTCGACTATGTCGGCATATTCCTCTCCTGCTTCCAGCATATCTTCTTCATCTTCGTGGTAGTGCCATTTTATGACCACTTCTTTTCCGCTTTCTACGATTTCTTCAAACTTCAGAAGAATATCAAGAATCACTTTGGAGGATGCTGTATTAAAATACTCCAGTTTAAAATTAAACTCAGTATGATCATTGGGATCTTCAGCATACTGATCAATCCAGTCAAGTATAGGTTCATAAAACATGTTTACGTCTTCGGGCAGTGACCGGCCTGAAATCTCAAATTGACCACTGGCTTTATCCAGAGTAACGTTGGGGGTATCATCAGTCCCTTGAATGCTAATCACGTCCATATAGCTACTTTTTATCAGTTTCTTTTAATGGTAGAAGTAAGAATAAAGAAGGACACTTCGTCGTTAAGTTCCTTAAATTGATAAGAAAGCTTACTGCCGGTTTTTTTGGCAATATCAATCAATCCAAGTCCGGCACCTCCTTTTTCGGAAATTTTACTCTCCACAATTTGTTGCTTATAAAGGGAGGATAGTCCGGCTTTATCGAGGCTGTTGATGTGCTCAAGACTGTCCTTAAGTCCGGGAACTTTAGTATTGCGAATTACATTACCTGTAATAATTTTGTAACTATCATCACCCCGGCTGACCATCACAATACCACGGCGTTCCTCATCGTCATTGTCAGAAAGTGTGTCGGCATGTTTACTGATGTTCTGCAAGCATTCCACCATAACATTAAACACTTTTCTCTGCACCTGGTTGGATTCTTCCGTTTTGGCCATATTCCTTTCGGTAAGAGAGGTAAAGGTTTTGGTAATATCCTGTGTTACCTCACCCTCATAAACCAGGTTAATTTCATTGGTTTTCATCGTTTTGTATAGCTGGTATGCAAAATCCAGAAAACGATGGCTTTCAATTTCTCTACTCATATCGTATGAAGTCTTTAAAAATGTAAAGATAGTTACAATTCAATACCTATCAATAAAACATCATCAACTTGTTTTTCATTGCCCATCCAATCATAAAATCCTTTTGGAAAATAGCGTGCATAATGGGCCATCGTATAATTGGGATCCATTGTAAGGGCCTCACGCATTCGCTTCGGCTGAAACTTCTTCCTGTCCGGGCCTCCAAGCTGATCAGGTAATCCATCTGAAAAAATAAATATTTTATCTCCTTCCTGATAGTCTATAACATGATTCTCAAATTCTTTTTCTTTCTTTCGTGGAAGTGGTGCTCCACCAATTCCCTTCCGGGTTCCCTGATATTCAAGCAACTCTCCATCTCTGACAAGGAAAAGCGGACGGTGCGCTCCACAATAATCCAGAATTTTCTTATCCTTTTCTACTTTACAAAATGCAACGTCCATTCCGTCTCTTCCCTTTGATCCTTCCTGATCCTGTTTTAATGCTTTACGTACTTCCTGATGAAGTTGTTCCATTATTTCTGCAGAAGACAAATGAGGATCTGCACTAACGATATTATTCAACAGGAAATATCCAATAAATGAAAGCAGGGCTCCGGGAACACCATGGCCTGTACAGTCAACAGCAGCAACATACAGAATACCGTCTTTTTCAAGGAACCACGGAAAATCTCCACTAACAACATCTTTGGGACGGTAGAAAATGAAAGACCGGGGAAAATAAATCTGTAAATAGTTGGTATCGGGAAGTAATGAACTCTGAATTCGTTGTGCGTAATTGATGCTGTCTGAAATTTTCTTGTTTTTGTCCTTTATGTCGGCTTCAATTTTCTTGAACTCAGTCATATCATGCGACACAAACAAAACAGACTCCAGTTCTCCTTCATCATTAAGTTCCGGAATTCCTTTAATTTCCATTATCCTTTCATTGCCACCTATCTCTATTTTAACCTCTGAAATAATGGTTTCCTGTTCATGTTTAATGGTTTCCAGAGCTTCTTCGACATATTCGACAAACCGCGCATCAATTTCAAGCTCACTGACCCGTTTTTTGACAATATCATTGGCGGGTATTTCAACAAACCTGGCAACCGCAGGGTTTACATATACCAGTTTACCCATCATATTCACACGCATAATCATATCGGGACTGTTTTCCGACAGACTTTGCATACGCGACTTCATCTGCTCTTCCTTTTCGGCTCTCTTGCGCTCGGTTATGTCCTGTGTATTAAAAATAATCCCCTTAATGGCAGGATCGTGCAAAAGATTTTTTCCTTTGGTCTCCAAAAACAGTTTCTCACCGTTTTTCCTGAGATAAGTATATTGAGCAGTTTGTTCTCCACCAGGAGTCTGAAGCAGATACTGAAATAGATTATTGATAGTACGATATCCCCGGGGTGTCAGCAGATCGGGATCCATGCCGGTAATGTTATCATCATCACTGTAGCCCAGAATACGTTTAACCGAAGGACTTTCAAAAACAAGTTCCTGATCTTCGTTGTAAATAGAGATAAATTCAGACGCATTAGTAAGAAGAGCTTCCAACCGTTTTTGAGCATGAGCAACTTCCTGAACCTGAGTTTCAAGCATCATGTTGGATTTCTCAAGTTCTTCCTGTGTTTCAAGCATCTCACGAGCATTCTCCCTGAGCTGCTCCTCATTTTCCTGAAGATTTTTTGTCAGACTTTGAGATTCCTCAAGCAATCTTTCTGTACGAGCTGTAATTTTAAGATTGTAAATTGTCTGTCCGATAGTTTCTGCCACTTCTTCAGCATAAGCAAGATGCTTATTCTCCAAATGGTCTTTCAGAAAAGCAACCTCCACAACTCCCTGGAGCTCCTCTTCCTGTAATAGAGGAATAATCAACAGTGCTTTAGGTTTTCTTTCTCCCAGTAACCCGGAAGTTACCGACCAGTAATCTTCCGGTATTTCGGTACGGTAAATTATCTGTCTTTCATATGCAGCAGCACCAACAAGACTTTGTCCTATTTTAAACTCATGATACTCATACCTCCGGCGGTTGTATGCATGCATAGCACTCCGCTTGAGAACATTTCCCTCTAAAAGATAAAAGGCTCCCTGAATTCCTCCAAGATAATTAATTAAGGCTTTAAGCACATCAGGAGTAAGCTCAGTTAAAACCTGATGAATCCGAAGTAAATCAGACATCTGCTCTTTTCCTTTCGAGATATAATTTTCCTCTTCTTCCCGAAGCCTGGCGGTACGAAGGTTCTTTCCTAAATCCAGAAGTACCGAAGACAACTGATCATCACGATTATCCTCTTCAGATACCTCACCGATATCTCTGAGCTTGCCAGCCAGTGCGATGTTATGAGCAATCTGTTTCTTAAGATCAGTTATTTCATTCCGGAAAACTGATGTTTGAATATTGATATAGTTTCGAACAAAGATAATTGAAAAGGGGACGGCAATAATTAATAAATCCACAAACCAAACCAGCCACCAGCTATGCAAGGACAAAATACTACTTAAACTAAAAGGCCTATTTTGAATAGATAAAAAGCCACCCCATGCCAGAAGCAAAAACAGAAATAAAAAAACAAACAGATAGAATTGGTCTCTTACAGACAGGACGTCAGTATAAAACCATTTTCTGATTGTTTTATGTACTTTATTGAAAAATCTCATTTTTTGTTTATGCTTAATCAGGTTAGCATCTGTTACTATAAAATTTCTTTATCCACGAGTTGATCCATTACCGAAGGCCATAAATCTTCAACACGGCTTTTCTTAAATGTAAGCAACTCCAATAATCCTGTACATTCTTCATTTTTTATGACAGGCAAAAGGTATAGATAATAACTACGACTTTTCCCCAGTGCAGTTTCCACCTCAATATAATTCTCCGGAACAGGCTCGACTAATACCGGCATTCTCTGCAAAACAGCCTCGCCGTGGAGTCCTTCTCCCGAATAAAATCCGGGAATTTCAAAATCTTCAGATACCCCGTAAGTTGTTTCTACGGAGAACAGACCATCGGGTTCGTCTTTTTTGTAAAGAACTACTGCCATCCCATGAAACAATTCTCCCAGAGAGTACAATAATTTATGCTTGTCCTTTCCTGCATTTCCACTCTTAATAAGTTGCTTCATCACTTTCTCCTGATAGGAAGCAAAACGAGTGGCTTCATTTTCTTTCTCTTCATAGGCGGCTATTATGTCATTCAGACTTTCAATCCTGTTACGATACCCTTGGATTTCTTTGTCTTTTTCTATTTTTTGAGATTGCAACAAAAACCTTAAATGCTGATTGTTCCGATCGCTGACATAAAAGACAGCCAGGAAAAAAATAAAAGACAAAAACTCCAGCATATAGAAAAACGTTCCCGGATGCTTTTCCAGAAAAACATTTTTGAGCAGAGACAAAACAAATGCAATTCCTCCCAGAAGGAATAAATACTTTTGAAATGCATGATTACTAAAATTAAATCTGCTCATAACTATCGGTCGTTAGTTTTTTAGATTCTTTTCACACTAGACTATTCAACATCTTTACTATCTCTTCGGGACTTAATACTTCATCAGGGGAAAACAATTTCAATGCAGCCCGGGGCATAGTATCCACATCACAAGTTGATGGATCCTGAACCACGGTATATCCATTTTTGTCGTGGATACTTTTCATTCCCTTTGCTCCGTCCTTATTCGCACCTGTCAGAATAATCCCAAGTGTTTTATCCCTGAAAGCATAAGCAGCTGATGAATAAGCATAGTCAATAGATGGCCTGCTATGATTATTAACTTCCTCTGTGGAAAGAGATATACTGCTGTCAAATTCCACAAAAAGATGATAATTTGAAGGAGCTAATACTGCAATCCCAGGTTTCAGTTTCTCTTTGTCATAAGGTTCTACCACTGGAATTTTTGATTTCATATTCAACCCTTCAACCAGTCCTGATCTTACATGTTTGAGCCGATGAAGGCAAAGGACCAAAGGCAATGGAAATCCGGGATTCAATTGAGACAATATTTTCGAAACAACAGAAAAACTGCCTGCAGAGCCACCTATTACGACTACCTTAAACTTCCGGTCAGATATCTCTATGTTTTTATTCATTTTTCACTCCCGGTTTCCTGTAAATACTTTCCTTTTCATCCACCATCACAAGATAATCCTTCAGAGAGGCAGGTAAGGTTTCTTTCAACCCAACAGCAAGAAATCCACCTGAATTCAAATGCCCGTAAATATTTGTAAATAACTCTTCATATCCACTATAGGAATAATTGATTCCTGAATTTCTAAAAATAATAAGATCAAACATTTCATCGGCCCCGATTTTTCCGGGGGCAAACACACGAAAGCTGCAATTTTTCAGCAACTCCTTATTCAACCGTGGTTGATCGTTATCATTTATAAAATAATTATCGAAACGATCTCTCTCCTCTAGTCTTCTGTAATTACTGTGATTTAATTCAGAATTTTTAAAATCAATAATGCCGTTGGAAATATCCTGGCATATTTTTTCGGAGGAATGCTGAAAAACAATCTTCACCGAATCAGACAAATTACTTTCCTTTAACAAAATTAAAAAAGAAAACAGTTCCTCTCCTGATGGCGTATCGGGAAACCAAACAGTAAAGTTATTCCCCAAAGCCGGGAAAATATTATGACGTACAGATCTCCAAAATCCAGGATCACGAAACATTTCTGTGACTTTTACAGCCATGAAATATTTTACCTCTTCCCGGAACCCATCATCTTTCAACTGATCTGAAAAAGTAACCAGTTTTCTAACTTTCAATTTATCGAAAACAAAAGCAAGCCTTCTTTTCATAAAAGAAAAGGAATGTCCGGTATAATCCATATTATCATATCCGGCCATTTCACTGGTAACTGCTTTTATATCATTAATGCCTAACGTAATCCCCATGTAAGAACATGTATTTGTTCAATATCTCAAATGAAATGCATTACTTTTACGGTAAACCGGCCCCTGCCGGTCGAATTTGGTTTTAAAAAAACCACTCAATCCCTCATGAGCACCAAGTACAAGCGTGCCCTGATTGTATAATCCATTATGAAACTGCTGAACTATTCGGTTCTGAAGTTTTACATTAAAATAAATCAGAACATTCCGGCAAAATACGATGTCCACTTTATTATAAAACGGAACCTGATTGGTTACCAGATCATGTCTGATAAATTTTATGTGTTCTTTCAAAAATGGTTTAACACTTATTTTATCTATTTTCTCATCAACATCAAAGTATTTGGAAAAAGAGGGCGATTGGTCAGAAGGATTTTCGAAAACTTTATTGAAATTATCAATACATCCGCGGTCAATCTGATGCTGGTAAACACCTTTTCGGGCCAGATCCAATGCCTTTTGACTAATATCGGTGGCAAAAACACGTACTTTATCCAACAATCCAAGCTCATTGAACAGAATAAGCAGAGAATAAACCTCCTGTCCGGTTGAACAACCAGCATGCCAGATATTTATAAAGTTATTCCCTTTATATGCAGGTAAATGTTTTTCGAAAAGATACTTCCATACAGCAGGATCACGAAACAGCTCTGTGGTATTAACTGTAATAGCCTCCACAACATCTTCCACAAAGGCTTTATCTCTCTGTGTCCTTTCTGCAAGATCTTCAAGAGAAAGCTGATGATCTCTCATAACCTTCTGGATTCTTCTGAAAATCGAATTATCCGAATATTCTGAAAAATCATATGGTGAATGCTCCTTGAGCACCTGTAGATATTCCTTATACGTCATTACCCCACAATGATTCAACACTCATCCGATTTAAAAGAGTTCTACTTCAACATTCTGAATAAATGCAGTATAAGAATGATCATCGCCAACTTCTGCATCAGAAAGGAGAAACAACACAGGTACCTCTTCACCATATTTATTGAGAATGGGCACCTCTTTCCTCTCTCCGATAACTTTACTGCCATTGGAATTCACAAAGGCTGAAACAAAAGGTTCGTTCTTGGTTGCATCTTTAGAGAATAGCATGGAAACATGCTGGCCTAACACTTCGTTACGGCTATAACCCCAAAGTTTCTCGGCAGCAGCATTGAAAAATTCAAGCATTCCTTCCTTGTTGGTAGTAATAATCGCATCCAGAGCTCCCTCCAGGGTTTTTTCATTCCTGATTTTGACCGACTCAATTTCCTTAAAGTGTCCCTTAACCTCATTTCTGGCTTCTTCAAGCATCACACCAAGCTCATCTTTAGAACGTTTAAGGGCTTCTTCCATTTGCACCTGCTCAGTAACATCACTTTCCAGACTTAGAATTTTCATGATCTCACCATCATTATCCACAACAGGGGAGTAGGTTGAAAGAAGATAAATCTCTTCTCCCAGTTTTGTTCTCCTTCTGACACGCTCCCGGAAATTCTGCCCTTCCTGAAGCCTGGCAAGAATTTTATCCAGTTCCCCCACATCTTCCTTAAAAAAGAATATCCTAAGATTCTGGTCCTCAATTTCTTCGGGCCGATATTTAAAAGTATTGAGGAAGTTGTGGTTGACCGAAATCAAAGTTCCGTCAGTTTCAAACTCACAACTGATGGCTGCATGATCAATTGCATCAAGAATTCCCTGCATTTCCAAAGCCTGGCGTTCACTCTCCTCCTGTGTGGCTTTCATTTCCTCCAGGTTTTGACGAAGTTCTTCCTCCTGCTGTAACATTTTTTCGGCCTGAATCTGAGTCTCTTTTAACAGTTTCGAGGTCTTTATATTGGTCTTAACCGTAGATATTGTGAGTGCAATACTTTCTCCGAGTCGTTCCACAAACTCTATTTCAAACTCTTCAAATGGGTGGAAAGATGCCAGTTCAATAACTCCGTATATTTCTTCATTGGCCTTAAGTGGCACCAGAATGACCGCTTTGGGTGTTGCTTCTCCCAGACCGGATGTAATATTCACATAATCCTCTGGAACATCCGTCATGTAAATAGTGTTCTTCTCCAGAGCGCAACGTCCAACCAGGCCCTCTCCCCAGGCAATTACCTTATCAGCAAACTTTTTCCTTTCGTAAGCTACGCAGGCAGTCATTTCAAAATACTTCTCATCACCATTGGATGGATGATTCAGCAGAAAAACACCTCCCTGGTTAATTTTCATATAATTAACCAGGTAATGAATAATATTGTAGGAGAGTTCCTCCAGATTATCATTATTCTTTCTCAACAATTCGGCAAATTGGGCAAGCCCCTGTGTTACCCAGGTGCGTTGTTCCTCTTCGAGTCGTCGTTGTTCCTGATCCTTTTTGCTTTGAACCATAAACTCCCGCAACTTAATCAGGGCTTTGGTCAGTGCATCTCTTTTCTGATTTTTGGGCAGTGTTTCTTCAAGATTTCCCTGACGCAGATTATCAATAAACCCCAGAACCATTTTGGTCTTCCCTGCCTCCTTTTTGATACGCTTGTTTTGTTTCATAATCGCACGTACAAAAACACTGGCCACCTGATAACCAATTACGGCGAAAATGATGGGAAAAAACAGCACAACCCATAAGCCCGGAACAAGAAACAGAAGGGGTCGAAATCCGCCTCCGTATTGTTGCACAAACTCTGCATCAAAACTTAACAGGAAAATAATTGCTGCAAGTATCAACCCCAGGACAAATCCCCGCAGCGAATACTTTGACGATATGTTCTTATAATTGGTCTTCTTCATCTGACAAATAATGTTTTTCAGGAACCTTTAATCATAATCTGATTTATTTACTTTATTACATGAATTATCTAAGGAAACTCATGAAATAATCAGGTTAAAGACATTAACGAAGCTTAGCGCAAAAGGTTATATCAAATAAACGAACGTATTGTTTTTAGGCTGATCAAATAAAATTCTTCAAAAGAAACGGGGCCATTTCCGAAATGGACAATACATCGCATGCGGCACCAATCTTAATGGCTTCACGCGGCATCCCGAAGACTACGCAGGAACCCTCATCCTGAGCAATTGTGGCCCCTCCAGCTTCTTTCATTTCCAAAAGGCCTCTGGCTCCATCATTTCCCATACCAGTAAGCAAAATACCCATAGCATTTTGCCCTGCATACCGGGCGGCAGAGCGAAACAAAACATCAACCGACGGTCGGTGCCTGTTGACCAATGGCCCTTCCCGGACTTCAACAGAATATTCCTTACCTGTTCTTTTCAAAAGCATATGATGGTTTCCCGGAGCAATCAGAACGCGCCCCTGATATAAACGATCACCATTTTCGGCTTCTTTAACTTCCAGACCGCATAATGAATTCAGACTATTGGCAAAAGAACGGGTAAATCCTTCTGGCATGTGCTGAACAATGGCAATACCCGGCATTTTAGCCGGAAGGTTTTTTAGAAAGAGTCTGATTGCTTCTGTCCCACCGGTAGATGCACCAAGAACGATAATCTTTTCGGTACTGATAATTTTTTTATACG
>CAYOFH010000029.1:0-24143 GCA_964403175.1 uncultured Marinilabiliaceae bacterium
ATTGTATAATAGTCCGTTAAGTTTTCATAATAGCCTATGACACAGTCATTTGCAACGAAACGGATTTTTGTGTCAAAATGCAGATTTTCAACATTATATGATTCATCCTAAATCTTAGATCTAAAAATCTAACGGGCTATTGATTGTGAATAATATTGTTTCCGAACAGTTGAATATTGAAAAAGGACAGGAAACTTCGGTTTTCTCTCCGGATTTTTTTCTGAAAGAGTCGGAAAGATATCCTGTCATTGACGTGCGAACGCCTGCGGAGTATGATGAGGGTCATATTCCGGGAGCTGTCAATATGCCCATATTTTCAAATGAAGAAAGGGCGGTTGTTGGAACACTTTATAAAAATGAAGGAAGGAATAGTGCGGTCTTAAAAGGTCTTGAATTTGTTGGCCCCAAAATGGCAGGTTTTGCACGGAAAGCCAGGGATCTCGCTGTAGATAATAAAGTGCTGGTACATTGTTGGAGGGGAGGCATGCGAAGTGGTAGTATGGCCTGGCTTTTTCGGACAACCGGCTTGCGGACTGCTGTTCTGGAGGGTGGTTACAAAGCCTACCGGGCGTCATTTCGAAAAATGTTGCAGGAGATAACGTGGCGTTTCGTGATTATTGGAGGGCCTACCGGCAGTGGAAAGACCGAGGTTTTATCAGAACTGAAAAAGCAGGGAGAGCAGGTACTGGATCTGGAAGGGTTGGCCCATCATAAAGGATCAGCTTTTGGAGCACTGGGACAGGCAGAGCAACCTTCATCAGAGCAGTTTGAGAATGATATTCATGCTCATTTTTTTCGTTTTCAACCCGAAAGAATTATTTGGGTGGAAGGGGAAAGTCATAGTATCGGAAGGGTCTATATTCCCGATATGCTTTTTGAGTTACTTATGGAGGCACCCCTGGTAATGTATAATGTAGACAGGAACCTCAGAGTAAATAGACTTGTCCGGGATTACGGTTGTTTCGACAAGGAATTACTGGCTCAATCTGTTTTAAAAATACAGAAAAGACTTGGAGGAGTCCGTACTCAGGAGGCATTGGATGCTCTGGAAATTAATAATTTCCATTTAGTTGCTGATATTGCTTTGCAATATTACGATAAAGGATATTCCAAATCACTGGCTAAAAGAAATGAACCGGTACTGATTATGGATGAAGCCAAAGATGATCCTGAAACAGTTGCTCAAAAATTAATTAATCATTTCAATAATGCACACCATAGATACTAGAGGACGTCTCTGTCCCGAACCATTAATTATGGCTCGCAATGGACTAAGAGAGATTCAGGAGGGAGAGAAAATGCTGGTAATCTCTGATAATGAGATCTCATACCATAATCTCATGAGTTTTCTGGAAGATCTGGGGACAAATCCTATGGTCAGCAAAAAAGAGGGTACCTATCAAATTGAGGTTACCAAACCATCAGAAACAGCTCCGAAAAATGATAGTAATCCTGAGGATTATTGCGCTGTTCCGCAATCCCCGGAAGCAAGGGACAACTATGTAGTAGTGGCCAGAAGTTGTTACATGGGAGAAGGCGATGAAGATCTTGGGGAATTGTTGATTCGTGGATATTTTAATGCACTTAAAGAGATGGATACCTTGCCTACTCACATCATCATGTATAATGGGGGAGTGAAATTATCCATGAAAGATACTGATACTGCCGCTGCTTTGGGGGAACTGGAAGACAAAGATGTTAGTGTTCTGGTGTGTGGCACGTGCGTGGATTATTATCAGATGAAAGAACAGGTAGGCGTAGGACGAATAAGTAATATGTATCAGATAGCCTCTGTTCTTGCTGAAACGGAAAAAGTAGTTTATCTTTAATTCTATTCAATGCCCCGTTTTTCCAGTACATATTTCGATAATGCAAGTACCAGTTGGCCCAAATCTCCTGAGGTAGCCATTGCTATGGCTGATTTTTTACAAAAAACCGGAGGAACATACGGGCGTGCTGCGTATCAGAGGGTTTACCAGACTTCTGCAATGGTTGAGGAGTGTCGCGATGAAATGGCTGATGTTTTGGGGGTAAATGAAACAGGAAATATTGCGTTTTCTTTAAATGCTACCCAGGCCATAAATACTATCCTTTCCGGACTTGACCTGCACGATTGTGAGGTGTTGATTTCTCCTTTGGAGCATAACGCGGTAATGCGTCCTCTGCAGCATCTGGAGAAAAACTGGAATGTAATGTGGAAGGTGCTTCCTGCTGAGAAGGACGGAACTATTATCCCGGAAAAAATTCCGTCAATGATAACCGGCGTTTCGCGATTGGTAATTGTTAATCATCAAAGTAATGTAAATGGCGTTATTCAACCGGTAGAAAAGATTCGTAAATTTATTGGCGAACTGCCGCTGCTGGTTGATAGTTCCCAGTCACTTGGAAATGTTCCATTTGAAGGGGATAAGTGGGGAGTGGATTTTATTGCTTTTACCGGTCATAAAGGTCTGCTGGGCCCAACCGGAACCGGAGGTTTTTTTGTCCGAAACCCTGAAAGTTTGTCGCCTCTGGTTTACGGAGGAACCGGAAGCCGGTCGGAGAGCCTTGAAATGCCTCTCTTTGCCCCTGATAAATTTGAAGCCGGAACTCATAACATGATTGGACTTTCCGGATTGTTAGCTGCTTTGAAATATCGTCCTGAACAGAAATGGGAAAGATCTGATTTGGATGAATTGATTCAGCGTTTAAACAACATTCCCGGGTTAAAGGTGTTATCAGCCATTAATCCTGCGAACAGAGGAAATGTTTTTTCTCTGGTGCATGAAAACATGAATCCCTCTGCTATTGCACAGCGTTTGTACGATCAGTTTGAGGTTGAAATACGATCCGGACTTCATTGTTCTCCTATGGCTCACAGATTTCTGGATACCTCTCCTGCCGGCTCAGCCCGGTTTGCACCCTCTGTCTTTCATAGCAGTAATGATTTGTTGAGGTTGGGTAATGTTCTTGAAAAAATACTTTGATGAGTATCAGTATGTCTGCAGAACCACTTTTACTGTTTCCCAATGTGCATAAGGTAATGAAGGCTGACCGCCTTTTTAAATCCAGAGGAATCCCAACACGGGTTATCCCTGTTCCTGAAGATATTTCTTCGGAATGCGGAATGTGTCTGGTAGTACCATACAGTGACCTGGAAATCTGTACCAAGGCCCTTAAACAAGAAGGAATAGGTTTTGAATTACATAAGAGCGATGAAAATGAGTGAGCAGATAATTGATTTGTTAGAGACTGTTGAGTATGGTGGTTGTTCCGCAAAATTGCCTCCAGGCCAATTAGTAGGAATTTTGTCGAAGCTTCCGCAGATGCAGCATCCCAATATCATGGTAGATATCGACACACATGATGACGCAGGCGTTTACAGACTGAATGAGGAAACTGCCATTATTTTTACCACCGATTTTTTTCCACCTGTCTGCTCAGATCCTTTTGAGTTTGGAGAAATAGCTGCTGCCAACGCCCTTAGTGATGTTTACGCAATGGGCGGGACCCCGCTGCTGTCGCTAAACTTGTTGATGTTTTCATCTGCAAAAATGCCTTTGAGTGCCTTTGAACAAATACTGCAGGGAGGGCACAGCAAAATTGCCGAAGCCGGAGCTCTTTCAATGGGCGGGCATACCATTGAAGACCACCCTCCAAAATACGGACTGGCAGTGGTAGGAACGGTGCACCCCGAAAAATTAATTACCAATGCATCAGCCAAACCGGGCGACCTGTTGGTGTTAACCAAGCCTCTTGGTATTGGTGTTTTGGTGGCTGCCCAACGATTAAAAATGGTAAGGCAGGATGCTTACCTGAAAGGTTTGGAACAAATGAAGCTGCTGAATAAATGGGGAGCTGAGGTCATGACAAAGCATGGTATTAGATGTGCCACTGACGTTACAGGATTTGGATTATTGGGCCATGCCCTTAAAATGGCTGAAGCAAGTAATGTGAGTCTGGCCATCCGAAGTCGCGATTTGCCCATTGTTGAACAGGCTGCCGAGCTTGCCAATGAAGGTTGTCTGCCGGGGGCTGCATTTCGTAATCTGGATTTTGTGCAGCCATCATTACACGTAAATAAAATGGTGGAGCCCCATCTGAAAATGTTGGCTGCTGATGCTCAAACTTCCGGCGGACTGCTGATGTGTGTACCTCCGGAAAAACTGGATGCTGTTTTGGCTGATATGGAAGCAACAGGGATGCATCCGAAAACTGCAGTAATCGGGGAGGTGTTGGCTAAAACACGCAAAACAATTTATTTGGAATAAATGCTTTATCCGGTAATATTTAATGAGAAAGCAGATAGAATGCTTATTTGGTAACCTGTTTGGCTATATTTTTATTAATTTGCACCTTTTTACCTGCTTTATTTATAAGTTTTGGTTTTGAGATGTTCAAGTATCAGGAAATACAAGCATCCACAGGCAAACTCTTTATTGATCGCAACGCGACCAATAAAGAGGGGGTGCGGGAGGTAACTCCATATACCTGGGGCGTTGCTCTGGATAGAATAAATTATCGATAAAACACAATAATGATTGAGAAAGAAATCAAGGCTTTATTGGAAGCTGAATCACGAGCGGTTGCAGAAATTCCTGTAACCAAAGAATTTGAAAGGGCAGTGGATTTGCTTTTTGAATATGTCCATAACCGCAAGGGGAAATTAATTACCAGTGGAATGGGAAAAGCAGGGCAGATTGCCAATAATATGGCCACGACCTTTAGCAGTACCGGTTCTCCAGCTGTTTTTCTGCATCCCAGTGAAGCTCAGCATGGAGACCTGGGAATCATTCAGGAAAACGATGTCATGCTTTTAATCTCTAATTCAGGAAAAACCCGCGAAATTATTGAGTTGATTGATCTTGCCAAGGGACTCCGACCCGATATTCCATTTATTGTAATTACGGGCAATAAAGAATCTTTGCTGGCTGAGGCGGCTTCTGCCTGTTTATTTACAGGCAATCCTCCCGAAGTTTGTGCCCTGGGACATACACCCACCACATCTACCACAACAATGACAGTTATAGGGGATGTGTTGGTGGTTTTGCTGATGAAGAAAATCGGTTTTAATAATCATGACTATGCATTGAGGCATCATGGTGGTTACCTGGGAGACAGATCCCGTCAGGCTGCCGTTCTCGATAAAAATAAAAAATCTGTTTAACCATGCCAAAAATTGATTGGAAAAAACTACACAACGGCTCTGATATTCTGGGGGTTGCCACTGAAGGTGTAAAGGGAGAAGAAATGAATTTTACTCCTGAAGTTGCCGAGAAACTTGGACGTGCATTTGTTGTCTGGTTGCAAACACATTTTTCCGGGAAAAACAAATTACGTATTTCGGTGGGGCGTGATCCTCGTTTGTCCGGATCGGAATTGTTACAATCCTTAATTAAAGGGTTGAATGCAGGAGGTGCCAATGTTGTGAACTTTGACCTTGCCAGCACTCCGGCAATGTTTATGTCCACCCAGTTGGGCGACAATCCGGTAGATGCTGCCATAATGGTAACAGGGAGTCATTCGGCCAAATATAAAAATGGATTGAAACTTTTTACCTCTACAGGAGGGCTTGACAGGTGGGACATTACAGAAATTTTAAATATTGCCGAAAGCGGGCCAAAAGCAGGAGGAAGAAAAGGGGCGGTTGAAGATTTCGATTTTATGGCGGTTTATTCCGAACATTTGGTGGATATTGTCCGCAAAGAGGTAAATCATCCCAAACACTTTGAGACTCCTCTTAAGGGTTTGAAAATTGCCGTGGACGCAGGAAATGGTTCCGGAGGTTTTTTCGCCACCGGAGTGCTTTCTCACTTGGGTGCTGATATCTCTGCCTCTCAGTTTCTGGAGCCTGATGGCAATTTCCCTAATCATTTCCCTGATCCAGAGGATCCCAATGCCATGAATTCGCTTATTAGTAAGGTTAAGGAGTCGAATGTTGATTTGGGAATTATCTTTGATACCGATGTGGATCGTGCTGCATTGGTCGATTCTACCGGACGTCCCATTAACCGGAATTCGCTGATCGGTCTTGCTTCTGCAATTGTTCTTGAGAAGCATCCCGGAAGCACCATTGTTACCGACTCTATTACTTCCGATGGTTTGTCCTGGTTTATTAAAGAGCACATGGGAGGTAAACATCACAGATACCAGCGTGGTTATAAGAATGTGATTAATGAAGCCGTTAGATTAAATGGTATCGGAGAGGTGTCATACCTGGCCATAGAAACTTCAGGTCATGCTGCTTTCAGGGAGAATTTTTTCCTGGATGATGGTGCTTATCTGGCTACCCGAATGATTATTACCCTTGCCGAAATGCGAACCAAAGGCAAGTTGCTGACCGATTTAATAGCTGACTTACCCAATCCGGTAGATTGTTGTGAAATCAGGCTGAAAATAAATTCTTCTGATTTCATTCAGGCCGGTTCAGATATTATTTCCGAAGTGGGTATTATGGCAGGAAACAAAAGTAACTGGGATTTACTTCCTGAAAACTATGAAGGAGTCAGGGTTAAATGTTCCGGAAAAGGGCAGGATGGATGGTTTTTGTTGCGTTTGTCGCTGCATGACCCGGTATTGCCTTTAAACATAGAGTCTAATGAACCCGGCGGGGTGCAGAAAATTGCTGAAGAATTATTTGATTTTTTCGGGCGTTTTGATAATCTTGATTTGTCTGTATTTAAAAGATTTGGATTATGAGAATAATTAGAGATAATGTACTTGCCATGATTGTTGATGTTCAGGAGCGGTTGTTTCCCCATATTTATGAACATGAGCAGTTGGCAGAGAATATGAAGATTTTGGTGGAGGGACTTCAGGTATTGGAAGTTCCTGTAATTGTTACAGAACAATACAAGAAAGGCCTGGGAGAAACCATTCCATTTCTGGCTTCTTTGTTGGATAAATATCCGCATAATGAAAAAACGGCCTTTAGTTGTTGCGATGATCCTGTCATCATGGAATCACTGGAACTGTCGTCTAAACGTTTTGTGGTTCTAGCCGGTATCGAATCTCATATTTGTCTTTTACAAACCGCACTGGATTTGAAAGAACGTGGCTATCATCCCGTGGTGGTAGAAGATTGTGTAGGTTCGAGAAATCCTGACAATAAGCGCATTGCCATGGCACGTTTAGTCCAGGAAGATATTCTAATTACCAGTTACGAGTCGTTGCTTTTTGAATTGTGCCGTGTTTCGGGAACCGATGAATTTAAGGCTATTTCGAAACTTGTAAAATAAAACAACTGGAATGGGACGGATTTTTGGATTGGGAGAAACTGTTCTGGACATTATTTTTAAGGATTATCAACCTGTGGCAACGCGTGGAGGTGGTTCGGCGTTTAATGCTTTGGTGTCACTGGCCCGTGCAGGACAAGAGGTTTCATTGATCAGTGAGATAGGTCTGGATCAGGTAGGAGATCAAATTGTACATTTTCTCAGAGAAAATCAGGTGGATACATCCTGGCTGCATCGTTTTTCGCCGGGCCAGACACCGGTGGCCCTCGCTTTTCTCGATGAAAATAACAATGCGTCCTATCAGGTATATAAAGATTTTCCTGATGATCGATTTCAAATTTCCGGCCCTGATTTTCATCCCGGAGATATTCTTTTGTATGGATCCTATTTTGCTGTAAATCCGGTACTTCGAAAACAGGTTGTACCATTACTTCAAAAAGCTCGTAAGCAGGGAGCTTTTCTTATTTACGATCCCAATTTCAGGAAAAATCATCTTGGAAATATCGGGATTTACCGTCCGCTTATTGAAGAAAATTTTGCTTTGGCACATCTTGTCAGAGGGAGCGATGAGGATTTTGAGAATATTTATCCCGGCATGTGCATATCTGATGTTTTGCAGAGAATTCAGACTTTTGATGCTTTTAGCCTTATTACTGCCAACAGCCGGGGTGTCTATGGCTTAATCAACGGAAACAGTTTTCACGTTGAGGCCCGGCAGCTGGATCCCATAAGTACCATTGGGGCAGGAGATAATTTTAATGCCGGGCTGGCTCATGGTATTAATACTCAAAAACCTGCCTCAGGCGATATTGACAGATGGAAAACTATTGTTGAAAAAGCCGTTGAGTTTTCTACTGACGTTTGTTTGTCTTTCGATAATTATATTTCCCGGGAGTTTGCTGCTACGTTGTAGAATACAGGAGTTCCCCCAAAAACTCCTCAATTTCCTCGGCTGTATCGAATACTTCCTTTGCACCGGCATCAAACAAAACCTGCTTTTCCAGAGGCCCCGTATTAATGGCAATGGTATAAATTCCTGCAGCTTCAGCTGATTTCACTCCCAACGGTGCATTTTCAATGACGATGGTCTCTTCTGAACGGGCATTTGCTTTTTTCAGTCCCATGAGGTAAGGCTCGGGATGAGGTTTTCCGTGTTTTACATCAAAACCGGATATTACTTCATCAGGATTGACTCCGAAATCGTTTTGCAATCTTTCCAGCAATATGGGTTGCTTGCTGCCGGTTACCACAATAATTTTCTTACCCGACTGTCTGATTTTGCTTATTAAAGTTTGCATTCCGGGAATTTTCTCTGCTTTGGGACGCAAATGCATAAGCCTGGTCTTTTCAGCGTAAATGCCTTTAATCTCATCAGGAGTCGCTTCTCTTTTACAAATATGTTTTATCGCTGTTTTAATGGTAAAATCCCCTGTGCTGCCTTCGTTTAAGTAGGCTTCTTTTTCGGGAAAGTCAATGTTGAATTTACTGAATCCCAGTATCCAGGTGGCTGCATGATTTTTCATGCTGTCGTACAGGACGCCGTCCATGTCAAAGAGAACAGCATTTATTTTTTCAGGTATCGAATTTTTCATTGATTGAAATATTATTTTTTACAAAAATAGCAATAATACCGGGTGGTTCGAAATCCTGCCGCATGGTATTGAGGCGGATTCATGAAAAATTGGTATTTTAGCCCAATCTGATAAAAATGATTTTGAGTAATGGAATTTCCCGATATAAAAATTCTTCCCGAAATAGCCGGAGCTTTTCCCGCCATGAAGCTTGGGTGCTTAATTTCTCCTGTGGTAGTAGAGGATTCTCGTGATGAATTGATTCAGAACATGGAGGTAGAAGTTGATTCATTGTCTTCGCATCTGGATGCTGAAAAGATAAGGGAAATGCCTGCAGTAAAAGCATTGAAACAATCATACAAAACACTGGGGAAAGATCCAAACCGTTACCGTCCGGCTGCTGAATCTCTGCTTCGGCGTGTTAGTAAAGGAAAAGGACTTTATTTTGTTAATAATGTGGTTGACTGTCTGAATCTGGTTTCTGTAAAAACAGGGTTTTCGATTTGTGGATATGACCTGAATCGCATTAATGGTGATATTTCGCTGGGTAAAGGTCAGCCGGGTGAACCTTATGAAGGCATTGGAAGAGGCGAACTAAATATTGAATGCCTTCCGGTTTTCAGAGATGAATCGGGCGCTTTTGGAACCCCCACAAGCGATTCAGCCCGAACTCTTATTGATGCAGAAACCCGATATGTGCTGATGATTATTCCCTCATTTGATGGAGATAAAGAAGGTCTGGAGGGTGTTATCTCAATGCTTTCAGAGATGTTGCAAAAATATGTGAGAAATTCTTCTCCTGAAACACAAATAATAGAGTAGAAATGATTGAAATATGTGCTTTAGCATCCGGAAGTAACGGAAACTGCTATTACATCGGTAATGACAATGAAGCGGTTCTTGTGGATGCAGGAATCAGCCGTCGTCAGGTGTTGGAACGAATGAAGGAGAAAGGATTGAGCGCTTCAAAAATAAAGGGTATTATTATCTCACATGAACATGCAGATCATTTTCGTGGGGTAAGAGTGCTGAGTAAGCAGTTGGGTGCTCCGGTTTACATTACTGCTAAGTCTTTGGAGAAAAGCTGGGGCCCAAACCGTCCCGCACTGATAAAGCATTTTATTCCCGGTGAACGGTTGGAAATAGAAGGATTTACCGTACACACTTTTTCTAAACAACATGATGCAGCCGAACCCTGTAGTTTCAGAATTGAGTATGACGGAATTAGTGTCGGCGTTATGACTGACATTGGTTCTCCCTGCGACAATGTAATTCAGCATTTTTCCGAATGTCAGGCAGTTTTTCTGGAATCAAATTATGATGAAGAAATGTTGTGGAATGGTGTTTATCCCTGGCATCTGAAAAACAGAGTGGCTTCGGATGTGGGACACCTCTCCAATTCCCAGGCCGTGGAATTGTTAGAATTATACGCCGGAACAAATTTGGAGGTGGTTTTTTTATCACATTTATCCGCTGAGAACAACAGTCCTCAATTAGCGATAGATGCCTTTAAATCATTGTCCACAAGGTTTGATGTCAGACTGACTAACCGGTATGCTGCAGCTGAAGTCTTCAGGTTGGTAAAAAGGCCTGCTACGGCTTTGTAATAAAGTTAAAATAATCGGATACAATGGATTACAAGGATATTTTAATAAAAATCAGACGTATTGTAAGGTCAATTAATCTGGAATCTAAAAAGGTACAGAAGGATTTTGGCGTAAGCATCCCTCAGATTCTTTGCCTGGAATTTCTAAAAGCATCTCCGGGCTATCAGGCCACCCAGCGTTCTATTCGTGATCATCTGAATCTTAATTCCAGTACTGTGACCGGCATTATCGGACGTCTTGAAAAGAAAGGTTTTTTGGCTCGTTTGCCCAAGTCAGGCGACAAAAGGGTTATGCATATTGCACTTACGTCTTCAGGAGATACACTTTTGGAGAAGACACCGGATTTGCTGCAGCAACGACTCAATGAAAAGCTGAAAGGATTATCTGCTGATGAACTGGTCAGGGTGGGCAGTGCTCTTGATTTACTTATTGAGATGCTCGAAATAGAATCCAGTAGCGTTGATGAGATGCCTTTGATCTCAGGTGAATTTGAGTCAGATATTTCATCTGAATGAATTCTTTCTACCTTCTTTATGTGGACCACATTTTATATGAGAATCATAAAGCTATAAAAATGTGTTATATGAATGATTTTGTTAGATCTTCAGGTCTGTCAGTAATGGAAAATCTTCTCTACTGCCTGACGCCTAAAAACTATTGACTTTAATGGACTTCTGAACTATAATCAGTGTAATCACAGAAGCCAAAACCCCTGGAACTACAGGATCAAATCCATAGGGCAATTTAATGTCTGAAAAGTGAAAAAAAGCAAATATTGCAGCTCCTACAGCCATTGATGACAGTCCTGCCTGAGGTTTTGGCGATTTAAAGAATAAAAATCCGACAACAGGGGCGAGTAATCCGGTTACCATGAAAGAGTAAGAAAGAATCATTAATTCCAGTACGCTGGGCATGTATAATGCCAGTACCAGTGCCAGCGATCCCAAAATAAATGTCATTATCTGGGATACTTTAAGCGTGTTTCCGGATTTTTTAATCTTGAAAATATCCGTCACAAAATTGCCTGAAGAAGCCATGAGACAACTATCAGCAGTGGAAAGGATGGCAGAAAAATAGGAGGCCAGAATTATCCCCAAAGCACCTGTGGGCAGAATGTATTTCAGCATCATAGGCATGGCTGTTTCACTGTCTATCCCTATGACAGCCTCTGCCGGCACTACTCCCTGGTCAATGGAAACTTTGGCCATTAATCCCAGAAACACACCCAGAAAAGCCATTACAGGGTATTCAAATAATCCTGCCAGAAACCATGCACGCTGAGCTTCTTTGCGTGAAGAAGCAGCATAAATTCTTTGGTAGAGCGTCATCCCGATAAACCAGATGGGAATGATGGAAAAGGCCCAATTAATCAGAACCGAACCTTTAATATTGGTTAGTGAAAGCATTTCCTGATCTACGGATGCCCGCAGTACGTCAAGGCCTCCGATACTGTGAACAGCAAAAGGAACACCAACAAAAATGAGGCCAGACAGTAAAATTATCCATTGAATGGTGTCGGTATAGATGACTGCTTTTATTCCTCCCAGTGCAGTGTAAACTACAGCAATAATTCCCATAATCAGGGCTGCATTGTTAATGCTCAATCCGTCAATAGTGCCTGATGTCAATTTGGCGCCTGCAAGAATCTGGCTGCTTGTAAATCCCAGGTAGCCAATGGCACTGATAATGCCGGCCCAGAATGCTACTCTGCTGCCATAATGATGGCTTAGCATTTCGGGAAAAGTCTGGAATTTACTGGTAAAAGCAATTTTATAAACTTTTGGAATCAGCACAGCCGCTGTGAGCCAGGCACCTATCAATCCGGTAAAGAGAATCCAGGAACCCGAAAGTCCCATAGCAAAACCCAGGCCTCCCAATCCTATGGAAAAACCACCACCTACATCAGTGGCCACGACTGATAATCCCAGGTGCCACCGTGTCATTTTTCGTCCTCCAACATAATAATCTTCAGAGCTCTGATTTCTTCTGTGAAACCAAAGTCCAACCATCAACATGGCTGCCATGTAAACAAATATGATGATGTAATCGACTAAATGCATAGTGGTTTTGTTAAAAAAAAACGTCAGCATCCCTGTTGGAAAGCTGAAGTTTTTAAGTTTTATTCTTTGGAATGTTTTCCGGTTTCAAGACCTAACACCTAAGTGCTAACAGCCAGCAGCCAAGAGCTAAGAGCTAACCCCTAAACCGTTTTGTACCAAACATTCATGCTCTCTATTTGTCCGGCAATGTGAGTGTTGTTTGTCAACGTTCCAGTGTAACGGTAACCGTTGTTCATGAATGTTTTATTCATGGAGAGGGATTTTAGTCGTGCTATGGTGTAAAATGACTTAAAACCCTGGTTTGTAAGATGATTTTCCATTGTTCTTAACAGATGTATGGCAATCTTTTTACCGCGTTGGGAGGGAAGAACTGCAAAGTCTGTCATCTCGGCATTTTTCAGCGCATCATTACATTCGGCTGAACTGATTCCGACCAGCATTGCATTCTGAAACACTCCGAAATACCGCGTACCTTCCCTCATCTCTTTCTTTAAAAATTCAGGATCGAAAATTGGAAAGGGATAACTGTCGAAAACCTGCGCAAAAACTTTTACCATTTCCTCAACGTCTTGCGGACCAAGGAGTCTCAGAATATGTGTATCATCCAATCCGGGGATTTCACTGTTGACTTCCGATAGCAACAAATCCTGAAAAATCTTCATTTCATCCAAACTTGGATTTCTCCTGTCCGGATTGAGATATTTTACAAGGAAAAGAGCATCTTCTGAACCGTTAAAAAAGCCGGGAACCAGTGCTTCGGTTTCATATCCGACCATTCGGAAGGCTACTGCGTATCTGGAAGGAACTTTGACAAAGAGCTTGGTATAACCATTACTCTTTGCCAGAGTATCCAGTTTGTCAATAATTCCGGGAAAGTCGCCCGGCCAAAGATGCATAAGATAAACCCTGTTACTTTCGGATCCATGCTGAATAGTCGATTGTCCGATTTTCTCAGTCTTATCCATTATCGTCTCTTCTTTGGATTCGTTCGTTGTCTTCCGGAACCAGTGAAATGGCCTCATCATAATCGGAAAGCAGCTTTTCTATTCCGATGGCATTTTCTTCATAGCCTTCCTGCAAGTCCAGTTCAAGGTTGCATTCATCGCAATTGCGATCACACGAAGTTTGCTGGTAATTGTCGGGTTCCTTGTAAGAAGTAATAACCCCTTCATAGTTTCTAAGGATTACTTTATTGGTTGACCACGAAATGATGTAGTTGGGCATAACGGGAATCTTCCCTCCGCCACCGGGTGCATCAATTACGTATGTTGGAACAGCAAATCCGCTGGTGTGCCCTATGAGGCTTTCAATTATTTCAATACCTTTGCCAATAGGGGTTCGGAAGTGAGATAGTCCTTCTGAAAGATCGCATTGATACATGTAGTAAGGACGAACACGATTGGCAACCAGTTTATGAACTAAATCTTTCATGATCCTTGGGCAGTCATTTACATCTGCCAGCAGCACTGATTGGTTGCCTAACGGAATACCAGCATCGGCAAGCTTTCTGAGTGCTTCTTTTGAAGAAGAAGTAATTTCCCTGGGATGATTAAAGTGGGTGTTGATCCATATCGGATGGTGTTTCTTCAGTATATCTACCAAACCATCTGTAATACGATAAGGTAACACAACGGGTGTTCGTGTCCCGATGCGAATAACCTGAATGTGGTCAATTTTTCGTAACTCAGTGAGAATCCAGTCAAGATAATCGTCTGATAATAAAAACGGGTCTCCACCTGAAAGCAGTACATCTCTTACCTGGGGCGTATTTCGGATATAATCCAGCCCTATTTCTACCTGTGATTTTCCCGGAACAAAGTCCTGATCGCCTACTTTTCTTTTTCTGGTACAATGGCGGCAGTACATTGCGCATACATTGCTGACATGAAAAAGTACTCTGTCGGGATAACGATGCGTAATTCCCGGTACCGGACTGTCGGTGTCTTCTGACAGGGGATCGCCCATTTCGTGTGGAGCTACGTGCAGTTCCCGGTTGTCCAAGAATGCCTGCTTGTACACAGGATCTTGTCTGAAATTTTCTTTTTTAATCAGGGAAAGATAGTAAGGTGTAATGCTGAGAGGGAATTTCCCTTTGGTTTCTTCAAGTTGTTTTTTTTCATCCTCCGCAAATTTTATTCCTGTCAGCTCCTCAAATGTGTCAATGGTTTTAATTGAATTTTTGAGATGCCATTTCCAGTCCCGCCAGTTCGACAGTTCGGAGGATGAATCAATTTTTGTTGCAATTCTTTGTTGATTAACTGTGAAAATTGCCATAATATTCTGTTTGGTGAATAATTCTTTTTTTTGTTAGGCCGGAAATAATGAATCATTTATGAGTATTGGCCTGTTCGATTGTTTCTGCGCCACAAAAATAATCAAAATTTTTAAACAGGGAAAAATAGAACCCCGACAGAGACATTTGTTAAATGCTATGATATTAATTAAGTCACTTAATACCAGTTAGGTTATGGCATTGTTTTTTACCTGTAAAGAAATGATAAAGATTTTCTGTTAATCAAATTGTTTATATTTGGTTGTATGCAAACTAATTATTCTTCCTTTCTTAATTAGTTATTATTTTTTGTTTATGTTTAAATCGCGGAATGTTGATAAGGAAACATTAAGTCTGAACTATTCACAAATTATTTGTTAACAAAGCAGTTTAAGTTGCCACTTAAATGTCTTATTCCTGGTATTCGTGTTTTTCTTGGCAAAATATTTCCCAATTATTTAAGGAAAAAAGGGTTACGTTATTGCTTGTTTTAGATCCACGAATTGCTCGAATTATTGTCCCACTTGAGATGTGACTAACAACTGCGTAACCGTTTAAAAAACCGTCGCCAGACTCTGTCGCTTGCTTCAGGAATTCGTGTATTCGATAAATCCGTTGACTAAAAAAAATTGCTTAGCAATTAACTAATTATAAATTAAAATTTTTCAATAATTTTTGGTTCTGGCTTGTCAAGGCTAAGTTACATTAAAATTACAATAAATTTTTGCTATTGGTGTTATGGGAAAGTGTTTTCTTTGTAAATAAAAAAAGTTATGGTGATAGACACATTTGAAAATGCAGCAAGATATTATATGCTGCATCCTGCAATGGAAATTGTGCTTGATTATCTGGAAAACATTGATCCGGCAGATTTTAAAGTCGGCAAGGTTGAACTCAGTGGTGGTGATGTTTTTGTTAATGCGATGGAACAATCAACTTTGTCGGAGCAAGAGGCTGTTTGGGAATCTCACGAACGGCATATTGATATTCATTATATGCTGGAAGGACGCGAGTTGATAAAATATGCAGAGGAGTACAAGATGGATGTTGAAGTTCCCTATGATGAGGAAAAAGATTGTACATTATTTACTGGTGATGACGGAATGAAAGTGAATCATCCCAAAGGGGGATTTGTAATATTTTTTCCTGAAGAGATTCATAAAGCAATGGTAACAGATGGTATTCCATCGAAAGTTAAAAAGCTTGTGGGAAAAATCAGAGTTGATTAAGTAAGCAGGAGGTAATGAATGAAAAAGAGGTGGCTGCATAGCTGCAATCACCTCTTTATAATATTTTTTAGTATCTGCGCTGACCCTGGTTGCGGTTTCCACCGAATGACCGTTGTTCACGACCTTCGCCTTTCGGACGGGCCTTCTTTACAACGATGGGGCTGTTGTCGAAGAGACACTCGTTAAGGTCTTTGATAGCTTTCTGAGCTGCGTCTTCTTCTTTCATTTCAACAAAACCAAAGCGCTTTGAAGAACCGGTTTCCCTGTCCATGATAACTTTGGCTGATACTACTTCGCCATATTCGGCGAACAAATCGTTTAAGTCTTCGCTTGTTGTTGCGTCACTTAACTTTGCTACGAAAAGATTCATTAAAAAAATGTTTGAGATGATTAACACTTCAGGGCAATGCTGTGGCTCAGACTTGGTAAGAAAAGCTCTGCATTTTGCGCTGTTTAGTGCTATCATAGAATGTAAATAAAAAAGAACTTAAATAGAAGTGTAGCAAGGCATTTCAATGTGTGGAAGCGTAAAAGAACTGCTATACGTATAATTCTATTGAGTACAAAGAAACAACCTTTTTCTGTTTTTTAGTTATTTTCGTATGTGAAAAATGTATAAATAATCAGTAGAGGCTCAAAAATTAATGCAAATAGTTGTAGGTGGCTATACTTCATTTGTAATTGCGAAACATTTCAGGAGTTTTGGGATTGGAGGAGATTGATTTTCCGTTGCCGAAAATCAATCTCCTCCAACCTGTTTCAAATTTATAGAATGATGTCATAGAGATACTTTTGAGCTACTGAATCAGGCGAAACAGACTCTTTACAAAAAATAGGTTTTGCCGGACGAAAGTAAAAAAAGCTGTTCATAATCTATTAATGATTTAAATTAAATAGTTTTAATTGCTGAAAAACTGAACCTTATTATGATGTCAAAGCCCGTACGGACTGTTTTTTCTGCTGTGGTAATGATGCTTGCTCTCGGGAGTATTTATGCCTGGAGTATTTATGTTCCCGGTTTAATTTCTCATTATGGTTTTTCTGCGGGTCAGACGCAGCTTATATTTGGAGTTTTTATTGCTGTATTTGCTGTATCTATGGTTTTTGGCCGTGCTCTCCTTTCCCGAATAAATGGCAAAAGACTGGCAATGATAGCTTCTGTTTTATATACATTAGGTTATATGCTCATCCCTTTGTTTGGGATAACTTTTCCTGTTTTGTTTTTTGGAATTTCAATTTTAGCGGGCATTGCTACAGGCGTTGGTTACCTGATATCTATTACGATACCGGTAGAGTGGTATCCCGGGAAAAAAGGACTGGTAACAGGGCTTGTTTCTGCCGGATTTGGAGGAGGTGCTATCATCGAATCTCTGGTGGTTCAGAGATTATTTGTTGCCGGGATAACATTACCCCAGATTTTTCTTATAGTTGGTATTGGAAAAGGGTTTTTGCTAATGCTGGCTTCATTTTTTATTGAACGACCACCCCTGCAACAGGATTTTACGCCTCTTCAGCCAATTTACCGTTTATTGAGACAAACACGGTTTTTGAAATTGTTTGTAGGAATTTTTACCGGTACTTTTGCCGGACTTCTGGTTATTGGGAATCTAAAGCCCATAGGAGCACAGTATCCTATTGATGAGACCATTCTGGTTTTGGGAATTACGGTTTTTTCAATCGCCAATTTTTCTGGTCGTCTGTTTTGGGGCTGGCTAAATGATTACGTAAAAGGTAAGGTTTTGATGCCTCTATCTCTATTGACGATGGGACTTTTTACCCTGTTGATAGGAATTGTGCAGTTAACTCCGTATATCTATTTATTCATTGCTTTTGCTGTCGGGTTTGGTTTTGGGGCCAATTTTGTAATTTATGCCAAAGAAACTGCCCAGATTTTTGGTTTAAATAATCTTGGAAAGATTTATCCCTTTGTTTTTCTTGGGTATGGTATTTCTGGAATACTTGGGCCTTTTACAGGTGGAATTCTGAAAGATATTACCGGAAGTTATCAGACAGCCGCAATTGTTGCCGGTGTACTTTGCTGGGTTGTCTTGTTTGGTTTTTTGCTGAAAATATTTAATAAGA
The DNA here is from genome assembly GCA_964403175.1 of uncultured Marinilabiliaceae bacterium. GTDB lineage: Bacteria > Bacteroidota > Bacteroidia > Bacteroidales > Marinilabiliaceae > Marinilabilia. The sequence goes on from CAYOFH010000029.1 coordinate 18,036, forward strand.
AATCCTGCTAAAAACATTTATAACATAGTCCTTTCGATCACGAAAAGGCACGAAGTAGAGAAAGGTAATCTTTTCTCAGAAAATAAGTTTCTTCCGATAATGCTGTATATGTTTATGAATTTTTTATTTTCGGTTTTATTGGCCAGGTATTAATAGGCTGATAGTGCTTTTTAGCTATAGGATCATAATTTGATAAAATAATTTTATAAAAACCATGAGTGAATGTAAAAAGTAAGAAACTCTTTAAATTTGTTTTTGGAAAAACATTCTCATAGATTAACCTTAATTATGTATCTTCAGGTGTTATTTTTTCGGTGTTAAAGGACAGAAGGCAAAATAGCAGGACAACCTTAAAAATGATCTGATTTGAAAGCAGAAATAGTTATTTTTGATTCAATATTTTTGGATTAGATTTTGAATATAATAGCATTTTCAGTAAATCTTATATTTCATAATTAAAGGAATTTATTGCCATTAGATGATTAAACATTTTTTAAAACCACAATATTACGCACATACCATTATGCAAAAATCAACTTTTATTTTAATTGTTTTTCTGCTGTTCGGACAGCTTATTTTTGCTCAGAGCAAGCAAATAACACTCGAAGATCTGACCAAAAAAGGAACTTTCAGTGCAGAGAAAATTGGCGGACTCAGGTCGATGAAAGATGGCCAGCATTATACTGCTCTTGAGGAAGAGGGCACAAAGATTGTCAAATACTCTTACAAAACAGGAGAAGCTGTTGAAGTAGTTTTCGATATCGAAAATATTAAAAGGAATCCGGCTGAGGTAGAGAGTATTGTGGATTATGAGTTTAGTCCGGATGAGACAAAGATATTGGTTCATAATAACGTGGAACGTATCTATCGTCGTTCTTTTCTTGCCAATTATTACGTTTACGACCGAAAATACCGTGAGTTGATTCCCCTGGCTGAGGAAGGAAAACAGCAGGTTCCTGCTTTTTCGCCCGACAGCTACAAGATCGCATATGTGCGGAAAAATAACATTTATCTGAAGAAACTGCGTTTTGGAACTACCAGTGCAATTACTGAAGACGGCGAAGAAAATAAGATTATTAATGGTATTCCCGATTGGGTTTACGAGGAGGAGTTTGGATATAACAGAGCATTTGAATGGTCACCCGATAGTGAAGATCTGGCGTATGTGAAGTCCGACGAATCGGAAGTAAAGCAGTTTTCTTTTCCTTTGTACAAGGGATCTCATCCAACACGGGAGCAGTACGCGCTATATCCGGGACAGCAGGAATTTAAGTATCCTAAGGCAGGAGAAGCCAATTCTAAAGTTTCCGTTCATGTTTTTAATGTGAAAAACCGTACCACCAAAATCATGGATATCGGAGAAATGGAAGATGTCTATGTGCCCCGGCTTCGGTGGAGTTACGATCCGGATAAGCTTGGGATTCTGAAAATGAACCGTCGGCAAAATCAACTGGAGCTTTTTATTGCTAATCCGGCTTCAGGAGTGGCTAATGTGTTAATGACTGTCCGCGAAGATAAATACATTACGGAAAATATTTTGGATAATATTCAATTTCTCCCTGACGGAGAGCATTTCGTTTATGTGGGACAGGAGGATGGCTATAACCATATTTATCTATATTCTATGGCCGGGATTCAATTGCGTCAATTGACCCAAGGGGAATGGGACGTTACTCAGTATTATGGATATGATGAGGACGAGGAACTTTTTTATTTTCAGGCGGCCAAAGAATCTCCACTGAAGCGGGAAGTATATTCTGTTGATATTGAAGGAGAGGAACTGGTGCGTCTTACACCCGAGGAAGGCTTCAATACGGCTGCTTTCAGCAATCATTTCCAGTATTTTGTTAATACATGGTCATCTGTCGATAATGTTCCGGTTATTTCGGTTTATGAGGCGGATGGCCAGAAAGTTCGTGTGATTGAAGATAATAATGAACTAACCGACAAATTGAGTGATTATAAGATTCCTCAAAAAGAGTTTTTTGAGTTTGAAACTTCTGAGGGTATCCAGCTGAACGGTTATATGGTTAAGCCCCTGGATTTTGATGAGAAAAATAAGTATCCGGTGCTGATGTCGCAGTATAGTGGCCCAAATTCTCAAGAGGTGCAGGATAAATGGAGCATCGATTGGGAGCAATATCTGGCTTCCAATGGTTATCTGGTGGTATCGGTAGATGGTAGGGGAACCGGTGCCCGTGGTGAAGAATTTCAGAAGTCCACTTATTTGCAACTGGGGCGGCTCGAATCTGACGATCAGATTGAAACAGCTCGTTATCTAAATACGCTGAACTATGTTGATTCCTCACGTATAGGTATCTGGGGCTGGAGCTTTGGCGGATATATGTCTTCCATCTGTCTGAGTCGCAGTGATCTGTTTAAGGTGGGGATTGCGGTAGCACCAGTAACCAACTGGCGCTATTACGATACCATTTACACAGAGCGGTTCATGCGTAAACCACAGCAGAATCCCGATGGATATGACGATAACAGTCCCATCAATATGGCCGATAACTTAAGCGGTCGTTTGTTTCTGATTCATGGAAGTGCCGATGATAATGTGCATTTCCAGAATACCATGGAGTATGCCGAACAGCTGATTCAGGCCGGCAAGCAGTTCGATATGTTTGTCTATCCCAACCGAAATCATAGTATTTATGGTGGAAATACCCGTCATCATCTTTATACTATGATGAGTCAGTATATTTTTGATAATCTGTAATAATGAGCAATCCTGCCCGTCGTTTCTTCGACGATCTGATAACCATAGAAGAAAACGAAACTTTTTCCCTTTCCGAAAAGGTCAGGCGACAGCGTAGTTCTCTCGAGCAATGTTGTAAATTTCTGACCAAAGAGGATGGACTCACTTTTTCTAACCTTTTCGGGCGACTGGAATATCTGTGTAACAAGATGCAACTTAGTAAGCGGCAGAAGAGCCGGCTGCATGAGTTCCGCATATTTGCCAATAAAGTGGTTCATCAGAAAACAGACCCTGATTTTCAGGAGTATTACCGCGGGATTAAAGTTTTAGCCCGGTCGTATGGACTTTTCTTTGGAGTGGAGGTTCCTGAAGAAATCAGAATATTGTATGATTCCCGCGATTTGGGCGAAGAGAGCAGCGGTAGTTACCATGTCAATCCTCAAGGTTTCCGGGCCATGCTGCTGAATATTGACAAGGAAAACCATGAATTACTGGTTCAGCCTGATGTCCCGGGAGAAGCTGTTCCGGTGGTGGTTCTGTATGATATAAAAGGAGTTAATGATGAACTAACTCCTTCTCTGGAGCTAACCCAACCCGGACAACAACTCCAATTGCTGGAGACCCACAGAAACGAAGACGGCAAAGTTGTGCCCGGTCTTATTGTGCTGGAACCCGATTATTTGCTGGATGTTACCTCCATTGCCAAATGCTTTCAGAATATTCAGGGGCGAAAAATCAGGGCTTTCGAGCTCTTTTTTGTTGGTCGTTCCGAAACCCGTAAACTTTCCAAAGCCATTCATAAGGGAAATGTAGCCAACCTTTTCTTTGATGAATTGCTGAACGAACAACAGGGGTGTGCTATAGAATTCCGGAAGGTATTAATGGACTCTTTTCGATTTTTTCCGTTGCCTTATACTTCCCTCGATGGTATTGATAAAAGTTATTTTGACGAACTGGAAGGGCAGTTTGCCAACCTGAGACGAGTGGTAGACAGTGACTTTCTGAAGGGAGACCATCGTCCCATCGACCGTCAGAAGAGCAATTTAGAGGTTTCCCTGATGAGTCCGGAGCTGGGCTTGCAGGGACGTATGGATTTGTTTGATGAAACACCCAGTGAAAGTGGAAGTTACGAGTCTAAAATCATAGAATTAAAATCCGGTAAGTTGCCGTTTCCTTCTGATAATCCCTCTGTGGTTGCTGAAGATCATGCTGCCCAGGTACGTATGTACAATATGATGGCCCAACTGGTGCTGGGACATAACCCGAAAAGGATTTTCAATGCGGTACTCTATTCTGCAGCAACCAATGGTGGAGAGGCCTTGAGGTATGTATCGCACTTTAAAAGTTTTGAACGCGAAATCATTAATGTCAGAAATCAAATTGTTGCATGGGAGTATCTTTTTGCCGCAGATAAAGAGCCATATCCGTTGAGTGAGGATTTTGTGCGAAATCTGGATGTAAAAAAATACGGATTAAATATTGCCGATAAGAGGTTTGCCTGGTTTTTTGGCAAATTCCTGGACTATAAGCGTTTGATTCTGGAAAGGGTAACGTCTCTTGAAAGACAATATTTCTTTGCTTTTCTTTCATTTATCAGTCGCGAAAAAATTCTGAGTAAAGTTGGAGACGGTGAATACACGAAAGGCTTATCGGCCTTGTGGAACAAAACGGATCTGACAGATGAGGATGTTTTTAACGAACTTCGCGGTCTTACCATCAAAGAAAATAATGCTGACAGTGAAGATGCCTGCATCACTCTTCAGCGGTCGGCCAATGGGAATAAATTTATTAATTTTCGCCGGGGAGATATTTGTGTATTGTATCCGCATGTAAAAGATAAATTTCTTGCTACTCAGCATCGTGTGCTGAAATGTTCCATTCAATCGATTAGTAATGATGAGGTAATCGTTCGCTTGCGTCAGAAACAAAGTTCGCTTAACTATTTTAATAGTTACGATTCCTGGGTACTTGAACATGATTCCCTTGACAATAATTTTGAACTGATGCATGCAGGCTTGTTCGAATTTCTGAAACTTCCGGAAGCCCGGCGGCAACTGCTGCTGGGCCTTGTGCCGCCTCAATGTTCGGAAGTCGAGATAAAAGAGTTTGTTTCTGCTGATGCTGACTATCTGGAGGAGAGCCGGCAGGAACAGAACAATGTTCTCTCCGGGGCCTGGAATGCTAAAGATTATTATTTGTTGGTAGGGCCTCCCGGAACCGGAAAAACCAATTTGTTTCTCAATCGGTATGTAAAAGAACTGATTCATGAAACCAGCTTGAATGTTCTTTTGGTCAGTTATACCAACCGTGCTGTTGATGAGATGTGCTCGTCCGTACGGGGGATTGTCAACGACCGGATGATACGTATTGGTTCTTCACTTGGCTGTGACCGTCTTCATGAGGAATTATTGCTCGACAGGAAAATAAAGCATCTGAATAACCGCAAAGAAATACGTCAGTTGATTGAGGATACACGGCTTTTTGCCGGCACTTTGTCATCTGTTTTGAGTAAAAATGAGCTTTTTGAACTAAAAAAGTTTGATATTGTCATTGTGGATGAAGCTTCTCAGATTCTTGAGCCCAACATCATTCATCTATTGGGAAGAGTGAAGAAATTTGTGCTGATTGGTGATGAGCGTCAGTTACCGGCAGTTGTAACGCAATCTCCCGGCGAGTCGAAAGTGGAAGATCAGAAATTGAATGAGATTGGTCTTTTTGACCGTCGCAATTCTTACTTTGAGCGTTTGCTTTATCTGTGCAAAAAGAACAATTGGGAATCTGCATGGGGTCAGCTAACATTTCAGGGGCGTATGCATCCGGATTTGTCCCGATTTGCCAATAAATATTTCTACAATAATAAGCTCAAAATTGCTGCCCTGCCTCATCAAACCGGCCGGTTGGTTTCGGGCAATTTTTCATCAGAAGACGAACTTACCGGAATGCTTGCAGACAAGCGGATGGTTTTTATTCCTTCTACCTTTTCTGCGCGGGATGTTTCTGAAAAACACAATCCGCTGGAAGCTGCTCTTATTAGTAAGGTGCTTGGGAAGCTGGCGGTTATTCATGGCTTTACAGGTGATGAGGAAATAGTGAATAAAGTGGGTGTTATTACCCCTTACCGCAACCAGATTGCTGCTATTCGTGAACAACTGGAGAGAGATGGTTTCCATTGCTTTGATACCATTCAGATAGATACCGTGGAGCGTTATCAGGGCAGTCAGAAAGATTATATTCTGGTGTCGTTTTGCATGAACCGGTCTTCCCAACTGGATTTTTTGATCCAGAGCCGGGTGCAAATTGAAGATAAATCAGATGGTGGACTGGTTCCCATCGTGGTAGATCGAAAACTGAATGTGACCCTTACCCGTGCGCGCAAACAGATGATTCTTACGGGGAACGAAGCCGTA
>CAYOFH010000029.1:24243-29508 GCA_964403175.1 uncultured Marinilabiliaceae bacterium
ATCTATTATTATGGGATCCTTAATAAGTTTTTTGATCATTTTTGTGCTTTCTATTTTAATTACAAAAATTGCTTCTCAGGCACTGATTCATACCGGCTTGTCAAAAGAGGTTGCTCAGTTTCAGGCTCGCTCGGCATTTACCGGTGTTGGGTTTACTACCACAGAAGCCGAAAAAATAGTAAAACACCCTGTCAGACGGCGAATAGTGATGGCCTTGATGCTGATTGGTAATGTGGGAATTATTTCTGCAATGGCATCGTTAATACTTACCTTCATAAATTCAAATCTTGAAACTGTTGATAATGTCTTCAGACTCGGAATTATCTTATCTGCTTTACTGCTGATTTATCTTCTTACAAAAAGTAAATGGCTCGAAAAAGAACTTGCTAGAGTTATTGACTGGGCTTTAAACCGCTTTACCCGGCTAAACATTAAAGATTATATGGAATTGCTGAACCTTACCGGTGATTATGAAATTACTGTTATTAACGTAAGGGATGAATCCTGGATGGCCGGGAAAAAACTAAAAGAATTAGAAATAAAGAAAGAAGGAGTATCCATTGTGGGTATCAGGCGTAGCGATAACTCGTATATTGGAACACCCCACGGGGACACCAAAATTGTTGCAAATGATCAGCTGATTTTATATGGTCGCGAAAAGACTCTGAAAAACCTTGAGAAACGCAGACAAGATTCGCAAGGGCAGGAGGATCATGAACAGGCTGCTCATGAACAGGCAGAAGAAAAAAGCAGGCAGGATGCTATGGATAAGGAGTCGTATTAAGACCAGATTTAAATTACATCTGCAGTTGTATTTTTTTTCTTTTTATGCTTCTTATTGCTTCATTTTTCTCTACTCGAGGATAACTCCCTGAAAGGGCGATTTTTAACAGTATTTCATTTTTTTTCTGGGGCCGTCTTACAGGATTCGAATATTTAAATATTTGTATAACAGAATCTTTGATGTGTTTGGAGATTGCGCCGTTTTATTATATTTGTGGTGCATTTTAAAAGAAATATTATCAAATTTAAACACATCATAGAAAATGGGATTAAAAATTATTGTTCTTGCCAAGCAGGTGCCTGATACCCGCAATGTGGGCAAGGATGCCATGAAAGCCGACGGTACGGTAAATCGTGCGGCTCTGCCGGCTATTTTCAACCCGGAAGACCTTAATGCGTTGGAGCAGGCACTGAGACTTAAAGACAAATATTCCGGTTCTACAGTCACATTGCTGACCATGGGCCCCGGGCGTGCAGCCGATGTTATTCGTGAAGGTTTGTTTCGTGGCGCAGATGACGGAATCTTGCTGACCGACCGTGCTTTTGCAGGATCTGATACCCTGGCTACTTCCTACGCTATTTCATGTGCAGTGAAAAAAATCGGCAAATTTGACCTTATTATTGCCGGCCGTCAGGCGATTGATGGCGATACTGCCCAGGTGGGCCCCCAGGTGGCAGAAAAGCTTGGTCTTCCTCAGGTTACTTATGGAGAAGAGATTTATAGTGCTGAAAAGGGCAAAATTTCCATGAAACGCCGTCTGGAACGGGGAGTGGAAACCGTTGAATGCCCCATGCCTTCAGTGATTACTATTAACAGTTCCGCAGCTCCCTGTCGCCCTCGTAATGCCAAGCTGGTACAGAAATTTAAACATGCACAGACCATTACCGAGCGCCAGAATCAGTCGGAAGATTACATTGACCTGACCAATGACCGGCCTTATCTGAATATTCCGGAATGGAGTGTGAACGATATTGAAAGTGATCTTCAGATGCTTGGGCTGTCTGGTTCGCCTACCAAAGTAAAGCAAATCGAGAATGTGGTATTTCAGGCGAAAGAATCAAGACATATACAAGCCAATGATCAGGAAATTGAAGAATTGGTAAGAGAACTGATTGCCAACCATACCATCGGTTAGGCCCGGCTCATGAACTTAAAATGAATTTAGAAATGGACAATATATTTGTTATTTGCGAAATAGAAGATGGCAAGGTGGCCGATGTAAGTCTTGAGTTGCTTACCAAAGGACGATCACTGGCCAATCAGCTCAACTGCAAATTGGAGGCCCTGGCCCTGGGGCATAAACTGAAGGGAATTGAGGAGCAAATCTTTCCTTATGGTGCCGATGTGGTTCACGTGGGTGATGACAAGCGCCTGGAACCCTATACTACTCTGCCTTTTAATTCCATAATTGTGGATCTCTTCAAAAAAGAAAAACCACAAATTGGTCTTTTGGGTGCGACAACTATGGGCCGCGATTTAGGGCCGCGTGTTTCATCTGCCTTGCAGAGCGGCCTGACTGCCGACTGTACTGCTTTGGAAATAGGTAATCATGAGGACAAGAAGGCCAAAAAGAACTATAAAAACTTACTGTATCAGATAAGACCTGCTTTTGGAGGTAACATTGTTGCCACCATCATCAATCCCGATTGCCGCCCTCAGATGGCCACCGTTCGGGAAGGTGTGATGAAGAAAGAGGTATTCTCCCATACTCATAAAGGAGAATTGAAAACCATTGATGTGGGCTCGATTTTGAAGCCTGAGGATTCTGTGGTAAAAGTGATTGAACGTCATATTGAAAAAAACAGAATCAATATTAAGAATTCCTCGATCATTATTTCAGGAGGTTACGGAATGGGATCCAAAGAGAATTTTTCCGTTTTGTATGATCTTGCTGAAGCTATTGGTGGAGAAGTAGGTGCCTCGCGTGCTGCCGTGGATGCCGGTTATGCCGAGCACGACAGGCAGGTGGGACAGACAGGGGTTACCGTTCGTCCCAAGCTTTATATCGCCTGCGGTATTTCCGGACAGATTCAGCATACAGCAGGTATGGAAGAGTCATCTATGGTTATTGCCATAAATAATGACCCGGGAGCTCCCATCAACAAAATTGCCGACTATGTGATTACCGGCGAAGTGATGGATATTATCCCAAAGCTTATCAAGTTGTATAAGAAAAATTCCAAGTAGAGGTAATTTTTCCAATGTTGTATTTTTTGATTCGGGAGATATCCTGAACAGATAAATAAAAGAGAAAAAATGGCTAATTTTTTTAATGATAATCCGGATCTTAAATTTCATCTGACTCATCCGTTGATGAAAAAGATCGTTGCCCTCAAAGAGAATGATTTTGAGGACAAGGACAAGTTTGATTATGCCCCGCTCGACTTTGAGGATGCCATGGACAGTTATGAAAAGGTGTTGGAAATAGTCGGCGAAATCAGTGGCGATATTGTGGCACCCAATGCTGAAGGCGTAGATGCAGAAGGGCCCAAAATTGAAAATAACGAAGTAGTTTATGCCAAAGGAACCCAGGAAAATCTTGATGCTCTCGTTAAGGCTGGTTTGATGGGTATTACTCTGCCCCGACAATACGAGGGACTGAATTTTGCAATTGTTCCCTACATTATGGCTGCTGATATTGTTTCCCGTGCCGATGCAGGATTTGTAAATATCTGGGGATTGCAGGATTGTGCCGAAACCATCAACGAGTTTGCCGATGAAGATCAGAAAGCCCGCTTTCTGCCTCGCATCTCACGTGGAGAAACCGCTGCCATGGATCTTACCGAGCCTGATGCAGGTTCCGATCTTCAGGCTGTGCAACTGAAGGCCACTTTTAATGATAAGGATGGCAAATGGTATCTCAATGGTGTGAAGCGCTTTATTACCAATGGTGATGGTGATGTGTCTCTGGTACTGGCCCGTTCCGAAGAAGGAACAGCTGATGGACGGGGATTGTCTATGTTTATCTATGACCGTACACACAAGGCTGTAAAAATACGTCGCATCGAAAATAAAATGGGTATCAAAGGTTCTCCTACCTGCGAACTGGTATTTAAAGATGCTCCTGCCGAGTTGGTGGGTTCCCGGAAGATGGGGCTTATCAAATATGTGATGGCTTTGATGAATGGTGCCCGTCTCGGTATTGGTGCCCAGTCTGTTGGAATTAGCGAGGCAGCTTTCCGCGAAGCTCTGGAATATGCCAAAGAGCGTGAGCAGTTTGGAAAGAGTATCATAAAATTCCCTGCTGTTTATGAGTTGCTGGCTACCATGAAAGCCAAACTGGATGCATCGCGTACTCTGCTGTACGAAACCAGCCGCTATGTGGATGTTTACAAGTCATATATGCATTTGTCGGAAAAGCGTCAACTGACAAAAGAAGAACGTGCAGACATGAAGTATTATCAGCGTCTGGCCGATTTCTTTACTCCTTTGCTTAAAGGAATGGCCAGTGAATATTGTAACCAGCTGGCTTATGACTCGCTGCAGATTCACGGGGGCAGTGGTTTTATGAAGGATTATCCCATCGAACGCATTTACAGAGATGCCCGTATTACTACTATTTACGAGGGAACAACCCAATTACAGGTTGTAGCAGCTATCCGGGGGGTGACAACTGATGGATATCTTAAACGGATTCGTGAATTTGAAGCGATGGAGCTCAGACCTGAACTTCACGGATTCCGTCGTACTTTAATTGGTATGACAGAAGAGTATGAGCGGGCCGTGAAAAGTGTGGTTGATGTTAAAGATAATGAGTATCTGGATTTTCATGCCCGCCGATTGGTGGAAATGGCCGGACATATCATTATGGGGTATTTGCTGTTGCTGGATACGGAACGGGATGAAAAATTCCGGAATTCAACAGAGATATATATTCGCATGGGACGTGCAGAAAACCGCTCACGTGCCGAGTTTATTGCCAATTCATCACTTGATGATTTGGGACACTTTAAACAGGTTCAGGAGATTGTTTAAAGGTAAACTGAGTGTTAAACATAGAGAGAGGAATGCAGAGCATCGGGAGGTGTTCTGCATTTTTTGGTTTTTATAGTCATCTCCGGTATATCTGTTCCAGCCCCCGGGAGGCGGGCGACAATATGGTAAAATCATTGACAAATTAAGGATATTAAAGCCACGGCAATGGTGACACTTTTTTGATTAAATGCCATGGGCGTAGCTTCCATTTTCTGAAACCACTCCTGTGGCTTGATTGAAACAACTCAAAACCCAAAACTCAAAACTCTGTCGCAGCTCCGCAGCTCTTGTTGTTTGTTGGAATGCTTCTTTGCTACCGTTCTGACACCGCTCCGCGGTTTATTCTCCTCAAACCAAAACGCACCCCAACTAACATGGAAAAGGGACTCAAAACCAAAACTCTCTTCACACACCCCCTAACCGCCTGAAGGGGAAACAGTCCGCATTCAACTCAAAACACAAACTCAACCCGGAACTTAAAACTCAAAACTCCGAACCCAAAACTC
>CAYOFH010000030.1:0-29223 GCA_964403175.1 uncultured Marinilabiliaceae bacterium
TTCGTCGGGAGTAAAATCGCGTGTTCCTTTAGGTATAGATGGTTTCTGAGCCATTTTGATGCATTATTAAAATTCGGCTGCAAATTTAGGAATAATTATCATTGCACCCTAGTGCTTCACACGGTATGGATAAAAGAATTGATTTCAAAAAATCAACAGCAATAATTCTTTTTCCATTATTCTTTTCATTCGTATAATTGTTATCTAAGTTATTGGCTGAATGTAACTCGCATGCCAGGACATTATACATGTTCTATTGTGGTAATCGTTGCCATGCTCGTTTCGTCCATATTTAAGGTTGGTAGAAATTCGAATGCAAGAATTCATCCATGTTCTTTTGAGGCAAACATTGCCATGCTCGTCTCTTTGTATAATACCCCTCATACCCACCAAAAAACCATATCCAATCGAAGGGAAAGAAAGATTTATAGCCATGCCCGGCAATTACTTTAAACCTCAATTCAAGAACATCCAAAACATTAATATTGCATACATTTTTTAGGAAGAATCGGAAAATCAAAACTATTCATCTGGTCAGAAGGCATCTCTCTCTTTACAAATTGAGGATACAGAAAGCAGATGGATCACTTCTGCAAAGAAACTAAACGGATATCAAAATGAAGTACTGCATTAGGAGGAATCTTATTTCCGGTACCTTTCCGCCCCCAGGCCAGTTCTGATGGAATCCAAAATTTGTAGCGGCTGCCCACCGACATCATTTGCAAACCTTCCTGGAGTCCCTCAATCAGTTCATTTAGCGGAACAATGGAGGTCTGATTAGCTCTGTAGGTATCTTCAAGCAAAGTACCATTCAGCAATAACGCCCGCTGATGAATCTCCACGGTACTCCATTCTTCAGGTTTATCCCCATCCTTGTCTTCTACAATTAAAAACTGAAGTCCGCTTTCGGTCTCTGTCACTCCTGGTTTATGTGCATTTTGATCCAGAAAGTCTCCCCCGGCTTTGCGGTTATTTCCGGCCGAGCCTTTGTTTTTTTGTCTTTTTTCTCTTCGTGCCATAGATATTAAAATCAGAATGAGTTTAAGGTTAAGTCTTCTTTCTTTACTGAAGCTTCGTAGGATAAGAGAGGTTGAGTTAGAGAAATAAAATATAATCAGAAGACTACTTTTTTAAAATTCTTCTCACACGCTTTCTGATATTATTAATAGAAATGGAGTGTCTGGAAGTACCCTTGTTACCCAACAAAAAAGCGTATGGTTTCATTGCCTCAATATGAGAAAACACAATTCTCGCTATTGCCAGAAATGGAACAATCAGCAACATTCCCGGAATCCCCCATATCAGACTTGCAGCCACCAGACCGGTAATAATAAAAAAAGGATTTACACGAACATTTCCCCCCACAATATTCGGAGTTAAAATATTATTCTCTATAAACTGAATGATTATAAAAAGAATAACCACATGAAAAGCCATAGTAGGATTATCCTCTGCTACTAATGCAAACAATAAAGGAACCGTTCCTCCGAGCAGGGTTCCGAAATAGGGTATAAAATTAATCACGGCAGAGATAATCCCCAAAGCAATAGGAAATCTTATCCCCACAATCATTAATCCTGCAGAATTAATTATACACAGAATAAAAACCACAGCGATAACCCCTCCCATATATCGGCCGGAAACCCTGGACACTTCCCGTAAAACATTAACCACCTCCTGACGATGTTCACGTCCGAAAATCATCATCAGAAAATAAGCAAACTTTGTCCGGTAATACAAAAAGAGAAAAATATACACCGGCAGCAGTCCAAAACTAACAAGAGTGCTCGTTGTTGCATTAAAAATATCCTGAAAGTATTCTCCCCCTGAAACCAAATGATTACCCACCTGATTCTTTATCAAAGTACGTGCCTCCTCCTTATCAAATCCAAAGTATTCACTAATCTTGGAAAATGAGTCGGCAAGATTACGTAATCCACTTTCTGCCAGATTTGGGATATTACCTGCAATGGGAGTAATTTTGCTGTAAGCATATAACCCCAGACTAAAAAGAACACCAAGACCGATAATAATGACTATCAAATTAGCCAGAATACGCGGAATTTTATGTTTTTCCAGCCAATTGGTCACCGGAAAGAACAAATAAGACAATATAAATCCAAAAGCGATAGGCCACAAAAAGTTGCGAACAGCTATTAGCCCGTAAACAAACAGAATAATGGCCAACAGAGAATAACTCACTCGCTGAATTATGAAATATCTTCTTTCGGAACGTTTAAAATCTTTCTTAAATTGCATACGCAAAAAAATTATTTTTTTTAAGAGTGTATGATCTTTTCGATAGATAGATTTTTAGATATAAGTAAATTAGTCAATAGTTTATGCTTATAGTGATTTCTTTTGATAAAGACAAACCTAAAGAATAAACGGACAATTATACGTATCAACAGATCGTTAGATTTTCAGATATATAGTCCTGATAATATCGTTATTGACGCGAATATCTTGCAAGGCCCCAGGCAAATTCATATCAAGTAAATACAAAAGCTAACAGACCATTGACTTATTATGGTTGGTAATAACCTTAATATTTACGAAGTTAATGAAAGTACTGCAGGAAGGAAACTATCAGTAACAATGTTTTTTTGAGATAATGAATATTTTCTTTATCTTCATGGGTTCATTCCTGACGACTACATATTTCCGGAGCTTTCGTTGCCACCGAAAGCCCTTATAAAACTTCTCAAAAGCAATAAAGCTACCGAGCGTTCCATTGCCGCAAGAATGATTGCTCAAAATCATTTGAATTTTGTTGCCCCTTTAATTAAAGTCCTCAGAAAGGAAAAAAACTCTATACGAAAATTGAACTTTATAATGCACTTATTGCTCAAAGTCCTTTCTCAATAAATCCTCTGATTGCAGAACTAGGTAAAATAGGTAATAATCAGCACTATACAATCCCTGCAAAAGCATTTCTCAAAGACAGTTATCCGCTGCCCCGCGATATTGCAGCCAGGACGCTTTGTAGGATTGGAACGACAGCACTGCCGGAACTTCAAAACGCACTAAATAACGGAAACCTGAGCCAGATCAGTGAAGCTGTTGATGCCATTGGCCACATCTGCTTTCACTCCTATCAGCCAAGCCTTTTTGAGCCTCTGAAATCTTGCCTGGCCACGCATCCAGATCATGACCTGATTAAATGGAAAATAATACGGGCAATGAGTGCATTCCCGGAAAGTATGGATTTTCTGACAAAACAACTTATTAATTGCTTCAACCCACTAATTGCAGAGGAAATTAAGAGAAGCCTGAGATTAATCCGTAAGAAAGAAAAGGTTTAATATCAAATAAGCCAAATCGGCTGTTCAATTAACAATAACGCGTTAGATTTTTAGATTAAAATTTAACACTGGCTACAATCAACACCGTCCTCTGGCACAAGGGCTATTGGTAACAAAAAAAACAAAGAATCCACCCACCACCACATACTTGACAACTTCGTCAAACACCAATGTATTCATCGAATGACCACCGGCAAAATAATAGTAACCAAATCCTGCTGCTGCTCCCACAGCAATGCTAATAACTGAGGTTTTAAAATGCTTCGATTTCAATAGACCTTTGATGCCTTTCTGTCCCTCTAATTCTAATTTTTTAAACTCCATAGCTTCTTACTTTGATTGACAAATGCAAATATATAGATATTTTATCAAAACAAAACGAGCATAGAACTTTGATTTCTCTTTCGGCTCTCTTTGCGAAGTAAAGCGGCATAGCCAAACGGTAGCTTTGTTTACAAAGAAATCTGCACAAAAGTGCGTGTTCAAACATGCGCTGATATCGGATAATATCAGGTTAAAAAAGAAAAATTAAGCAACAAAAACTTTTATGCTACAACCTAAACTCCCGGCAATCTCCTTCGCCAAGCTCGTAAACTTTATCAACAATTCCGATTTGAATCTGTGGGGATCGTCCCGACTCGAAAGAGACCTCCAGGCGACTTTGAGTAAAGTGCAGCCACATCCAGTGACCTCGATAGCGAATTCGCATATTAAAGCCTTTTATCCCCTTTGGAAGTTGAGGGTTAAGCCAGAGAATGCCATCTCTTATCTCCAGGCCGGTGTAGCATCGTTGAATTATATCCACCGTTCCGGCCATAGCACCAAGATGAATACCCTCTGGGGTGGTACCTCCCTGTATGTCTTCAAAATCACTCTTTAGCGACTCATTGAAAACCTGATAGGACTCCTCCCTGTCGGTACGTGAAAAGACCCAGGAAAAAACCAGGCGGCTAAGAGTGGATCCGTGCGAACTACGATCAATGTAATACTTAACCGTTTCAGGTATGGAATCACGATTAAACGGATACCCCAACCTGCGAAATAAGGCCTCTATTTCATCAGCAGACAGAAGAAAAAACAGCATCAACACATCAGCCTGCTTACTTGCCTTATACCGATTAGGAGAGTCGCCCTCCGCCTTCAGAATGCGATCCAATCTCTGGATATCACCATATTTTTCTTTATATTTCTTAAAATCCAATTCTTTTAAATTCTCATAACCTTCAAATTGACTGATGAGTCCATTGTCCAGAAACGGAACAAACATTTTCCGGCTGATTTCCTGCCAGCGTTCAATTTCGCGGTCATTGATATTCAAATCTGTAAACAGTTCCTTTCTGCGGGTATCCGAAATATAATCAATAAAATCCAAAGCTGTACGCAACACCCAAACAGCCATTACGTTAGTATAAGCATTATTATTTAACCCCTGGTGATCTGAGTCAGGATATTGTGTATGAAACTCGTCTGGTCCTACAATACCGTGAATCTCATATTTATCCCGTTTTTTATTGAATACCGCAATGCTTGACCAGAAGTGGGCTATTTCAAACATCATTTCTGCTCCATAAGCCATTAAAAACTCAGTATCGCGGGTTGCTTCATAATATTGATAAATATTATATGCAATAGCTACTCCAACGTGACGCTGCAGATGAGTATTATCCGGATCCCACTTTCCAGATTCAGGATTCAAATGCAGCACCTGAGTCTCTTCCCGTCCATTACTTCCGCTCTGCCATGGATACATAGCCCCTTTGTACCCGGCATCTTTGGCAGCCCGTCTGGCAGCCGGCAACCTGTGGTAACGATACATTAATAGAGAGCGTGCAAGTTCGGGAAGTTGAAAGTTCAAAAAAGGAAAAACAAACAATTCATCCCAAAAAATATGTCCCCGATAAGCTTCACCATGCCAACCTCTTGCCGGGATTCCCACATCCAATCCAATTGTATTAATTGAGGCAGTTTGAAGTAAATGAAAGATATGAAGCCTCAAAATCATCTGCGTCTGGTCGCCATCTTTAATATCAATGTCACATCGATGCCACAATACCCCCCAGGCCTGTGAATGCGATTCCAGCAATTCGGAGAACCGACCTGCATCCGACAACGCACATTCTGCTTCAAGAACTGGTTCGGTGGTAGCACGATCTCGTGATGAAAAAACCGAAACAATCTTTTCTATTGTTAAAGGTTTATTCTTCTCACATTCCAAATCTATTATGTGAGCTGCATAGCCTACTTTTTGAAAAAAAATGCGCTTCACCCGCTCTTCCTTGCTTTCACGATATATTTTTGTTCGGGCGGCCTGCACCATTTCAATTTTTGATTGATTGGACTGTACTCTTACATAAATAGCGTCTTCTCCCAACTGATCAATTTCAAGCGGCTGTAAATGAATAGAGGTAAGTGCCTGATAACGTTTCACTCCACTATTAGTTACTGTTGCATCCAGTGCTGAACGGATTTGGATGGTTCCCGACCAGTTTTCAGGAGTAAGGGTCCACTCAATACCTGCAAAATGGGGATTTTTCATATTCACAAAGCGCCGTGCAACCAGACTGGTTTCTTTTCCGTTCTCTTCCCGAAACTTCATAATTCGGCTCATGATCCCTTTTTGCATATCCAGTTCCTGGCGATAATGCAATAACTCCACATCATCAATTTTAAACCAGTCCCCGTCCACATGTCGAAAAGAAAGAGGAAGCCAATTTGGCCAGTTTACCAAATCTTCATTTTCCACAACACGTCCGGATACCTCTGACTTGGCTCTATTATAACCTCCTGCCATGTATGTTCCCGGATAATGACATCCACGGGCATCACACTCTTCAGCTGCCGCCCTGGTAGCAAAATATCCATTCCCAAGGGTTAGCAATGCTTCTCTTAGTGGTTCATGTTCCGGAACATAATCCTCATATATCACTTTCCACACGTCATTGGTCTTCATAAAGCTGTAATTTTTTTTTCGAAAGAAAGAATTTCAATTCCCTGCAACAAATCTTTACAAGAATACGGTTGACTCAAAAAACTGTTCAATTTAATACAGGTCATCCAAAGATATTTTATCATTAAAAAACTTCAGAAAGAACCCGGTTTTCTTAAAATTAGTAAAAAAATATCTGAATCCCAATGATATATTTGCATTCAGAACTAGATTCAACAAATCGTCAGAAGGTTTTTTTTATAAAGAGATTTTATTAGCATTGAAAACATGCTTTTTAATACAAAACCCATTATTTTATAATAACAATTGAGTCAAAATTAAACGGACTATAATAGTTTAAAAAGATATTGTAATTATGGCAATGAAAGATTACCGAAATCTTCGTAAGGCACTAGGGGAAGAAGAAAACTGGCCCCAACTTTATATGTTTAAATTCATTGTGCCCAATCAACACGGGAAAGTGGAAAAAGTAGTTTCAATGCTGCCTGATGACAGCGATATCTCTTTTAAGCACACCAAAAGTCTGAGACATGTTTCTGTAACATGCAGGGCCATAATGAACACACCAGATGATGTGATAATCATCACTCAAAACGTTACCGCCATAGAGGGAGTAATGTCCTTATAAATTTTCTTTGGGATATGGACGCAACCATCGTGCACTAAACACATCTTAAAGAAAACTAATCCTTTAACCAAGATGAAAGCATCAAAACTAGCAATTCTGGTAACTCTAATCCTCTCCCCAATTGGATGTTCTGACAAAGACAATCAGGATACCACCATCATTGAGGAGCCGAAAATATCCGTCAACAAAAGCATGGAAGCATATCAGGCAGTAATGTCCAACACCTCCGATATCACCAATGATCCTTATGAATTAAAGGACATCCGCTACAAAGATGGAATTATCAAAATCACTGTTTCCTACGGTGGAGGATGCAAGCCTCATAATTTTACTGTTACCTGGAACGAAGCAGTGAAATACACCTATCCTCCAATCATCGACCTCATCATAACTCATAACGCCAATGGAGATATGTGTGAGGCTCACATAACCGAGACACTGGAAGTAGATACTGAATTACTATTTGATTCCATTACCATACAAAACCTTTCAGTAAATGCTTTCAATGGCTATGCCCCTGAAGATTCCATTACCAACATTAATGACACTCCCGCATTTGAAATACCGGAGAGTGAGGTGTGTGAAATTCCCGTTACCGCCAAAAGGGTCATTTGTGGTAACGGACTTTTCGATAACCTCTGGTTTGCGTTGGAGGACAGCGTTCATGGAAACGATACTACATATTATTCAAAGTATTTGCAGCCGGTAGAATTAAACGCTAACATTTCTGATTTCGAACCCCAGGAGGGAGAAAAATACCTGCTGGGGGTACGAATTCAACAAAACCACTCTTTCACTGATGAAGCAGTCTGCCTGGCATATTCAGGCCCGTTCGTACCTGTTTTTATTACCTGCGTAAGCGAAACAAAATAGGGGCTGCCTGTTATTCACGAAGCATAATTTTAATAGCAATACCCTTTAATGTCTGCCACCCCGAAGCATCTGTAAGCCTTACCATAAAATGATAATCGCCCGTATCCACATCTTCGGGAACAGCGATATCCACCTCTGCTTCATAAGAGACCAAGCCCGATGGAATGTCATATTCCTCAATTAAATGAAAGGGATTGACGGGTTCTTTATCCGGCTCCATTTCACATTCCACCACATCAGTACTATGAGTATGATGATCAAAATTATCATGAATTTCGAGGCTAAAAGCTCCCAACTCATCATTGTCGGAAAAAACTGCTTTAAAAGTGAAAGTTTCCCCCGGATGAATAACCGAACAATTTACCGGAAAGGCATCATTCCCTGTCATATCAATAATTGGATTAATATCATCCTTATTTTCGCTACTGCAGCCACTTAAAGACAAAATCAGCCCAAAAATAAAAAGCAATCCCCAACCTGTATTCATTCTAAAATTGTTTTTTCTCTGCATTATTTTAATGTTCATGATTATGTTCATTTTCAGGATCATAAATCACTTCAAAACGGGCTTCTTCCGAAGACTGATTCCCTTCCATATCAGTAACATAAAGATGCAGATGATATTCTCCCTCTTCTGCATGCTCAGGTATATCAATATGCTCGTGGAAATCAGTATTCTTCAATCCGGTAAACCTGGTTGTATAGGTGGAGTCAACATGCCACTTTTCATGCGGATGACCTTCTTTTAGATAAACATCGGCTGCATGAATGGTTAATCGCAAATTATCGATTTCCCCTTCAGCCACAATTTCGGCATTTAAATGTAAATCGTGTCCGGCATAAGCTACACCGCTGTTTTGATAACCTATTTCAGTAATTTCAACCTGTGGTAACTTTACATCATCACTGCAGGCCGTCAGAAACAAACCCGCAATCACTAAAGTTCTCCAAAAAACTCTTTTCATAACAAAACATTTAATAATTAAAGCGATATATTCATTGACAAAATAAAATTCTGCCCAGGACCGGGGGCCTCAATCAGCCTGTAAAAGCTGGTATGATCGAGATACCGGACGTTAAAAAGATTTCGCACCTGAAAGTACCAGCTGACCTGTGTCTTTCCCCATCGTCGAGACACACCTGCCTGCACAGAAGTTAGTCCGTAGCCGGGAGTTTTCTTCTCGGGCGGTACAATTTCATTTTGTGCTGCAACCAGGCGGTACTCTCCTCTCAGTGTAAATTCTTCAAATGAAAAAAGTGAGGGATATTTGTACTCCACCGAAAAATCAGTGGTCCAGGGAGGAGAAAAAGGCAAAGTATATCCTTCTTTATCGCCGGTCAGCTGACGGGAATAAACATATTCCGATTCTACGCTGCTTTCCACTCGGTCAGTTATCCTGTATTGAAAAGCAAGTTCCCCTCCTGCGCGGAATACTTCATTTTCACGATAGTTAAACTTTTGAAGTCCCTGATGATACCCTTTCTCAGGCCCGAGGTAAATGTAATTAGGAAACCAGGTCACAAAAGGATTTAGTTCCAACTTAAGATCATTCGTTTCATGACCAATTGCTGCATCCAACTGCCACGATACTTCAGGAGAAAGATTTATATCTCCCTTCTCATACCTGTACATATGATAATTCATGCCGTTTGCAGCCAACTCTTTAGGAAGTGGCATTCGAAATCCATTTCCTAAATTCAGTTTGAAAAATGACTGTTGTTTGTGATAGTTTACCCCAAGTGCCCAGCTGACAAAACTGAAGTCGCGTTGACTCTCAGGTGCTCTGAGGATATACTCCCCGCCATTTTCTCCCGGAGTAGCAAACCAATCCCGATGCGATTCAATTTTTATCCGGGAAAAATCAACACGGATACCGGCATTTACAACCCAGGGGGGTGTCAGAAAAATTTTATCGTGTATAAAAAGTCCGGATTCAAAACTTTGAAATGCAGGAATAATAAATCCCCAACCGTCAATTTCATTCTCCTGATGTTCCGTATCTCCACCGACGGTAAGGTTATGACGACCTGCTTCAGGAATCTTCCAACGAACATTGATACTACTTGTCTCTTTCTGAAACCAGCGCTCCAGGTTGTCCGGTGGTTTGGGCATATATCCATGGGCCACAGCTTCCGAAAATTCTTCGCGCAGATTATGCTGCCATCCTGCATTTATCCGGATTTGATGCCCTCCGGAACGATAAGTGGTATTGCTCAGTACTTTTCGGTGCCTTACCTGTTGAAAAGGCAGATCAATAGTCCGGGATGAACGGTCATAATCGATAGAAGAAGCCCTGATTTCCAATCCGTGTGCATTGGCAAAAAAGCCACTTCTAGCTTTTAACTGACTAATAGTCAGCCTGGTGGTGATCTTTTCTGATATCCAGCCTGTCACCAGATTCCCACTGTTCTCATACCCGGCAGTATTCCGCATCTGCCCGTCTTTAAGTCGGAAGTAATAAGAGTAGTATTCAATGCTATCAGCAGGCACACGGTAATCTGCATAATCAATCATTGAAAATCCGGCTCTCATAAAAAATTGGTCCCATCGTTTGAAATAAGTCACAGAACCGCCCAGCGATTGGTTATTACTTTTACCTGTAAGGTCAGTCTCCACACCGGACGAATATTGCCCGGGAACAAAAAAATTCTTCAGGTCAATGACTCCGCCAATGGCGCCCGACCCATACATCAAGGATGCAGGCCCTTTAATAATTTGAACATTCTCAACGCCATATTGATTGATTTCCAGTCCATGATCGGCACCCCATTGCTGTCCCTCATGGGCAACTCCGTTTTCTGTTACAACAACACGGTCGAAACCGAGGCCCCGAATCAGAGGTTTGGATTGTCCCGAACCAATATCAATGGAGCTGACACCTGGCAACCTTCTGAGTGTCTGCACCAGGCTTCCCGAACGATGTTGTTCAAGAAATCTTTCATTTACAACAACTATACTTCTGGAATCTTCTCTGTTCAGAATAGTTTTGTAGGTTCCTTCCACGACCACCTCATCCAGAGAGTGGTCTTCTCTCTGTAGGGTCACATGAAGATGATGCTGTTCTTTAACATCCACTTCTTCAATCCAGGGCTGATATCCTAAAAATGTCACTTCCACCACATACTTCCCGGGAGCAATATTCTCAATCTGAAATTGTCCGTTCTCGTTGGTAACGACTCCTTTATTCAAGGCCTCAATTTGCACTACGGCTCCTGGCAAAGGATCATTATGCTGGCAGGTTACCGTTCCGTTTAACGAAAAGGCTGATTGTCCCGTCAGAAATATTGATGGCCACAACAGTGCTCCAAAAACCAGAAATCCGATTTTCGGAATCAATTCACCAAAATGCAATTCAAATTTTTTAACTCTGGGTTTCATCCACCACTTCGTTACAATATTTACATTTTCCACGAATTACCAAATCATGCTCATCATCCACAAATCCTGCAGGAAGATTAAGCGATTGTACCCTGATGCTTTTCAGGCAATAAAGGTTATGACACTTATGACAATAAAAATGAGCATGATCAACCTGGTGATGATGCCCGTTCTCGCAATTATTTAGTGCATATTTCACCATCACATTATCAGCCACAATACGATGAATAATTCCGGCACGACTCAGTGTTTGCACACTACGGTAAAAAGTAACACGGTCATACAATTCTCCCATATATTCTTTAATCTCCGTTTCGGAAAGCGGACCTGCTCCTTCCTGCAATGCCTGGATCAATGCTAATCGGGGAGTGGTCTTCTTTACCTGATGATGTTCGAGTATATCTGATGCAGTCATAATTATTCATATTTTGAGGCGATAAAGTTAATGAAATAACACTTCAATTGAAACATTGTTTCATTTATAGTGGATTTTTCCTCTTGTACCCTAATTGGTGGATGGAGATTGCCAAAGGCAGCGTGGGTAACAGGCAGAAAAACGGAATGAATATCCATTGTAGCTATTGTC
Organism: uncultured Marinilabiliaceae bacterium; assembly: GCA_964403175.1. GTDB lineage: Bacteria > Bacteroidota > Bacteroidia > Bacteroidales > Marinilabiliaceae > Marinilabilia. The sequence goes on from CAYOFH010000030.1 coordinate 11,719, forward strand.
AGCGGCAAACGGGTAATTGTAAACAGAAAAAGTAAGGTTAAGAACTTTTACAACATATTTGCCATCGAAGAAGTTGCCTACATGGAAACATCCAATTATCCCAACAGTCATCCTCAGGTGGCAAATGTGGTCAATAATCAGGCAAAACTATTGGCCAAAAACCTGAAAAATATATTACAGGAGAAACAGCAACACTGGATTATTTCAAAATTATCTTTTACAATATTGTAATATAAAAACCACACCCAACAATAAAGCGAAGACATTGTTATCTTAAAGGACTCATTAAAAAGAAATCTATGAATCATCAACTAAACAAATACAGTCGTCTCATTACCCAGGATGAAAGTCTGCCGGCAGCACAGGCAATGCTATACGCCATTGGAATGAGTGAAGACGACCAGAAGAAAGCTCAGATAGGTATTGTAAGCACCGGATTTCAGGGGAACCCCTGTAACATGCACCTCAACGATATTGCAACATCAGTAAAAAAAGAAGTTGACCAGCAAAAAGACCTTTACGGACTGATATTTCATACCATCGGAGTTAGTGATGGCATTACTAACGGAACGGAAGGCATGAAATATTCTCTTCCTTCTAGAGAACTGATTGCTGACTCTATAGAAACAGTTGTCCGCGCCCAGTTTTACGATGCAGTAATCCCAATTGTAGGATGTGACAAAAACATGCCCGGAGCCATGATTGCATTGGGCCGTTTAAACAGGCCGGCCATCCTCTTGTACGGGGGAACAGTAAAAAAAGGAAAATGGAAAGACAAAGACCTGAATATTATTTCGGCTTTTGAAGCCTATGGAGAAAAACTAAGTGGAAATATTTCCGATTTTGATTATAAAGGCATCATAAAACACAGTATTCCAGGAGCCGGAGCATGCGGAGGAATGTACACTGCCAACTCCATGGCCGCGGCCATAGAAACCATGGGTATGAGTCTGCCCTATACCTCATCCAACCCGGCTGTGAGTCCTCAAAAAAGAGATGAAGCAAAAACCATGGCATCTGCCATTAAAACAGTACTGGAGAAAGACATCAAACCACGGGACATTATGACCCGGAAGGCTTTTGAAAATGCTATTACACTTATCATGGCACTTGGCGGATCAACCAACGCAGTTATCCACCTGATTGCCATGGCCAAATCAGTGAATGTACCACTCACTATTGACGATTTTCAGAAAATAAGCAACAGAACGCCATACCTTGCCGATCTTAAACCCAGCGGAACCTATCTCATGGAAGATCTCCACAACATAGGGGGAATTCCTGCCGTTTTGAAGTTCCTGTTAAAAGAAGATTTGATAGACGGAAATCCTATGACTGTAACAGGAAAAACGGTAGGTGAAAATCTTGAGTCCGTGCCGGATCTGTCCAAAAATCAAAAAATCATTGCTCCGGTTAGTCATCCCATAAAAAAAACAGGGCACATTCAAATTCTCTACGGAAACCTGGCACCTGAAGGGTCTGTAGCCAAAATAACCGGCAAGGAAGGCGATCATTTCAGTGGTCCTGCCCATGTTTTTGAAGATGAAAACGAAGCCATTGAAGGCATTGGTAAAGATGTAAAACCGGGCGAGGTAATTGTGATCAGAAACAGCGGCCCCAAAGGAGCACCGGGAATGCCGGAAATGTTGAAACCAACCGGAGCAGTTATGGGAGCCGGCCTGGGCAACGATGTAGCCCTCATTACAGATGGCCGGTTCTCGGGTGGCTCACACGGTTTTGTGGTGGGCCATATAACTCCGGAAGCATATAACGGGGGACTGATTGGCTTAATCAGGAATGGCGATATTATTACCCTTGATATCAACAAAAATCTTATTGAGGTAAACCTAACGGAAGAAGATATCGCAAAACGAAAACAAGACTGGAAAAAACCGGTGGAGAAACCGGCAACCGGGATTCTAAAAAAATTCAGGAGATCTGTTGCCTCAGCATCTGAGGGGTGTGTCACTGATTAGAATAAAGCACCCTAAATCCAAAAAAGAGACAAAAAAGGTTTCTGCTCCTGTGTCCAGAGTGCTATTGTAATTATTACCCAATGGTGTTCTCCTGAATAAGCCGTTCCAGATAAGCATTTGCATTCTGCGTCCCCTCCTCCGGGGCCCAAGGGGCAAATTCTTTATCATTACCCGGATCATAAGGACCGTCTTTTACTTCATAAACAACAGTCCCTTTTTCCAGAGAGACTGCCATGTGCCATTCGCCCGGATCAATCTCGACAGCATACTTACCAACCTTTTGATCAAGCATTTCCCGATGAATGACCAAGCCTGCATCATTAAAAAACAACATCAGGAGACGACCACGAATCAAAACAAACACCTCTCTTTTGGGTGGCGTTTTATGCCTGTGAGGACAAACATAAGTCCCCGGTTCAAATGCATTGAGCATCCGCTGTAAAACATCGCCGTCGCCAAAATGAAAATTTAAATTACGACGTTTCCTTGACGAATCCCGGGCTCTGGCAGAAAGCTCATCCAGTAGTTTCAAATCAATTAATCTCATGTTCTATTTAATCAGTCTCAGATTGTACGGATATCGGTAAGAACGGCCTTCATTGGTTTCCATGATTGCTTTTATCATAAAAACAAGAGCAAAGATCGCAACCGCAATCAGCAGCGGAATACCAATCAGAACAACACTCAATGCCATTGCTACCATCGCAGCAATAGAAACAGTTATCTGGAAATTCAGGGCTTCTTTTCCTTCCTGATCAACATGAGAATACTCGTCTTTCTTTATCATCCAGATGATTAGCGGACCTACAACATTTCCAAAAGGAATAACAAGGCCAGCAAGCCCGGCCAAATGGCAATACATGCCCCAGTTTTTCTCATCAGGTGTCATATTTCGAGGTTTAAAAATTTATTTTTATGCTGAAATCAATCAAAGTTACGACAAAACAATTAAGTTTAGAAATTTAAGATTTGGTTCCCGTCAACAGCAAAAATCCGATGATAGGCACAACCTGTTTGAATCACTCACATAATTTTAATTTGACAACTTGTCGGTTTGCATAAAAAAGCAAAAGATCTTTGAACAATACAAATTAAAAGAATAAAATTCAAAAAAGTTTTACCGGAAATATTTTAATATTTATTATCAGTTTGCTACAAGAAAAAACAAGAACCAAAAAAAACACTAACTTTGTAGCTCATAAAACTCATTTTCAATGCACTCAACCAAGCTAACCATACTGATTGCAGATGACATGGACAGTATTGCTGAATTCATTAAAGCGCAACTGCACACCCTCAGCAATGACATTAATTTTCAGCGTGCACGCGATGGTTATGAAACCTACCGTTGCGCACTGCAAACCTGTCCGGATATTATCCTGCTTGACTGGGAGATGCCCGAGATTTCGGGCATGGAAGCATTAAAAAATCTTAAACTCAATCCAAAAACACAAGACATTCCTGTTATTATTATTTCCAGTTTCTCCAGTTCTGACAAAGTAAAAGAGGCTCTGGAGGCCGGTGCCATCGATTATGTGCGTAAACCCATCGAAACCGATGAACTAATTGCCCGCGTCAGTTCAGCGATGACATTGGCAAACACCTTACGTGAACTAAAAGAACAAACCCGGCAACTTGAAGAAGAGCAAAAAAAGACTCATCACATTCTGAAGAATATTTTGCCGGTCGAGATTGTAAAGTCATTAAAAAGAGGAGTTGTAATTCAACCCCGGCCTTACCGGAACGTGACCATAATAATGGCAGATCTGGTAAATTTTACAGAAAAGGCAACCAGAATGTCTCCCAGAAAACTGCTGGATGAGCTCCGCATAATATTTACCAAGTTTGATGAGATTTCGCAAAAACACAATTGTGTAAGAATAAAAACCATCGGTGATGCTTATATGGGAGTAAGCGGAATGTTCAGCAATTCCAAAGAACATGCCCTCAGGGCCGGGAAAATGGCTTGTGAAATGCGGGAATTCATTAAAACACGTAATAAACAAAAGGGTATACAATGGGAAGTTCGTATTGGATTAAACTCAGGCGAAATTATTGCAGGATTTATCAGCGAGCATAACCTGTCTTACGATATTTTTGGAGACAACGTTAACATAGCGGCCCGAATGCAAACCTACAGCGGCCCAATGCAAATAAACGTATCCGAATCCACGAGAAAACTACTAGAACCTCATTATTCTTTTGTAAGACGTGTTCCTCAAAAAGTAAAAGGAAAAGGAATGATTGAGATGTACTACCTTCACAAACCCAAAGAATCACCGGATGCAAAAAAGAATGACTCTAACCACATAAAAAAAATACCAATTCCCCGGTTATCATAACATCACTGACTGACTTTGTCGATCTTCATCCTACAATTGCAAAGCCCCAATCAGATTACATAAAATGAGGTTTACTGATATTAAAAAATATCAGAACGAAAAATCAGATAAAACGCAGACAAAAAACAACCGAAAATCAATTTTCAGGATTTCCGGTTGTCACTGAATACTTCTTTTATCCCTTTTTCTGCAATGATCTGTATTTTATCCGGTGGGGAGAAGCATCTCCACCTCTTCTCTTTTTATTCTCCTCATAATCAGTATATCCGCCTTCAAAAAAGGACACATTCGAGTTACCTTCAAAGGCCAGAATGTGGGTAGATACCCTATCGAGAAACCAACGGTCGTGAGAAACAATAACTGCACAGCCGGCAAAATCATCAAGGCCTTCCTCCAATGCCCGCAATGTATTCACATCAATATCGTTGGTAGGCTCATCCAGCAGCAATACATTGGCCTCTTCTTTCAGTGTCATGGCCATGTGCAATCTGTTACGTTCTCCACCTGAAAGCGCTCCGCATTTCTTTTCCTGATCACTTCCGGAAAAGTTGAATCTTGCCAGATATGCCCGGGCGTTAATTTCTTTTCCACCCATTTTTAAAGTTTCATTTCCTCCAGAAACTACCTGATAAACGCTCTTCTCAGGATCAATATCGGTATGCGACTGATCAACATACCCTATCTTCACGGTTTCTCCCACTTCAAAAGTTCCGGCATCCACTGTTTCCTGCCCCATAATCATCCGGAAAAGTGTTGTTTTTCCTGCCCCGTTGGGGCCAATCACACCAACAATTCCATTACGTGGTAACTGAAAGTCCAGATCATCAAATAAAAGCCTGTCCCCAAAAGCCTTGGCCACATTATGGGCTTCGATAACTTTCTCCCCCAGCCGGGGCCCGTTGGGAATAAATATTTCAAGTTTTTCTTCCTTTTGCTTTACATCTTCCTGCATCAGACTCTCATATGCCGATAAACGGGCTTTGGATTTTGCCTGACGGGCTTTGGGTGCCATTCGTACCCATTCCAACTCTCTTTCGAGAGTTTTACGACGTTTGGAAACCTGTTTCTCTTCCATCTCAAGTCGCTTGGCTTTCTGCTCGAGCCACCCCGAGTAATTACCCTTCCAGGGGATTCCTTCACCCCTATCCAGTTCCAAAATCCAGCCAGCCACGTTATCAAGAAAATAGCGATCGTGTGTAATAGCAATCACTGTTCCCTGATATTGCTTCAAAAACACCTCCAGCCATTGAACTGATTCAGCATCCAGATGGTTAGTAGGCTCATCCAGCAGTAGAATATCAGGCTCCTGCAACAACAACCGGCAAAGAGCAACCCGCCGTCTTTCTCCTCCTGAAAGTTCGCTCACAGGCTGATCTTCCGGTGGACAGCGTAATGCATCCATGGCTCTCTCAAGACGGGAGTCGAGATTCCAGGCATCATGTTGATCAATTTTCTCCTGAAGGATGGTCTGTTCATCCATCAGCGCCTGCATTTTATCAGGATCTTCAAGAATTTCCGGATCAGCAAATTTAAGATTAACTTCTTCATAGGCTTTCAATACATCAACCACTTCCTGCACCCCTTCTTCCACGACCTGTTTAACCGTTTTCTGACCATCCAAATGTGGCTCCTGTTCCAAATAACCAACTGAGTAACCCGGAGAAAATACCACATCTCCCTGATATTCTTTCTCCACACCAGCAATAATTCTCAGCAAAGTAGATTTACCTGAACCATTCAGACCAATAATTCCAATCTTGGCACCATAAAAAAACGATAGATAAATATCTTTCAAAACTTTCTTCTGAGGAGGATAGACTTTGCTAACCCCCACCATACTAAAAATAATCTTCTTGTCGTCGGACATACTATTTTCTTTTTTCAATTACGGAATCCGATACTACACAACAAAACCCGCCGATAAATATTTACCAACAGGTTTTGAGAAGCCTCTCTGATTCATTAAATCTTATCTTATTTTCTTCAAATCCTTTTCCTGAAAATTATCATCCTGCGCTTTTTTCATCATTGTATAATCGAAATAATAAAAATGAGGGTCTCCTGCTCCCACAAGCATTTTATACACCCTGGCCCTGATTCTGGTTTTTTCAGGACCTACCTTGTGAAGAAAAACCACATCTTCACGTTTATCTGCTATGGCCTCTGCTACATCTTCTCTGGAAACTATCTGAAATTTATGAGGATAAACATCTCTGATTTCAGCTTCGGTATCTATCTCTTTAGCAAGATCTTCTTTTGTCAGGAAAAGTAATTTATTCTCCAAATCATCCTTTTTCTTTTGGTTATAATATTTAAAAGGATTCTTGCTTATGAGAGAAGGATCACTCAACATCAGCTCTACATGGTTTTGCATAAAACGAAGAAAAGCCTCAATTTTATAGCTGTAACTGTCATCCTCCACCTGCTCGTAAGCCAGAGGAAGAGAGCATAAGTCAGGCATATTTCGTACTTTTGTAGCCCGCTCAGCCATCAAAAGACTTAGAAAATTATATCTTGCCTTAGTCCTGTCACGGGCAAATGAGGCTTTGGTAATCATCAAAAAAGAATAAGATGAATTGTTACGATATGCCTCAAACTCTGCATCATTAATAAACTGGTAATCAGTAAGTGTCCATGAGTTCTCCATAACTTCACGGATGGCCATATTGAAATCACTCATAGGGTTTTTCTCAAGCAACACTAAAGTTTTACTTTTCATAAAATTCTGGTAATCTTCCAATTCAGGAACATGATCCTGAGCATAAGTGGAAAACTGAACTCCAAGAAAAAGAATTGCAATTAAAATTCGTCTCATTTGTACAAAATTTAGTTATTCTTCCAGTAAAAATTCCTTCTTATTATTTTCAATCATTACTTCCCCAACGGAATTATATCCTTTATATGTTGTCATATCTTTATCTCTGATAATAACAGATCTGAAAAATATCCATAAAAATTTTAAATTCCTGACAGATATGATAATTAATAAAAGTAAAGCAAAACAATCAGGTATCAAAATTAAGGAAAAATTACCATCTTTAAGATGAAAATCTTATTATCGCTATAAGGAAATCTTTTTCGAACAGTAACCACTTTATTTTTAAATCAGTATTGGGATTATCTGAAAAACAGCTACATTTATCAATAAAAAAAACCCAAGATTAAATTATGATTACTTCCTTTTTCAACAAAATCATCAGCCTGTTCATTCCTGAAAGTGAAGACAAGGCAGATATGGATTCAAAGACCAAGACATTACTTCTCAATCTAACTAATTTTCTTTTTTTTATCATCGTTCTTATTCAGGGAATTCTTTCTCTGATACAGGAAAATATAATCCTTGCAATTCCTCTTTTGTTTTTATCTGTTGCATTTACGCTGAATTACTATTTCAGTTCCAGAGATGAGCAGAACTTACGATTCCAGAATATCTTTCTTCTGATTCTTGGACTGACCTTCTCTTTTTTCATTATAACAGGAGGCAGCACAGGGATGGACGGTTATTGGTCAATTTTCTTTCCATTACTCACCATGACCATAAGCGGCAGGAAGCGTGGCAGTTACGGAGCCATTGCTTTGTTTGGCTTCATTCTTCTGTTTTTCATCAGTCCATTTCATCATGCAGCATGGATCGAAACCTATTCCTTAAATCAAAAGCTTTTTTTGGGAATCTCTTACATAATGGCATTTCTCATAGGCTATACCTACCAGTTTATTCGATCAGAAGTTTTTTTGGAAAAAGACCGTCAAATTTTGGAATCGGAGAATCAGAACAGAACTCAGGAAAACCTGATAAATAAACTCTCCTACCAGATCCGGACCCCTCTTAATAACATAACGGGAATTCTGGAAATGCTGGACAACTCGGTTATGAGCGATCAGCAAAGGGATTATCTTAATACCATTCATGCCTCAACTAATAATTTGGTTGATGTGGTCAATAATCTTGTTTTTTCCTCCAAAACCTTTTCTCATGAACCAGAAAATATAACCAGCTTCAATCTTTACACAACTCTCAATAATACTATTCGACTGTTTTCCGGACAACCTGGACTTTCGCGTACCCGTTTCAATCTGTCCTTGTCTGCAGACATCCCGACTTCTATTACAGGCAACAGCATAAAAATCAAACAAATATTTCTGAATCTGATAAACAGCATCATTAAAAATAACAAACAACCCAATAAATTTATTACCATTGAAGTGTCCCGACAGCCCGGAATGCCGAAAAAAATAGAGTTAAGATTCAGGATAATTACCAATATGGTGATTGAAACAGGGAAGAATCTAACCGATGAAGGGATATACAACTACAAAAATCTTGACAGAATAAATAACAGCAGGTTAATAAATTTGCTTGATTTGGGTATTACTCTTAAAACTATCGAATCAGAAGGAAAAACTCTCAACGTCATCAGGGAGAAAGAAAAAACTATTTTCGAGTTTTCCTACTCATTCTCCGAAGAAGATCATAACAACAACGAAGAAACCTGGGGGAAGGCAAAAAAAACTTTTGCAACGGAAGACCAAAAGCCGGCAATAGACCTCAGCAATGCAAATATTCTGTTGGCTGAAGACAATGTAAGCAATCAACAAATCATAATTCTCTACATAAAAAACGCAGTGAAAAAGATTGATGTTGCTTTTAATGGAAAAGAAGCACTTGAAAAATTCGGCCACACAAAATACGACCTAGTTCTTATGGACATTCAAATGCCTGTCATGGACGGATTAAAAGCCACTAAAAAAATCAGAGAGATAGAACAAAGCACTAACTCCCATACACCTATCATTGCAGTTACTGCCAATGCTTTTCCTGAGGATAAGGACCGATGCCTGGCCGCTGGTATGGACGACTATATAAGTAAACCATTCCAACCAGATGAACTACTACGGATTATTAAAAAATATCTCTCGTGAAAGCTTAAACCTCTATGAATGATCTTTTTTCAGGGCCTTTCCCAGAGGCTTAAACCCGATAATGAGCATATCGTCCACCTGCTCATTTCCCTCACCCATCCATTCTTCAATCTTCTGATGCAGAAGTGTCTTTTGATCGAAAAAACCCATTTGATGAATATGTAGAAGTAATAGTCTAAAACGACGATATTTAAACTTCTTATAATCAGGGCCCCCAAATTGATCAGGAAGTCCATCAGAAAAAAGATAAACAGCATCATCGTCCTTAAGAGGCACTTCTTTGCAAGTGAATACAGGAGACTCACCATCTTTAAGATACCCTATCGGAAATCGGTCTCCTTTGTAACTGTGAATTTCATTATCCCTGATCAGATAGAAACCATTATAAGCTCCTGCAAACTCAAGCATTTTCTTTTTCCGGTCAATCACAACAAGAGACATATCCATTCCATCATTAATGTCATTCTCATTTCCATTGGTTTGCTGCTGACGATTTAAGGTTCGTATTAAATCGCCGTTCATTGTTTTTAATATTTCAGATGGAGATTCAACCCCCTGCACCTCAACAATATTCTTCAATAAATCAATTCCAATAATTGACATAAAAGCTCCGGGGACACCATGTCCGGTACAATCTACTGCCGCCACAAACACTTTATCCTCTTTTTCATGAAACCAGAAGAAATCGCCACTTACAATATCACGTGCCCGCAGATATACAAAAGATTGAGAGAACACCTTGGAAAAGGAAGCTTCAGAGGGTATCATAGCCCGCTGAATCCGACGGGCATAATTTATACTATCCGTCAGACTTCGGTTTATGTGGGTCAACACTTCCCGTTGTGCTTCAATCTGCTTTTTATTAACAGTCTTTTCCTGCAATTCTTTATTCACTTTCTTATAATGCCTTACCCTGTAGCTCACAAACAAATGAAGTATGAAAATTAAAGCCAGAATATAAAAGGCAAAAGCATAATTAGACATCCAGAGTGGCGGGTTTACTGTGATGTCTAGTTTCAGAGGGTCATTATTCCATGTAAAATCATTGTTCGATGCAATGATTTTCAAGGTATAATCACCGGGAAGTAAATTAGAAAAAGAAACTTTATTCTCTTTGGTTACGGGCCGCCATTCACTATCATATCCCTCCAGAAAGACACGATAATGGTTCTTTTCGGGTTGCGTAAACTCCAGAGCAGAAAACTCTACCTCCAAGCTGGTGAAAAAACGATATTTCAAATTAATACCTTCTGTGAACGGCCAAAAGGATTCCGCCTTTTTACCACGTCTGACAAGTTGAATGTTAGTAATCGCCAAAGATGGCTTATGCAAATTATAGTTGATAGAATCAGGATGAAACCAACAAATCCCCTGGGTACTTCCAAAAATTAAGGTTCCCTCACGATTTTTAAAAACACTGTTATTATTAAAACCATAGCCCGGAAGCCCGTCAACCACATCAAAATTAAAAACTGTTCCATCCGGATTTACACAGGAAATCCCTTTATTGGTTGAAACCCAGGCCCTGTTGGCATGATCAGCACTTACGGCTTGTATCATATCATTTTCCAAATTATGATTGCCTTCCATTGATTGGGGTTTTCTGTCTTCAGGATCCAATTTCCACAATCCTGATTGAGTACCAGCCCATATCTCTCCGTTATAAGCAAATTCCAGGGAAAGAACAGAGGTTCTGATTGCTGAGCTATCTTCCCCAATAAATGGAACTCTTAAAATTTGCTTAGTATCCCTATCCCAAACATTAAGTCCGCCAGAAGTTCCAATCCACAAATTACCTTTCTCATCTCGGAGCAAAGCGTTAATATGATCACTGTAAAGCCCTGACACTTCTTGTTGATCAAAAAAATGACTGAAAATGTAGCGGCCGTCAAACCGGTATAGTCCAAAACCAGTTCCAATCCACATATTCCCATCCAAATCAGTAGCCAGCGACAAAATATGGTTGGTCTTAATTAAATTCTCGATACCAAAATCAAGTCCGTTATCAAACTCAACAAAACGTTGTTCTGCCTTATTCAAATAATAAAGACCACAATTGGTTCCTGCCCACAAACGTCCGGTTTCATCCAAATACAATACAAAAACAGTATGTGGCTCTATATGCTTTCCGCTTTCACATATGATTTCATAACCAGTTGTACTATCATCTGAAGGATCGTATTTAAGAATTCCGGAATCCATGGTTCCCATCCAAATACTTCCGTCGTTATCCTGAAAAATACTCTTAACATTAAGTGAATTTCCGAATCCGTTGTTTTCTCCTTCACGGAAAAACTTCTTGAATTTAGAAGGTGCAGGATTAATTTTTAAAAGTCCGTTGAAACGTGTTCCAGCCCAAATTATTCCGGATTGATCTTCGAAAAGTGAAATTACATTATAGGACTCCAGAACCTTTTCTACGACAGAAAGACGCTGATCGGTGGTAGAGTATTCAAAAACATGTATCCCCTGAGGAGTCCCTGCCAAGATTTCTCCAGACTCAAGACGCAAAACCACATTAACTCCCGAAGAATTATCCGAAACATTTTTAATTCCCATCTTACCATTTCCTGAATATTCCAATACCCGAAGACCCGCTGACGATGCCATTAAAGATGTATTTCTCTCCATTGGTATGAGATCTAAAATCACCTCATGTGTCGGGTTTTCACCTGTATACTTAAATCCAAGTCTTGAAAAATGTTTGGTTTCCGTGTTAAATCTGTTTAATCCATCCTTTGTACCTACCAGCAAAGACGTATCCGATTCCGTCAACATAGGATATTTAGAAGCTTCCTGCACATTAAAAACATTATTAAAATGCCCATAATTCTCAAATCCCAGAGAATCCCCTTTAAAAGCTGAAAGATAGGATTGTGTTTTCACCCACAAATCGCCTTTCTTATCAACAAAAATACCATAAACACTATTCTCAGGCAGTGAGGAATCGGAATTAGCATTGGTCAGATAAGAAGTAAAAGTACCGGTGGAGTAATCAAACTTGTTAAGTCCGCTATTATGGGTACCTATCCACAAGTTGTTTTCCTCATCCTGGGTAATACACTGAATATGATTGCCTGAAATGGAATTTTTAACACCTGGATTGTGCCGATAAGTTATAAATTGATACCCATCATATCTGTTAAGCCCATCCTCTGTCCCAATCCACAAAAAGCCATAATGGTCCTGAAAGATTGCAGTAACAGAATTATTGGAAAGACCATCAGCAATCGTTAACAAAGGAACTTCCGAATTCTCCTTTCCACCTGTGAGCCCCAGGGTTGAAAAAGGAGAAAACTGAATAAACAACAATAAAAGGAACAAGTTTTTCAAAGTCAGGGAAATTGGCATATGCTTTACAGTCTTTGCAGTCAGAATGAGAACGAAAATATAAAAAACCTGGCAATACACAGCATTCCCTCATCAAAAAAAGCCTTAAAAGCCTTAAACCTGATTTATTCATGATTCTTAAAAGCGCAAAAACCACAGATAAATCCGGTGAAAAGCTGCATTCCGGCTTTACAAAAAATCTGTCACAGCCCTTAATCAGAATCTTCTTATCCCTTAAACCCCACTTTATCTTTAAACCAATCCAGGGTTTGTGATTTGGGCCGTTCAATGGGAAGTCCGTACATTCTGTCCCAAACAAGCTGAGACAATACTCCCAATGCTCGGGATACACCAAACAACATAGTATAAACAGGATACTCTGTGATACCATAGCTCGACAACATACTACCTGAAATTGCATCTACATTAGGCCATGGATTTTTAACCTTACCGGTTTGCTCTAAAATATCAGGCACCACCTCATACATTTTTTTTACCAGTTTAATCAGAGGTGCTTCCGGAATATACTTATTGGCAAAATCTAGCTGAACCGTAAATCTTGGATCCGTTTTTCTCAAAACAGCATGTCCATAACCGGGAATCACTCTGCCAGAATCCAGTGTAGCTTTTGCATACTCACGCACCTGCTCCGTTGTAGGAGCATCTGTTCCCAAATCATCAATGAGGCGTTGAAGCCAATGCATCACATTCTGATTGGCCATACCATGTAAAGGGCCTGCAAGACCATTCATTCCTGCAGAAAAACTGTAATATGGATTGGAAAGGGCAGATCCAACAAGGTGAGTTGCATGTGCAGAAACATTTCCTCCTTCGTGGTCGGCATGAATTACCATGTACAAACGCATAAACCGCATGACCTCGTCACTATCAAATCCCATCATATGGGCCAAATTTCCTGCCCAGTCGAGTGATGGATCGGCATTAATATATTTTTCATCATGAAACACCCTGCGATATATATAAGCAGCAATTACAGGAAGACGGCTGATCAAATCCATCACACCTTCATACATAGGATCCCAATAATCTCTCTTATCCATACCAGCCAGGTATGCTCTCCGGAAATGCGATTCGGTACTCATAGCCAAAATTGCAGAATTAAACTGAATCATCGGATGAGCACTCTTAGGCAAAGCATTAATTACATCAAAAACATGAGCCGGTATATTTTGTGACCTTTTGGCCCAAGATTCACTGATAAATTTAACATCCTCATCGCTGGGCAATTCTCCTATAAGCATCAGGTAAAAAAGTCCTTCAGGCAATGGTTCTCCGTCTTTGCTTACTTTGGGCAGTTTCTCTCTAAGTTCTGGAATGGAATAGCCGCGAAATCGAATACCTTCCTCAGGATCCAGCTTGGAAGTACAGGTTAGCAAGGATACCATCCCTTTCATTCCCGAAAAAACCTGACCTAGTGTGACATCCTGTATAACAGAATCTCCATGTTCTTTCAGGATTTTTTTTACCATTTCTGCCTGAGGCCTCCCTATCGCAATAAGTTTATCTTTAATATAATCCATAAAAACGAATATTTGAAATTTTATACCTACCTGGTTTTTACCTGCCCATTAAAAGCAAAAACCCGATAAACAAACAAAAAAAAGTTAAAATTGTTTCAACCACAACCACCCTGCCCAATGTTTCCAAAAAATGTATGGCTAATAAAAATCAAATGACATTATTCTAAAATGAAAAAGCCGGAAAGCATTTCTGCAATCCGGCTTTAAAGCTGACACAATTCTGACTTTGATAAGAAAATAGTAGCTTATCAAAATCTATAGTTGATCTGTAAATTATTTCTTAACAATTTTGGTGTATCCATAAACAGCAGCACCACCAAGCTCTTCTTCAATACGGAGCAATTGGTTATACTTGGCCATACGATCTGAGCGACTCAAAGAACCGGTTTTGATCTGACCACTGTTAGTAGCTACGGCAATATCCGCAATGGTAGAGTCTTCAGTCTCACCTGAACGGTGTGAAGTAACTGAAGTATAACCTGCACGATGAGCCATTTCTATAGCGTTCAAAGTTTCTGTCAAAGTACCAATTTGATTTACCTTGATCAGGATAGAATTGGCAGCCCCAAGTTCAATCCCCTTCTGAAGATAGTCCACGTTTGTAACGAACAAGTCATCACCAACCAGCTGGCATTTGTGACCAATCTGATTGTTAAGCTTCACCCAGCCATCCCAGTCGCCTTCGTCGCAACCATCTTCAATTGAATCGATAGGGAACTTCTCAACCAACTCAGCAAGATAGGCAGCCTGTTCTTCAGAATTACGTTTTGCACCGTTAGGTCCTTCGAATTTGCTGTAGTCATATACTCCATTTTCGAAAAACTCAGAAGCAGCACAATCCAATGCGATAGAAACCTGCCCACCATCTTCCATCCGGCCGGGCTTATATCCTGCATCTTTAATAGCTTTAATAATACAATTCAAAGCATCTTCAGTACCATCAAGAGAAGGAGCAAAACCACCTTCATCACCAACAGCTGTACTCAAATTACGATCTTTCAATACTTTCTTCAGTGCATGAAAAATCTCAGCTCCCATCCTTAATCCCTCGCGGAAACTCTTGGCGCCAACAGGACGAACCATAAATTCCTGAAATGCAATAGGAGCATCGGAATGAGATCCACCGTTAATAATATTCATCATAGGAACTGGCAAAGTTACTGCATTAGTTCCACCAATGTAACGATACAAAGGCATATCCAGATATTCAGCAGCAGCTTTTGCAGTTGCCAGCGAAACACCCAAAATAGCATTGGCTCCCAATTTGCTTTTGGTTTTGGTACCATCCATTTCCAGCATTTTGATGTCAACGCCCACCTGATTCAAAGCACTCATGCCAACAAGAGCAGGAGCAATAACGTTATTTACGTTTTCAACGGCCTTCAAAACACCCTTTCCCAGGTAACGACCTTTGTCTCCATCACGAAGCTCAAGGGCTTCATTTTCGCCGGTGGAAGCGCCGGAAGGAACAGCAGCACGACCAATAATTCCACAATCAAGAGTTACCTCTACTTCAACAGTAGGATTACCGCGTGAGTCAAGAATTTCGCGGGCATGAACATTAGCAATTAGTCCCATAATTTTATCGTTTAATTTCAGTTTAATAATTTAAATTGAAGAAAGTTTGAAACAACCATTACAATTACCGATGAATACTAAAAGGAAAAGGAACCCTGATCTTCAGCATTCCATAAAAAAATAATACCATCAATTTGCAAAGGATAAATTCAACCTTCAAATATCTCAAGAACATAGCACTTTGTCAAAAAAAAAGGATAAAGCTCAGAACCTTTATCCCTTTTTTAAGAACTTTTAAATCAAATGAGCATTCATTTGGTCTATTCTTCCTTTTTCTCTTCTCCGCTTTCAGAAGCTTTGCTTTCCTGGGGTTCTTCAACAGCGGTTTCAGATGTTTTAGA
This sequence comes from uncultured Marinilabiliaceae bacterium, assembly GCA_964403175.1. GTDB lineage: Bacteria > Bacteroidota > Bacteroidia > Bacteroidales > Marinilabiliaceae > Marinilabilia. The sequence goes on from CAYOFH010000030.1 coordinate 27,747, forward strand.
TGAAGGAGCTGCAGCGGCAGTCTCAGCAGTGGATTTTTTCCCACCACGACGACTTCTTCTGGTAGTTTTCTTGGCAGCACCAGAAGTTTCTGAAAACATATTTTCGTTATAGTCAACCAGCTCAATAAAGCAAACTTCCGCGGCATCGCCCTGACGATTACCTAATTTCAAAATACGGGTATAACCTCCTGGACGGTTGGCTACTTTCTCAGATATCTCACGAAAAAGTTCAGAAACAGCTTCTTTATTTTGAAGATGACTGAAAACGATTCTCCGTGAATGAGTATTATCTGTTTTGGATTTATTGATCAGCGGCTCCACATACATACGAAGAGCTTTCGCCTTTGCCACGGTCGTTTTAATTCTCTTGTGTATAATAAGAGAACTCGCCATATTTGACAACATTGCCTTACGGTGAGAACTTGTGCGGCTTAAGTGATTAAATTTCTTTCTATGTCTCATTGCAATTATTCCTTGTCTAATTTATACTTCGAAATATCCATACCGAAATTCAATCCCATGTTATCCAATAGATCATCAAGTTCGGTAAGTGACTTTTTTCCGAAATTTCGGAATTTCAACAAGTCGTTTCGATTATATTGTACCAATTCACCCAGAGTTTCCACATCAGCAGCCTTAAGACAATTAAGGGCACGTACGGAAAGATCCATATCTACCAGTTTGGTTTTCAACATCTGACGCATATGTAATACTTCCTCATCAAATTCATCACCACTGGTTTTCTCCTCGGAATCAAGAGTAATTTTCTCATCCGAAAACAACATAAAATGATGAATCAAAATCTTTGAGGCTTCTTTCAAAGCATCTTTGGGATGAATAGAGCCATCTGTCTCAATCTCAAGAAGCAGCTTTTCGTAGTCGGTTTTCTGCTCAACTCTGTAATTCTCTATATCGAACTTTACGTTACGAATAGGAGTATATACAGAATCAATGGCAATAGTACCAATCTCCTGCTCCGAATTCTGATTTTCAGCTGCCGGAACATACCCACGCCCTTTATTAATAGTCAACGTAATCTGTAATTTCACATCAGAGTCCATGTGTGCAATTACAAATTCGGGGTTCAACACCTTAAATCCGTTAAGAAACTGGTCAAAATCACCTGCAGTAAGATGCTCTTTACCACTTATTTTAACTGTGACTTTTTCCTGATCATGGTCTTCAATGGTCTGCTTAAACCTGACCTGCTTAAGGTTCAGAATAATCTCTGATACATCATCAACCACTCCCGGAATGCTGGAGAACTCATGGTCAACACCCTCAATCTTCACAGTTGTTATAGCATATCCTTCGAGTGAGGACAACAGGATTCTTCTTAAGGCATTTCCAACAGTAATACCATATCCCGGCTCAAGAGGACGAAATTCGAAGCGACCGAATTTGTCGTCAGCCTCGAGCATGATGACTTTGTCAGGTTTTTGGAACGCTAATATTGCCATAAGAATCAATTATTTAG
>CAYOFH010000031.1:0-17778 GCA_964403175.1 uncultured Marinilabiliaceae bacterium
TGCAAGAAAACACCAACTACTGCGTTCTTTAGGGTTTGTAATACTATCGTTAATGATCTTTGGCTTTGGTGTGGGAATTATTACACACCCTGTACTTCTCGTACCTCTGCTTTTCTCCCTGCATAAATTTTCCAAATTTGGGGGGTGTTTCAATTTCTATACTAATTTGTTCATGGGAAAAGGGGTGGAGGAACTCCAGCCGGGTGGCACAAAGAAATAATCCTTTGCCTTTCAAAATTTGTCCTTCTTTCCCATATATTTTGTCGCCGAGAACAGGAGTGCCGGCTTCCGAAAGATGTTTTCTGATTTGGTGGGTTCGTCCGGTTAAAGGTTTTGCTTCCAAGAGTGTGAGTGTACCGCTTCGCAGGGAAGGAACAGCCATTATTTTTTTGAAAAGGGTTCTGGCAGGTTTTTCATCCACCGGATTTTCTGAACTCCATGATGTTTGCGTTTCTCCAATGACAACCACCTGATAGGTTTTATGGATCTCTTTTCTTTCCATTTGCCGGGAGAGTTTTACCCGTGATGCGGCAGTTTTTGCAATAATGATGAGACCACTTGTGGGGGCGTCGAGCCGGTGAATAGCTTTTGGAGATGCCAGTGCATCTTTATGTGAAGATGGCATCAGGTGTAGCGGAAGTGCGTTTTCAAGTGTGCGAAACTGATTGCCGCTGACTACAACTCCTGCTGGTTTGTTCACCACTGCCATGGTTTTGTCTTCATACATCACATCAAGGTCGATATGATAAAGTTTTACCGGCTTTTGATCTGTAGCATTCCAGGAAATTTCCTCTCCTGGCTTTACGATGTGGCCTGTGGTTCCGTCTTGGTTGTTAACCAGTATCTCTCCTTTTTTTATGGCCTTTTTGAAGGCCGACCTGGTGGGTAGTCCCGGAAAAATACCGGGGCCGTAATTGCTTAGCCGAATGGATTTGCTATCTGTGGTGACAATATGTTTTTGATGCGGCATCAGTAGTTTTTTACAAAACTCAAATTTACGAAAAAGAAAGGGAATGCCCGAAATTACGGGAGAACACTCGTTCTTACTGAAAAACTTTCGTTATTTTTGAGAGACAGACTTCAATGTAATTACACACACACACAACCAAAAATAAACACTATGATTTTTAAAAAACTATTCCTGATTATATTTATGGCCTTTTGCGGATTGCTCTATCCGTCAGCTCAATATTACCAGTCCGGCCCTCAGGTGGGAACTTTTTATTCCGAAATTGACGATTCGGAACAACCCTATGGTCTTTACCTTCCGCCTGATTTTGATCCGGATAAAGAATATCCCCTTGTGGTGATGTTGCATGGCGCCATGTCGAACCACCGTCTGGCGCTTAAGCGGGTGTTTGGAAAGACCAATCTGCCGGGAGAAAATGATGCGGAGGCCTCTCGTTATTTCCCCGAATGGGAGGATGTGGAGTATATCGTTGTATCGCCTGATGCACGGGGCACTATGGGGTATGTTGGCATTCCTGAAGATGATGTGCTGCAGGTTATTAACAAGTGCTGCAGGGATTTTAATATTGACCGAAACCGGATTTTCCTGACAGGCCTGTCAATGGGAGGAGGAGGAACTCTGTTTTTGGGGATGGCTTATTCTGATTTATTTGCGGCAATTGCTCCGGTTTGTCCTGCCCCACCTGATGAGTATTTCGATCTTACCGAAAATGCACTTAATCTTCCCGTAACGATTCATCAGGGGGGAGCCGATCCGGTGGTTCGGGCAGAGGGAACCCGTCAGATTGTTGATGAATTGCAGAACATGGGGACCATGGTGGAGTATCATGAATATCCGGGGGTGCAGCATGATTCATGGACCAATGCTTATGCCAACGGAGATATTTTTAAGTGGTTTGATGGTATTGAGCGCAATCCGTTTCCCCGACGTGTAAGATATGCCACACGATGGTACAAGCGTCCAGGAGCTTACTGGGTTCAAATTGATAAGCTTACTCCCGGAACTCTTGCCCGTATTGACGCACAGTTTTCGGGAAATAATTCTGTGAGCATTAAAACCGATAATCTTGAGGCCTTTTCACTGGAACTGAAAGGGCATAAGTTGTTCAAATCCTCCGAAAAGCTTGTTGTGGATATTGACGGACAGTCGGTTTCAAGCCTTCCCCGGTTCAGTCATTCCTTTATAAAAGTTGAGGGTCGCTGGCAGACCGGGAAATATCATGCTCCTGTGGTGGCCAAGAAAAAAGGACTGGAAGGCCCGCTTTACGAGGTGGTAACCAATCGGCATGTTTATGTTTACGGCACTCAAAACGCTCCGGATCTTGATGGAATTGCTGCCCGAAAACAAATTGCTGAAAACGCTGCTGATTTTTCCGTTTCTTTTGGTGGCTATTTTGAGCAGAATAGTCAGGTTAATCCTCGTGTAATTGCTGATAAAGATGTGACTAATGACGATTTGCTTAACTCCAATCTTGTATTGTTTGGAACAACAGAGACCAACAGCGTTATTGCCGAATTGTCAGATGAATTACCCATGCACCTTGAAGCTGAGCAGGATAGTTTAGGTCTGGTTTACTGCTTTCCAAATAACGGGAATCTGGTAGTAGTGAGCTCCGGGTTACCTTTCTGGACTTTTGCTCCCGAAGAGGAAGGCCAGTTGCCACCAACCGGCAGCCGTTTTGGCGGTGCTAAAGGGGCACAGGCATTGAAAGGTATGAAAGATTTTCTCTTCTTCAGAAAAAGCAACCATAATGTGATTTCGGAAGGATATTATGAACATGACTGGACATTGCCAAAAGAGGCAGTGGAGGTACTGGAAGATAATGGAGTAGAGGTGAGCAGATAAAAGTAATTTAGTCGTTAGACACTAGTCAGCAGCCGACAGCAGGATTTCAATTATTGACAAAACTCAAAATCAGGCATTGTTCTATATGTGACACTTTATTAAAAGTTTATAGTTGTTGTCAGGTGATGATATTACTCTCTTATTATTGATTAATGATAAGCGATGAGTTTTTAATGAGGTAGTGGATGAGGTTTTTATGTGTTAAAAAGTGTGCTTTTGTGGATGTGTTTTATCAAATTTGGAGATTAACCAAATTAAAAATCTGAAATGAAAAGAATTCTGCTGCTTTTTGTGATGTTGGCGTTAATGACAGCTGCTTTTGCTCAAAACTGGTCGCTCATATGGGCCGATGAGTTTGATTATAACGGACTGCCCGATTCTGAGAAGTGGGTTTATGATGTAGGAGGCGATGGATGGGGAAATAATGAATTACAATATTACACAAACAAGAGAGAGGAAAATGCTCGGGTTGAGAATGGAAAATTGATTATTGAAGCCCGCAAAGAGAACTATAACGGAAGAGATTATACTTCTGCGCGTCTCCTTACACGAGGTAAAGGCGACTGGCTTTACGGCAGGGTAGAGGTAAGAGCAAAACTACCGGGTGGACGCGGTGCCTGGCCTGCCATATGGATGCTTCCGACCAATTGGGAATACGGCGGATGGCCTGCCAGCGGAGAGATTGATATAATGGAGTATGTGGGATACGATCCGAATGTTGTGCATTTTACCGTACATACCGATGCATTCAATCATTCAATTAATACACAAGTAGGAAGTTCCACAACCTTGAATGATCCTGAAAATAATTTCTATACGTATGCCGTTGAGTGGTTTCCCGACCGCATTGATTTTTTTGTGGATGATGAATTGCAGTTTACTTTCGAAAATCAGAACCAGACATTTTCTGAATGGCCGTTTGATAAAGCTTTTCATTTAATTCTCAATATCGCCATTGGAGGTAATTGGGGAGGTGTTGAAGGCGTTGATGACACGTTGTTTCCCAAAACCATGGAGGTGGATTTCGTTCGCGTGTATAAATCTCCACAAACAGTTATGATTGACGGCCCTGATACGGTTGTTCCAAATCAGGCAAACCTGGATTTCAGCATTGATGCTGTTGAGGGATGGTCTTATCAGTGGATGATTCCTGATGGTGCCACTATTCAAAGCGGTGAAAATGGAAGTTCGGCAATTGTGAATTGGGGATGCTCTGACGGATTGGTGCAATGCCGGGTGGAAGGTGATGGATTTTCGGAGATTGTTGAATTTCCGGTAAAGGTTGAAATGCCGCAGTTGGAAGGACCGCTTTTTTTTGAAATTAACCAAGCAGGTATGCAGTACTCTCTGCCTGAGATGCATGCCACTGAATATTTGTGGAGTTTCCCGGAAGGAGTAGAGGTGGTTTCCGGCATCGGAACTCATGAAGTTCTGGTTGACTGGGGCGTGCAGTCCGGCAATGTGGATGTGATAGTGAACAATACCTGTCTTGATCAATATGCGATTGAAAGGGAGGTTTTTCCTGCAGGCCAATATCCGTATCCTGACATCAATCAGCCTCACCCGGTTCCGGGTGTTATTAATTCTACTGATTATGATATTGGTGGTCAGAATGTTGCTTATCATGATAAATCCTTTGCCAATGAGGGTGCCGGGCCTCGTCAGGATGAGCAGGTGGACACTGAGTATGGAGATAACGGGAGTCCTAATGTTGGATGGATTGTCAGTGGAGAATGGCTTGAATACACCATTCAGGTACAGGAAACTGCTGAATATCTGGTGGAATTGAGAATTGCCAGTGAAGCTGATTTGCGGGGCCCCATAACTTTTTATGTGGGTGATGAAGAGAGAGGTCAGGCAATAATTCCTAAAACCAATGGCTGGAACGACTTTGTTACCATTACCGCGAAAATTGATCTCTACCAGGAGGATGAAGTGCTGCATTTGGATATGGGCAATGGAGGATTTAATCTTGGTGATATGGAATTCACGGTTGATTCACATGATGAACAGGCAGCACTCAATGCTTCGGTGAAAGTTTTTCCTGTTCCTGCCGGGGATTATTTACTTATTGACTGTCCGGAGTTCATAAATGAAGCGGAGATCATCAGTTTGTCGGGAAAAGTAGAGTTTCAGCAGAAGTTTTCCGGGATTCAGAAACAAGAAAATGTGAACCTCCCCAAAATGCTCCCCGGAGTTTATTTGCTTCGGATTAAGATGAATAAAGGATTAATTGTTAATAAAACAATTCTGAAGTAATTTTTACTGATTGCTAAAAGCTGAATTATCTAACGGTCTATTTTCATTGTTGGCCAAAGTAAAATTGCAGTTGGTGTAAAAAGAGTGGATTTTTTACTTTGAGTGTCTGTAATTTGATGCTCTTAGAAGACAAAATCATTCTTTATGAAGGTACTTTTTACCAGTCTCGCCATATTTCTATTGCAACTAAGTCCCGTCCGGACTCAGATGGCTGAAGATGTTTTGGATTTACTTCCCGGAAAAGGTGACCTGAAGCTGGCTGAAGCAGGAATTACAGGTTTTATTGATTACCAGTATTCTGGCGAAATGAGTAAGGCCAAGGGAGAAGTAAATCAATTTTTTGTGATTTTCACTGATCCATCAGGGAGAATAAGTAAATCTGTGGAATTTAATCGTTTAAAAAAACCGGAAAATTACTATTGTAATAGTTTTGATGAAAACGGGAATCTAGTGCAAAGGAGGCATTATGCTCCGAATGCTAAATTATTGTGGAGAGAAGGTTTTTTTTATGATGTTTCCGGAAAATTGATTGAACAGGTGGAATATGCTGACGATGGTTCAATTGATGGTAAAACGCTTTATTTTTATAATTCTAATGGGCTTCTTTATAAAACACGTCAATTGAATCATGCCGGAGAACTTTCTTTTTGGAGGATTATTGATTATTCAGAAAATAATCTTCCAGAAAGGATAACTCTTAAGCAGGCGCAGGGTTTAACCATGAGTAATACACTCATTCGTTACAATGGTTTGCTCCTGCCCGTTGAACGACAGGTTTCGGCAGGACTAAAAGGGCCTGTTATTCGTCAGGAATTTCTTTATGGCAATAATCATTTTCTGACAGAGCACAGGTCTTTTAATGAAAAAGTTTTGACATCCATCAATATCCGGAAATATAGCCGTGGGAGTTTTGATCGTATGTTGATGGAGAATAAACTCTATTTAGATGAGGTTATATGTCCTGAATTCTGTCGCGATTCTGTGATATCCGGGTTTCTTTCAAGAGCTTCTTTCCCAGGTGGAACTGCTGCTTTGGAGAGTTATCTCGAAAGGGCAGTTGATATGCCTGATTCAGCTTCTCAACAGGGGATAGTGATTGTGAAATTTAAAGTTAAGCGAAATGGAAAAGTTCGAAGGGCACAGGTGCACAAAGGATTGACATCTTTTCTTGATAAAATGGCTGTGGACATCGTTCAGCGAATGCCCAAGTGGATTCCTGCAAAAGCCGGGGACGGTAAATTTGAAAACTCCACGGTTTATTTGCCTTTGGTGTTTTTGAAATGATTTGATGATAACAGATTATTCGTTATAAGTTTATCTTGCATAATTTTTTATTTCCCGATAATGAAAAATATGATTTCCCTTTAGATCTGAGTTGGCGGCATTTCCCATTGCTTGAGCAACGACCAATGCTTCAACAGGTCTTATACGGGAAGGTAACAAAAATGATAGTGGTTTCATAATCCATTTTCCAAGAGTTTCTCCAATTCTGGTTTCATCTCTTTTTCCAAGCAGCAGTGAAGGACGGAAAATTAGCAGGGAAGGGATGTTTTGTTGTTGAATTTCTTCTTCCATCTCTCCTTTTAGTCGGGTGTAAAAATTCTTGCTATTGCTGTTGGCCCCAACAGCCGAGACAACAGCGAAAGTATTGCATCCTGTTTCTGCTGCAAATCGGGCGGCATTGACAGGGATATCAAAGTCCACTTTTCGGTAGGCGGTTTTGTTGCCGCTGACTTTCTTGTTAGTGGTTCCTACAGCACAGAATACCGCATCGCTCCCTTTGATCGCTTCTTTGAAAGCAGCTTTATTTTCAAAATCAATAACAAGTTCTTCGGTTTTTGGATTTCGGTAGCCGGCAGAGCGACGCCCGATTACTTTAATGGCATCGAATGCATCTGATTCCTGAAGTTGCTGTAGCAGGTAACTGCCAATGAGCCCAGTTGCTCCTATGATGGTTGCTGTTTTGTGTGACATTTGTTTTTTATATTTAACAGTACAGGCCGAAAAATTGTTTGGCACTTATTGAATTACAAATTCCGGAATCAAACAAAATACCAGATTTTGTATTATGTTATACAGGAGATGATAATAAAAGTAAAAAAAACGATTTCTATTGATTCGTAATCTAATCTTCTTTTGTGGTTAGAGGTGGTATAAGATAGTTATGACTGGCTAAGACTATTCTTTTGTTGCTGTCCAAAGAATCGCTCCTTTCAGGTGTTCCAAAAACAAGGGATTATGGTATAGTTCCGGCTTATGTCCCAAAGCAGTCTGAAAAACTTTTCCTTTGCCCACTTCCTTGTACCATACCAGCGGGTGATCTCCCATTCGTTGACTGGCACCTTCAAACCATCGGTTGTCGTCCACATCGTAAGAATCTTCATCAATGGAAATCAGAACATGTACTTCTTCGCGCGGATTGCGATCGAAACTGTACCATTCATCAGTGATGACCCAGGTGGAATCGGGAAAATGTGCTGTAGCAGGATGGGAGAGGTCTTCAATGATGAGTTTGCCTTCCTGCGAGGGCGGATGTCCGACAAAAGAGGCTCCGATGGCTTGTACATACCAGTCCCACTCATATTCTGTGTCTGTTCCACTATGTAGTGTAAGTAGTCCACCACCGTTTTCCACATAGTTTTTTAATGCTTCCTGTTGGTCGGATTCCAGAATGTCTTTTGAAGTGTGAACAAATATTACAAGGTCGAAAGAAAATAAGTTTTCGGGGTTGAAAATTTCTGCTTCTTCTGTGGCGGTAACATTCCAATTGTTTTGTTCTGCCAGTTGACCCAAAGCCACCAGACTCTGAGGTATAGCCCCGTGTCGGTATCCTGCTGTTTTGGAGAATGCAAGAATTTTAAGATCGGCGGTCTGGTTTTGCGATGGGGATGAAGTTGTTGATAACATAAAGAATAATGATGTTATATAAATTGCTCGTTTCATGGTTTTTAGTTTTAGGGGGGGTATCAGTGGTGTGGCCAAAGTTATTCATGAAAACATCAGGATAAGGAAAGATAATGAATTTTATACAACCACCATCACCATCTCCACCATGTAACCCAAAAGGGTTTTCTCCGTTTAAAAATTGAATTGTAATCTGATACATCCTGAAAATAAATGGGTTCTTCAGTGTTTAGAGGGTGTGAGTCAGATTGTTGGAAGACTAAAAATTAGAGAGAATTACATAATTTATGGAAAACCATGTGATCAGGATGCTTCTCAATCGAATTGGGGAGTTTGGGGATGAAGAGATCATTCGTTTCAGAGAAAAAACAAAAAAATCATGGAGCTGGAATCAGTTGGGCGAAAAAGTAGAGCAGGTGTTGTCCGGACTTCATATTTTGGGAAGCCGGGCAGGTGATAATGTCGGTATAATTAGTCAAAACAGGGTCGAATGGTTGTTAACCGATCTGGCGATAATGGCCAATCGGGGAGTTACGGTACCACTTTATGCCACCTCTTCCATGGATCAGATTCGCTACATTCTGAGCGAAACAGAGATCAGGATTCTGTTCGTTGGCACCTGTGAGCAAAAAGAGGTGCTGAAATGTCTTCTGGATGAGGACAATTCTCTGGAAAGGATGGTGGTGTTTGATGATTGCAATACTGTGGATGACCGGATTCTCTCGTATTCTTCATTTCTTGAATTGTCGCTGAAAGAAAGCCTTCATATTTCCATTTCAGATAATATTTCTGATTACAATCCAGATGATCTTGCTACCATTATTTATTCATCCGGAACCACCGGAGAGCCCAAGGGAGTGATGTTGAAACATTCTCATTTTGTCAATGCCTGGAAAATTCATCAGGAGCGGCTTAAAATTTCATCTAACGATGTGTCCCTGAGTTTTCTTCCTTTAAGTCATGTTTTCGAGCGTTTATGGACTCATTTCATGCTTTTCAGCCGGGTGGTCAATGTTTTTCTTGATGATCCACGTGATGTTATGAACGCCTTACATCAGGTAAAACCGACCTTGATGTGTGCTGTTCCCCGGTTTTTTGACAAGACCTTTCAGGGTATTCATGAAGAGATGATGCGGTGGTCAGCTGTAAAGCGGGAAATATTCGATTGGGCAATAGATGTGGGGTTTGAAGCCAATAAGTATAGAAGCCGCAATGCTAAATTGCCCCGCACGTTGCAGTGGAAACTTGCTTTGGCCGATAAACTGGTTTTTAGAAAACTGCGTGGGGTTTTTGGTGGAAATATAAGATTTATGCCATGTGCCGGAGCTGCTTTGAGTACCGAAATTCTTAAGTTTTTCCACGCTTTTGGATTGTTTGTGACCTATGGGTATGGTTTGACTGAAACTTCAGCGACTGTATCCTGTTTCCGTGATGATGTCTATTCTTACGGGACATGTGGTTCTGTGATGCCGGGAGTAGAGGTAAAAATTGGTGACAATAGTGAAATACTGGTCAGAGGTGCCAGTGTTTTTAGTGGTTACTACAAAAAAGAGCAGGAAACTGCAGAGGTAATGACTGATGGTTGGTTTCATACCGGAGATGAAGGAAGGCTGGATGAAAACGGCGACCTGATTATGACCGATCGAATCAAGGATCTTATGAAAACTTCGGTGGGAAAATATGTGTCTCCGCAAAAGATTGAAACATTACTTCAACTTGAGGATTTGGTGGAACAGATTGTGGTGGTGGGGGATAACCGCCCATATGTAACTGCCCTGATTGTACCGCTGTTGAGTAAGCTGAAAGAGCTGGCTTTAACGCGGCAGATAGAAATAGGTGAAGGAGATGAATTGTTTTCCCATCCCCGTTTGCTGGATGCCTTCGAGAACCATATTCGTGAAATACAAAAAAGCCTGGCACCTTATGAGAAAGTAAAAAAACTGGCTTTGCTTGAAGAACCCTTCACCATGGAAAATGGGACGATGACAAATACATTAAAGTTGAAAAGACGTAAAATTGAAGAGAAATACCGGGATGTGATTGATAAAATGTACAGTTAATTGAGATGTTTTTCACTCTGCTGAACTGGGGGTTTATTGGTTAAAAAGAATTTGACAGGCGCATGTTTTATGGTGTAGTTGTTGTTATTTTATCATCTTATCCATGTTGATAAGCAGGTTGGTTTTTTAATAACGTTTTTGGTTCTGGCTTGTCCAAGTTAAGGAATTAGGGTTTTTTAAGTCGCTAAGGATGAATTTTTAATTTTTGTGAGATTTAACATTACAATAATTTAAGGTAAATTCACAGAAATTTTTTGTCAAAAAAGCTAGCTATTAAAATCTGAAGAAATGAAATTTTTTGTCTTTTTGTTTATTAGTTTTTTATTCATCGGATGTGGATTGGAAAGAAAACCCGGGAATTACGACATTAAAAGATTCAATACTGGAAGATCTGTGTTATATATTGAAAACGATAGTTGCAGTGTAAATATTAAAGAGATTGAGAGACGTTCTATTGAAGTTTACGAAAATTCTGTTTATGAATCATCTGTATTAAGGGTGGATTGTGAATTTATACCACTGAAAACATTGATTAGTCTTACATTGAACGTCGATACTGCATCTTTATGTTTTGAAGATAACAGACTGGTTAAAAAATATTACAGTGCTTTTGTTGAGCAGAAAACAAGCAATGAAAAGCAGGACTCTATAATTCGGAACAGAATTATAGATGCTCTTGGCCTGTATGTAGAAAAAGAATTTATCAGTGTTGATACAACATTTATTTCATCGAAAGATAAAAGTAAATACTTAGAGTATTATAGTGAACCAAAAGATGAAATGAAATCAAGTTGTCAACTTACAAGTGCCAGTCTCCCTGATGGCTCAAAAAGAATTTCCGGTTCAATGACTTTTAATAATTATAAATTAAGTGATGTAATTTCTAAAATTGGAGAAGAGCTGGACAAAACTCTGGTAATTAACACTGATGAGAATGAAACAATCACTTATAACATAAAATTCAGTGGTTGGGAAGCATTGAAGGAGAAGCTGGAAACTGATTTAGGATTGGATTTCAATACATATAGCACACAAAGAAAAATATATAGTGTAAAAATAAAAAACTAACACTTGTGTCAATGCTTTGTTGAACTTTCGTAAGAGGCTGTAAATCAGTTTTTGCAATAATCGAAAATTTCTTAACCCATTAAAAATGGATGTCCTATTTTGGTATCGCAAAAATTAAACTAGAGCCAATATAAATCATAATATCTTAATAATTTGTAGTTTATGTTGTTTTGTTAGTGCTTTGGATATGTTGGAATCAAGAGGAGTAGATACTGGCTACTGCCTAACGACTAATTTTTTATTGATATATAACAATAAGTAAACTATTGAAATAGTTGCAAAGAGCATCATCAGCGAATAAATGCTAATGGAGAAAAAATCATTGGGAATGATGGTGTGGAAATAGTTTTTTAATGAAAAAGATGCTATAACCATCAAATTTGAAGATGAATGCAATAAAATGCATAATCCAATTCTTCCGGTTTTGTAAAAAAGCCAACCTAAAAATAATCCCAACAGGAGAGCCGTAATAATCTTACCCCAGTATATATTTGCAATATCTATGTGGACTAAGGCAAATAAAACAGAAGAAATGGCTATGCTTTTATGACCGGAATATCTGGTTAAAAGTCCTCTCAAAACAATGTTTCTGAAAATAATTTCCTCAAAGACAGGCGCCAGAATGACAAATCCTATAATGTAGTCTAACGAAGTCATTGAGTATGGGGTGTATTCATCTATAATTAAGCCTCTAAAAACAGGAAATAATGTTAAATGAAAAATTATCGGTACAATGAGGAGGAGTATTAGAAAGGAGGGGCTTGCCATTCGGAAATCGTATTTGATTTGTTCTTTTAAAGAGCGGTTTTTCCAATGAGCTAATAATATAACAATGGCACTTCCGATTGCGAAATATATGTGCATCAGGATTTTGTTATTGCAAACCGCATTGGCCAAAATCAAGGAAAAAGCTCCTGCAACTAGTATGTAAACTAATGTGAATATGCAGCTTTGAAAAACGGTTCGCGGGAAAAATTTATTTTGCATGTTTTTTTGGGATTAGTGGTTTAAGACTGAAAATAAAAATTTATTAAAAGTGTAGATTTTAAGTGAATAATCCTATTAGGATGCTCCAACGATTTTAAAATAAGATAAAAAGTAGGTTGACCATTGAATGAAATATAATGGAATAGATAAGATTTTCCTTACATGAAAGGAAGAATGGATCTGTACTTTATGCGCCTTATGTGTTTTGCGATTGTTTCTGCTGCAGTGGTTTCCGCTTCCACCGCCTGTGCGACCACAGCCAGTTGTCCGGATGTCTGTGGATGTAATCTTCCAACATAGATGCATATTTTTTGGTGATTTCACCATGATTGGTTTCCGGTGGCTTTTCTGCAAGTACAGAAAGTTTTAATTCATAATACCCTCTTTTTATTCTTTCAATATCTGCAAAAATCACGGGGTAGTTGTTGTTGCATGCATGTTTCTCGGGGCCGTGAAGGAATCCTGTGGTTCGTCCCAGAAAATTAAACCAGTGGGCTGAGGTGACTTTTAGGGGACTTTGATCGGCAGCCATCAGATATAATGTTGGTTTGTTTTTATTTTCTGCAAAAGTATTGGTGGTGCCTTTGGTTGGCGAGAGAATAGTGCCGAAACGGGAGCGCGACCACCGCATCATTTTGTCGATAGCCTTGTTGCGCATGGGACTGTAAAAAGCCACCACATTGTAGTTAGTAAAAATACCGGCTGACAGACTTCCCCATTCCCAGTTGCCAATGTGACCGGTCACCAGAATGACACTTTTCCTTTGTTCATAAAACTGATTTAGCACCTCCGGATTCAGCACTTTATGGCGCTTTATAACAGTTTTACGCGACATGGAAAAGCTTTTCAGTCCCTCCAGGATAATGTCAGATAAGTTGTGGTAATAAGCATTGATTGTTTGTTCTCTTTCATCGTCAGACAGGGGTAAATCCGATTTAATAAGATTATCTTCAATTACGTTTCGGCGGTATTTGAAAACGCTGCCCAACAACCATGAAAAAAAGTTGGAAATGCCATAAAGAGCCGTGAAAGGAAGGATGGCGATGAAACCCAAAAGTAATAGGAAAAAAAAGGCCCCTGAATATCTGCTTATTGTCCGGAACATATATTTGAATAATGTTTTAAAACTGACTTCTGTTACGGCTCATCACTCAGAAGGTTTCCAGAAACATTAGTCCGCAGAGCGAACTTCAATACAAAAGGTGGTTTCTTGTCCTGGGTGGGAGTTGGCGGTAAGTCTTCCTCTGTGTAAGCGAATGATTTGGCGGGAAAGACTGAGGCCGATTCCGCTGCCGGTTTCGCGGGTCGTGAAAAAGGGTACAAATATCTCTTCCAGTAACTCCGGAGGTATGCCGGGCCCGTTGTCATTGATACATATTTCGATTTTGCCTTCCCTGTTACGATATGTTTGGATACGGATGCTTCCGTTTTCCTGTCCTTCGAGTGCTTCTGCCGCATTTTTTAGCAGATTAATCAGTACCTGCGAGAAAAGCTTTTCGTCGGCTACAATTTGCAAATCCTGATCATTGATTTGCAATGTTATTTGAATGTCAGGCCAAAGTGATTTATTCAGAAGAACGGTATTTTCTATAAGGTTTCTGACATTTACCGGTTTCAATTCCGGTTTTGGGAGGCGGGTAAGCTTACGGTACGATTCTACAAAATTGATGAGTCCAATGCCTTGTTGCTCAATTACCTCAAGTCCTTTGGCTGTTTTAGCGATTGTTGTTTCCGATACCATTTCAGGGCTGATTACTTCTCCATTACGGATGTAAAGGTTCTTCAGGTTTTCGGAAAGCGAAGTTACCGGGGCAATGGAATTCATGATTTCATGGGTGAGTACACGGATAAGTTTCATCCACGAATCCATTTCTTTTTCGCTGAGTTGATCATTGATATCCTGCAAGGAAATTAACCTCAGTGTCCGGTCTTTGTTTTTGAATGATGTGGATTTCAGGAGCAGGTTAATGCTTTTTCCTGATGGTGATTTAATAACAAACATTCGCTGATTACCAGGGAGAAGGTTCTTCAGAACGTGTGCCAGTTGATTATCTATTTTGTGAAGTTGCCGCAGGTGGGTCAATTGCTCCAGTCCAAGCATCTCCTTCAGATTTTTATTGGCATTAAAGATGAAACCTGTTTCATCGAACGACAGGATACCTGTGGCCACCTGGTCTGTGAGAATCTGAAAGTACTGTTCCTGCTGCCGGCTTTCTGCTTTGATTTCTTTAAGTTGATCATTGATTCTGTTGAGATTAGAGCTGAGCTCGTTAAGATAAGGGTCATTCTGTATTTTGGGGAATGAAAGTGCAGAGTCTTCATTCCTGACTGCATCGAAGAAATAGCTGATTTTGTTAAAGAACCTGGTTTGATAGGAAACCAGATACCAGGTGAGTGTTAAAAAAAGCAGGGATGCTAATATTCCAGTTGCATCATTGTTCAGGTAGAAAAAGCCCCAGGCTGCTGTGATGACTGAACCAGCAATCAGAAGTATCAGGATGACCGAACGTGTAAGAAAGGAAATTTTCATTCCAGATTAAGTTTTTTCATTTTGTTGTATAATGTCTGGCGTGTAATGCCCAATTGAGCAGCTGCAGCGGTAATGTTTCCCGGGTGGTTCTCAAGGGCCGCTGTGACCAGTTGTTTCTCCATCTCTTCAAGACTCAACGTAGTGTTCAGGCTTTCGGTATGGCTTCCGGTAACAGGTCTCAGAAAAAAATCGTCGGGTTTAAGAATATTGCTTTCGCTCAAAATTACAGCTTTTTCAATGGCATGCTCCAGTTCCCGGATATTTCCGGGCCATTTGTATTTCAGGAGTTTCTCCTTGGCCTGTTTGTTTATTTGCAATTGAGATTTGTTGTATTTGGAAGCATATTTTTTTAGGAAAAACCCGGCCAGTATTGCCACATCTTCCTCACGTTCGCGCAATGGAGGAACTTCGATGTGTATGGTGTTGATCCGGTAGAGGAGATCTTCCCTGAAAAGTCCTTCGTTGACCATTGCCGGCAGATTACGGTTGGTGGCGCAAACCAGACGGATATCAACAGGCATTGGTTCGTTGGAGCCCAGACGGGTGACTTCCCTGTTTTGGAGAACTGCCAGCAATTTTGACTGAAGATGAAGGGGGAGGTTTCCGATTTCATCCAGAAAAAGAGTGCCCCGATGGGCTACTTCGAATTTGCCTGCCCTGTTTTCTTTGGCATCGGTAAATGCTCCTTTTACATGACCAAACAGTTCACTTTCGAAAAGTGATTCGCTGATGGCTCCCATGTCCACATTTACAATTATTTCATCTTTTCGAAGAGACAGACAGTGTATCTCCCGGGCTATCAGTTCTTTGCCTGTTCCGTTTTCTCCGGTAATCAATACGTTGGTATCGGTCCTGGCTACTTTGCGTACCATATTGAGTACTTTCATCAATTGTGGAGAAGAGCCAATGATGTGTTTCCGGTTGTTTTGGAAGCTGCTTTTGAGTTCTTTTTCCCGTTGCTTCAGGGTGTTCACCTCTCCGCGGGACTTACTGAGTTGAACGGCCGATTTAACAGTTGCCAGCAATTTCGAGTTGTCCCAGGGTTTCAGTACAAAATCAGTGGCACCCGTTTTCAGTGCATTCACGGCCAGTTCCACATCCCCATAGGCAGTAATCATTACTACCGAAATTTCGGGTTTTTGGGCTTTTATTTGCCGAAGCCAGTAAATTCCTTCATTTCCGGTATTTGCCCCGGTTTTAAAATTCATATCGAGTAATACCAGATGGTAGGCAGTTTTTCCCAGTTCGGAGTTGATTTGATTGGGATTGGAGATGCACTTCACTTTGTCGAACTCAGATGAAAGAAGAAATTCCAAAGCTGTAAGCACACTTTTATTATCATCAACTATCAGGATATTTCCTTTGGCCATATTATTCAATAAAATTGTTATATTTACAATACTTCATTAAACTTTTATAAAAACCTGAAGTTCAAGCGTTTGTAAGCGAGTGAATTTTTGTCTTAAAGTACAGATTATCAATATTATATGATTTAGCTTAAATCTTATATCTAAAAGTCTAACGATCTATTGATTTAAAGACTTGCAGGTAATACTTCTATCTCAAATTAAAAAAACTTCTGTCCTCAGTATGTCAATCTTTTGCCGGTTAACTAATAACACTTCTGATGGATCAAATGTATAGGGTTAAATAACCGAATGCAAAAAAGTGTCAAAATATTTTACAGGTGTACGTATGTTTTTTTTACACAGCCGAAGTGAGTGTTGTGTGTAACTTTCTGTTGGTCAGTTTGAAATGGTTTTTGGTATGGTAGTGGATAAGGAAAGGGCAAAGAGTGTGGAGCGAAGAGCATTGCGAGCTGGAAAAGTAAAACGGAGTAAGGGGAAAATGGTTTTTTACTCATCAGTTCATCAACTAATAGAAGTGATAATTTTAATAGAAGATAAATGTCAATGGACAGAGTCATAAAAAAGAAAAAAGGGATTAAAAAGAAGCATATATACATTGCCTTGGGAGTAGTGGTGCTATTGTTTCTGTTGTATCAGATAATATGGGCCGACCATAGTTCAGTTATGCGTGTGGATAAAGAAAAAATATCCGTCGGGACAGTGGAAAGTGGAATGTTTAATGATTACATCACGATTATTGGTCGGGTGGAACCCATTTCTACGATTTATCTCGATGCCATTGAGGGAGGGCGTGTTGAAGAAAAAGTGCTTGAAGAGGGTGAGATGGTTAAAGAAGGGGATGTAATTCTTAGATTGGAAAATCGACAGCTTTTTCAGACCATTCTTAACAGTGAAGCTTCATTGGCTGAAAAAGAAAATTATCTCCGTAATACACGAATCAGTTTTGACTCTGAGATGATCCAATCAAAGAAGAGTCTGCTGGATAATCGGTTCCGTTTGCAACGGAAAAAAAGGAATTATGAACAATCCCGCATGTTGTTTGAAGAAAAGTTGATACCTCGCGAGGAATACCTACAAGCCAAAGAGGATTATGAATATGAAGAGGGGTTGCTGGAAATAAACCGTCTGAAAGCGAAGAATGATTCAATAATGCTGATGACAAATATGAAAACACTGGACAATGACCTGATCAAGATGCGTCAGATGTTGGGATTGGTACGTGAAAGACTGGATAATCTGGAAGTAAAATCGCCTGTTGACGGGCAGCTGGGGATGCTGGATGCCGAAATTGGTCAGTCCGTTTCGCAGGGACAGCGTATCGGATTGGTTCATGTGCTGTCGGATTACAAAATAGAGGCCAATATCGATGAGCATTACATTGACAAAGTGAGGAGGAAGCTCCCAGCTACATTCGATCGCAACGGGGAAAACTACAAGCTGCATGTAAAAAAGGTCTATCCCGAGGTGCGTGATGGCCAGTTTCAGATTGATTTGGTTTTGGATGATACCCGGCCAGAAAATATCCGCACCGGTCAAACGTATCACCTCAGGTTGCAGTTGGGGCAGCCTGCACAATCAATTCTGATACCAAGAGGTGGTTTTTTCCAGAGCACTGGAGGGCGTTGGGTATTTGTGATCAATGAAGCAGGAACCGGGGCCTATCGACGAGAGGTAAAAATTGGAAAGCAGAATCCCCGTTATTACGAAGTAATAGAAGGGCTGGAGCCTGGGGAGAAAATCATTACCTCGGGGTATGAGATGTTTGGGGATAATGAGAGGCTGGAG
>CAYOFH010000031.1:17878-28851 GCA_964403175.1 uncultured Marinilabiliaceae bacterium
GGAGAAAATCATTACCTCGGGGTATGAGATGTTTGGGGATAATGAGAGGCTGGAGTTGAAGTAAAAGGGTGAGATGGTAGAACGGTGAGATGGTAGGATGGTGAAATGGTTTGGGTTTGAGGTTATGTTTTATAGAGTGTAAATTTTTATATTACATATTATTTAACCTTAATTCTTATGTTTTATGAATAATAAAATTGAAAAGTTTGAAGACCTTGTAATTTGGCAAGAAGGAGTTGAGCTTGCAGTTGAGGTTTACCGGATATTTAAAAATTGCAGGGATTTTGGCTTAAGAGATCAAATCCAACGATCCACTGTTTCTATTCCATCTAATGTTGCTGAAGGTTTTGACAGACAGTCCAATAATGAATTCTTGAGATTTCTAAGAATTGCTAAAGGTTCCTGCGCCGAATTACGAACTCAATTGATAATAGCCGAGAGGGCCGGTATTATAGAAAACCAGGAGAATCCTATAGAACAAACAAAAATATTATCAGCAAAAATACAAAAGATGATAACATACAGGGAGAAAAGAAGGCAGGAAGAGAAGTGAATGGAAAAAAGAATAGAGGCCATAATGGACGGATGTGTTTTCCGACTTTTTTACCCACCTCTACCATTTACCCTTCTCACCTTTTCACCCTTAAACCATATTTTTATGCTAAAGACAAAAAACCTTTCAAAAGTATTCCGCACTGAAGAGATTGAGACCAGTGCACTGAACAATGTAACTCTGCATGTTCAAAAAGGAGAATTTATGGCCATCATGGGCCCGTCCGGATGTGGCAAATCTACGTTGCTCAACATTCTGGGCTTGCTGGATAATCCCACCGGAGGGGAGTATTATTTCGATGGTAAAGAGGTGGGGGGCCTGAAAGAGCGACAGCGAACCGGCCTTAGAAAAGGGAATATTGGTTTTGTATTTCAGAGTTTTAATCTGATTGACGAACTCAATGTTTTCGAAAATGTGGAGTTGCCGCTCATTTATCTTAAAATGAAGGCGAAGGAACGAAAACAGCGGGTGGAAGAGGTATTGGAGCGCATGAAAATCGGACACCGCAAAAAGCATTTTCCGCAACAACTTTCCGGAGGACAGCAGCAACGGGTCGCCATTGCACGTGCAGTTGTTGCCAATCCCAAGCTGATCCTTGCCGATGAGCCCACCGGTAACCTGGATTCCAAAAACGGACTGGAAGTGATGAATCTGCTCACAGAACTTAACCGGGAGGGAACAACCATTGTGATGGTAACACACTCACTGCACGATTCCGAATTTGCCCACCGGGTAGTGAATCTTTTCGATGGTCAGATTCTTACTGAAGAGGTAAAAAAGGAGGTAGGGGAGATGTTGCTGTAAGCCGTGAGCAGAGAGCATGGAGAAAGGGGTCGCGGGCATGGAGCATGGGGTGCCGGATTGTAGAAGGGTGATAGGGTGAAAGGGTTGAATGGTGAGTGTGTTGGACCTGAATCCAACCTCGTCAGGACAGGCTATTTGACCATGGAGACCGGATGGCGTTAAGGTGAAATGGTAAAAAAGGTAGAATGGTGAAAAGCTGGCTAATAACTCAACTAAGTCAGCGATGACCATTTTATTGTGGCTACCGATTGGCGGTTGACCGGTAATAAAAGAAATAGATAAGAAATGAAAGACATATTGTTAACATTCAGACGGCTTAAAAAGAACAGAACGGCCTCGTTGCTAGGTATATCGGGGCTTGTGGTAGGACTTATTTGCGTAATGTTCATCTTTTTCTGGGTCGTTGATGAGGTGAGTTATGATCGTTTTCATGAAAAAATCGACCGCATATTTGTGGTGCATGCATATCTTGAGGGAGGTCAGGAAAAGGTCACTTTTGGAGGATGTCCGCCGGCTGTTGGTCCTGCTATTGCTGATGAATACCCGGAGATTGAGGTTACCAGCCGCTATCGGCCGCCATATACTGAATCCCTTTTGGAGTTCGGAGATGAGAAATATATGGAGAAGGTGGCATTTGCCGATTATTCCTTGTTCGATATTATGTCCTTCCCTTTTTTGAAGGGAGGTCGGGGAGAAGAAGGTGTTAAGAGCAAAGTAGTATTGACCAGAACCACGGCTGAAAAGTTTTTTGGTAACGAAAATCCTGTAGGAAGGATGATAGAATATGATAATAGTCTTGATTTGACAGTGGTGGGTGTAATTGAAGATATTCCGGAGAACTCTTCCATCCAGTTTACTGCTTTAATGCCAATGGATAATTTATCTAATCAGTTCAACAACGAAGACTATCTGAGTACCTGGTATAATAATAGCTTTGCTACTTACGGACTGTTGCATGAGCCCGGGAATTTTGAGAAAATAGCATCTTCCATCACTAATCGAATTCAGCAGGAGATGCCTGAGTCAACTAATTACTTGAGGGCTTATAAATTTGCCAACCAGTATTTGTTTGAAGAAAATCATATCCGCAACGTACACATTTTTGCACTCATCGCTCTGATGGTTCTTTTGGCCGCAACGCTAAACTTTATTAATTTGAATACAGCTCGTTCGCTTAAGCAAATTAAAGAGACCGGATTGAGAAAAACCCTTGGTGCAACTCGTCAGAGCCTCATAAGAATGATTTATTCAGATATTGCTATTATTTGTATGGGCGCTTTTTTAGTAGCCATACTAATCGCCGCTGCAGCATTGCCTGTGTTTAACAATATTATAGATAAAAATATTGATCCTCTGTCCATCTTTGGCTGGAAACCTCTTTTGGTAATGGGCCTGATTTATTTGGGAACAGTATTTCTTGCAGGTAGTTACCCTTCATTTTATCTCACTTCGTTTTCGCCTGTACGCACAATGCAATCGAGTTATAAGTCATTAAGAAACAAAGGTTTTTTTCGAAATGTATTGGTGACCGTATTGTTTCTGGTTTCGCTTATGTTGCTGAGTTCAACACTTATCATATCCAGGCAAACTTCCTATTTACAAAAAATGGATCTTGGATATGAAAAGGAGCAGATTATATATATTCCTTTGAAAGGGGCGCTCCAGGATGGCTATGATGTCTTTAAAAAAGAGATAAGTCGCATTACCGATGTTGAATCAGCCTCGGTGATGTCATATCTGCCATTTAATATTGGCAATAACGGGGAGGGCTGGAGCTGGGCCGGAAAAGATACGGAATTTAAACCTTTGGTTACTGATTGGCGTGCTGATGAAGATTTGATGCAAACCATCGGTGCCAGAATGAAAGAAGGGACATTCTTCAGAACTTCAGATCAGGAGGGGGTAATTATAAATGAGGCTTTTGCCAATCTTATTGGATGGGACAGTTTTGAAGGAAAATCACTGGAAGCCAATGGCTCAACCTTCCGTATTGTGGGTGTCATGAAAAATATTCACTTTAACTCTTTTTCTGAAGAAATACAGCCTTTGGCCCTTAAAACGCTCAGTGATGAATGGTCCACTAATTATCTGGTAATAAAAACGGGTGGCGGTGATATTAAGTCTACATTGAATCAGATTCAGGATATAGGAAGGGAAATTGAGCCCGATATTCCCATTAATTATGGCTTTTTTGATCAGGAAATGAATAGAATTCTTGCATCAGAAAGAAATCTAAAAATATTGGTTTGGATCTTCTCTGCATTCTCTGTCGTAGTTCTGATTATGGGACTTCTGGGTGTGATCATGTTTATGGCCGAGCAAAAGATCAAGGAAATCGGCATACGGAAGTGCATGGGAGAGCCTGTTTCAAGTATTGTAAGCCGGTTGATAAAGCCATTTCTGATTTCCGGGCTTGTGGGATTTTCAGTTGCCATACCTATAGCCTGGATTTTGATGAACAAATGGTTGCAAGGGTTTGCCTACCGCATTGATATGAATATTTGGATTTTTATGTTGGCAGGATTGCTAATTCTTTTAGTGGCTATCGTCACAGTTATATTCCAGAGCGTAAGGGCTGCAAGTCGCAATCCGGTGGAAGCACTGAAGTATGAGTGAGGGCATGGAGCATAGCGCAGGTAAACCCGATGGCCTAAGCGCAAACCATTTTAGCGTGGTGACCGGTTGTTTGATGGAAGTTTGCCAATTCGTCAGTATTAATTTTTATCAATAATGATCTAGTGCATCATGAATTTGCAATTAAAATTGGTTTTTACCAATCTGAAAAAATCGAAGCTTACTACCTTTCTTAATTTAGCGGGACTGGCAAGTGCTTTTACTGCCTTTACACTCATAATGCTTTATGTGTGGCATGAATATCAGTATGACACTTATAATGAGCACTTTTCTGAGATTTACAGGGTCGAAGTAAAGCAGCCGCATCAGGAAAAAACTTCGGTTTTTTTGATGGGGCCAACCGGGAATACAATTACTAATGAGTTCCCGGAAATTGAGGTGTCTACTATTTATATGCCATGGGGAACTTGGGAAGAGGGTTTTTTTCAGTGGGAAAGAGAAAACGGTAAATTTAATGGGTTCGAGAATTATGCGTATGGAGATGAGAATCTTTGCCGGATATTTTCTTTTAGCTTTGTGGAAGGCAATAGGACGAATGCCCTTTCGCAGCCGGGGACGGCCATAATTTCCAGGCACTTTGCCCGAAAAGCATGGGGCAACGTAAATGTGGTCGGCAAGCACCTGAAACATGGAGATGAGTATTATCTGATTACCGGAGTTTTTGAAGATTTGCCACGGAACTCAGTTGTACAGGCTCCTGTTATTCTCAGATTGCGCGAGAATAATCACCACATCCAGCGGGCACAGTCATGGAGCATCATCAATTATCCCACTTTTATCAGGGTAAAAGACGAAACTGATGCCCGAATTCTGCAAGAAAAGATTAATGACCAGTCTGTAAGTATTGAGAAATATAACAAGTTTCTGAATGAGGGAGAGTCTGTGCAGCTGGTACTCCGGCCCTTGAGTGATTTGCATTTTACAACCCAGGTTGCTGAAACACCTTTATTTTCTTCGAATAGTAAAACTTTTGTGGATGCACTTTTTCTGGTGGGGATATTAATTATTATAGTAGCGTTAATTAATTATGTAAACCTTTCAACTGCTTCGATACCACAACGCATAAAAAGTATAAGTATCTTTAGGATTCTTGGTAGCAGCCGTATAAGGGTAGGAGAAATTTATGTGCTCGAAGCTCTGTTTTTATTTGGAGTTTCTTTCGTTCTTGCTGTGCTTTTTTCCTTTTTTCTGATAAAGGAATATTCTTCTATGATTCTGGGATTTGAATTACCATTTATGCAGAATCCGTTGCTTATTGTATTGTTTGGATTAACAGTATTCATTTTTGCCGTTTCAGCAGGTATTTATCAATCGAAGCAGGTAACCTTACATAAACCAATTGTTTCACTAAAGAGATTTAGCGGTCGTCAAAAGGGAACAATGAGGGCCATATTAACCGTCACTCAGTTTGCCGCTACCATTGCATTGATTATTGCATCGGTTGGTGTCATTAAACAAGTGAAGTTTATGCAAGACAGCAATTTGGGATACAATAAAGAGAACACCCTGGTGATCCGGATGAACAATGATTTACGAGACAAGCATCTTCATTTTAAGGAACGATTGTTAGAGTCAGCTTCCATAAAAGAGGTGGCGTTCTCACGTGCCGTTCCCGGGCATGCCAAAGAAATGAATTCTTTTATGGTAAATGGTCAAAAGTGTCAGGTTTGGTATTGGGCTGTTGATGCAGATTATATTCCTATGATGAATTTTCAATTAAAGGAAGGGCGCTTTTTTAGAGAGGGTGAAGGAGATTTGAACAACATCATAAGTAATGAAACAGCGGCAAAAAAATATGGCTGGACATTAGGCACTCAGGTGAATAATGGAGTCCTGGTGGGGATTCTCAAGGACTTCAACTATGTGTCACTGCGCGAGAATGTGGAACCTTTTGTTTTTTGGTATAATGAAAATCTGCGATATTTTGGAAATGTGAGCGTGAAATTTTCAGGAGCCAGCGTAAAACAAGCACTTTCAGAGGTTCAAAACATTTACCAGGAGTTGAGTCCCGATCTGCCTTTCAGGTATTTCTTTTTGGATGAGCACATGGATGCGCTGTATCACAATGAAAGCCGGCAGGCTGGTATTATTATCGCTTTTAGCTTTCTGTCCATTATTGTTTCTATACTGGGTATTGTGGGGTTGTCAGTGTTCCTCTGTCTATACAAAACCAAGGAAATAGGTGTTCGAAAGGTTAACGGGGCAACAATAAGTGAGGTAATGATTATGTTGAACCGTGATTTTGTAAAATGGATAATGATTGCTTTTGTCCTCGCGGCTCCTCTGGGGTGGCTGGCAGTAAACCGATGGCTCGAAAATTTTGCCTATCGCACTTCTTTGAGCTGGTGGATATTTGCTTTATCAGGTTTTCTTGCACTGGGGATTGCATTGCTGACGGTGAGTTGGCAAAGTTGGAAAGCAGCAAGGAGGAATCCGGTTGAGGCGTTGGGGGATGAGTAAGGGAGCATGGAGCACAAGGCATGGAGCAGAGAGTACAGGGTTGGATGGAGCAAAGTAGAAGGGTCGGATGGTGAGAGTGTTGAATGGTGAGACCGTTGGCCACAAACCCGACTGCGTCAACGCAGGCCATTTTAACGCGGGCGACCGGTTGGCGTTTCTTAGAGCGGCGACCAGTTGCTGCTTGAAGGGGTAGAGTTTAATTTAAAAAAAAGATTTGAAAAAAATAAGATGATGTTTTTAAAAAATTTAAAGCTGGCCTTAAGGAATTTGCTGAAAAACAAGATGGTCAGTATACTTAATCTTTCAGGGCTCACTGTGGGGGTGACTGTGAGTTTACTCATTTTCATGTTTGTAATGAAAGAGCGAAGTACCGATCAATTTATTCCGCAAGTGGAAAACGTTTTTTGTCTCACGAACAATAACAGTACCTACCTGTCGCAGAATATGGTGAATTTGATAAAGGAAGAAATTCCTGAAGTAGACAAGGTGACTTATTGTACGGTTGACTGGTCGCCCCAAATTTTTCTTGAAAAAGAAAATCAAAGCTTCAAAGTACAAAAGATGCTGACCGCCGACTCCTGCTTTTTTCGGGTCTTCCAGTTTGAAGCTCTTTGGGGAGATCCTTCTCAAGCTTTAAATTCCACCAATCAGTTGGTCATTACCCGCTCATTGTCTGAAAAAATATTTAGTTCAGAAAATCCGGTTGGGAAAACCATCATTTACAATGCTACTTACCTGCAAAAAGAGGAGTTAGAGGTGGGTGCCGTAATTGAAGACTTTCCACAAAATACTTCATGGGATTTTGATGCAGTACTTTCCTTTCAAACCAATTACAAACTTGATTGGTATGTTGATAACATGCAGCATTGGGGAACTCAGAACTATAAAGCATTTGCCCGTATTAATAAGAATTCGTCCATGGAATATGTGAGCAGTAAACTTGAAAACATTTCGCTGGACAAAGTTCCTGATGAATTAAAAAAAGAGATCAATTTTAGCCTTTTTCCTTTCAGTCGGGTTTATTTTCATTTGCCGGAACTTACTTTGTTGAAGCATGGCGATCCTTTGACGCTCTCAATAATTGGAATTACCGGATTGCTTATTTTGTTGCTAGCCTGTATCAATTACATAAATATGGTTACGGCTCAGCGGGAGAGGAGATATAAGAATGTGGGAATTCTTAAAACTATGGGAAGTAGTCGCAGACAGATTATTGAACAGGTAACAATTGAATCTGGCTTACTCCTGATAATTTCCATTGTGCTATCCATCATTTTGGTAATAGCCTCGCTTGACTGGATTAATAATCTTTCCGGTTCAGGTTTTACAGCAAAGTATCTTTTAATGCCTGAATATTTGATGCTGGTACTGGGAATACTTGCCATTATGATGGTCTTGACAGGCATAATTCCGGGGTATATTTTTAGTAAGCAATCGCCAACATTACTGCTAAAAAAGCAGTCGTCGGGCCCCAAGGGTAATTATTTTAGAAATGGATTACTCGTATTTCAGTTTTCTGTATCCATTGCTTTGATTGCCGCCATTTTGATTATTACCAGGCAAAACAGCTATATGCAGGAGCAGGATGCCGGTTTTGCGAAAGAGAATATTGTTTATATTAATATTAATGATGATGTATATGATAATATTGATGCTTTAAAAGATAAACTTAACAGTATTCCTGAGGTTGTTGATTATACTTTTTCTGAAAATGTGCTAATACGCAATGACCAAAACTGGGGCCGTGAATTCATAAATAAAGGTGAAAAGTATGACATTTCTTTTTCAAAGTTGGCAGTGACTCCTGATTTTTTCGATTTTTTTGGTATCGAACTGTTGGAAGGCACAGGTTTTAATGATCATTCAAAAGAGAAATGGGACCTTGTATTGAATGAAACTGTAAGGAAAGAGTTTGATATTCAGGATCTTGAAGAAGTTAGTATGGTCACATCAAATCCCGGAGAAGGCCGAATTGTGGGAGTGGTCAAGGATATTAACTTTGAATCGATGCATGTTCCTGTTCGATCGGCCATTTATATGTGTTCGGGCGATTACGATGAGGTGCTTTACCTTAAAATAAACACCTGTAGTTTTGCCAGTTTCAGTGAAGCCATTAACAAAGTTGAAAAAACGTGGGCTCAGCTTTCGCCCAATTTTCCCATGGAATATCGCTTTCTGGATCAGTCCTGGGATGCTTTGTATGATAAAGACCGTCAGTTTCAGGAAATCTTGTTTTATACCACCTTTATTTCTATTCTTCTGTCATGCTTTGGCCTTATTGGATTGACTTATTTTGTGATGGAGCGTCGTACTAAAGAAATCGGGGTTCGTAAAGTGAACGGCGCCAGTGAAACAGAGATTATTTCTTTACTTAATGCAGACTTTCTGAAATGGGTGACCATTGCTTTTGTAATTGCTACACCAATTGCCTGGTATGCCATGAACCGGTGGCTTCAAAACTTTGCCTATAAAACCGAATTGAGATGGTGGATATTTGCCCTTGCAGGTATGCTTGCATTGGGAATCGCGTTATTGACTGTTAGCTGGCAGAGTTTGAAAGCAGCAACAAGGAATCCGGTAGAGGCGTTGAGGGATGAGTGAACACAGGGCCTCTCCAACCCCTACCTGGGAGGGGCTTTGGGCAACTGAGGATGTATAGAAAATTGGAAATGAGCAAAGGGCATGGGGAAAAGGGTTGATGGTAAAAGGGTTGAATGGTGAGGTCATTGGCCACTACCCTAATTGTATCAGCCTGGGCTATTTTAGCGTGGCCACCGGTTGGCGTTTTCAGTATATTTAACCTTTCCTTAACCTTTTCCCCGTTTTAACCCTGTAGTTTTGCGTTTTGCTAAACACAGGTATGCTTAAAAAGAAGAATTTCGGAAAAGATTTTAAGTGGGGCGTCACCATCAGCGCATTTCAGAATGAAGGGGCAGCCTTTGAAGATGGAAAATCCGCCAGCATCTGGGATACTTTTACATCGGATATTCAAAATATCAATGATGGAAATGCCCCTGGAGAGACTTCCGGGTTCTATCATAACTATCAGGAAGATATAAGGCAGACAGGGAAGCTGGGTTTCGGGGTTTTTCGTTTTTCATTATCCTGGCCACGAATTATTCCTGATGGCAGGGGAAAGCCAAATCCCAAAGGAATAGATTTTTACAACCGTGTCATTGATGCATGTCTTGAAGAGGGCCTGGAGCCGTGGGTTACCATTTATCACTGGGATCTGCCCCAGTGTCTGGAAGATGAGGGAGGATGGATCAACAGAAACATTCTGGATTGGTTTTCCAATTATGTGGAAGTTGTGACCTCAGCTTTTGGCGATCGTGTGAAGCACTGGATTGTGATGAACGAGCCCATGACTTTTGTGGGGTTGGGGTATTTTACCGGGTATCATGCGCCGGGGCGCAATGGCATTGGCAATTTTATGAAAGCGGCCCATCACGCTACCCTTTGCATGGCAGAGGGCGGAAGAATTGTCAGACGAAATGTGGAAGGCGCTGAGGTTGGGGTGGCTTTGTCCTGTTCTTATGTAAAACCCGCGAACAAACTGTTTTTTAACCGGCGCGCAGCCAGGCGGGTGGAGGGTTTGCTGAACCGCTTTTTTATTGAGCCCTTATTGGGACTGGGTTATCCAACTGACATTATGCCTGCCCTCAATATCATCAAAAGTTACTTTCGCCCTGGCGATGAGGAACGTCTGGCTTTTGATTTCGATTTTATCGGACTGCAATATTATTTTCGTGTAGTGGCCAGATTCAGTCTTTTTCCTCCTGTTTTGTTTGCCACTGAAGTCCCGCCCCGGAGACGAAACACTAAACTAAACAGCATGGGGCTGGATGCTCATCCCAAAGGACTCTCTTCATTGCTTGATTTTTATTCAAAATACGAAGGCGTCCGAAAAATAATTATAACGGAGAGTGGGGTTTGTTACCCTGATTTTCTGCGTGGGGACAAGGTCAGTGATGCCCGTCGTAAAAATTACCATCAGAAGATGCTTAAGCATGTCAATAAGGCAATTAAAAGAGGCATCCCTCTGGCCGGCTATTTTGTCTGGACTCTTGTGGATAATTTTGAATGGCGGGAGGGTTTTCAACCGAGATTTGGACTGGTTTATAATGATTTTAAAACGCAAAAGCGAACGGTGAAAGCATCAGGGAAGTGGTTCAAGAAATTCCTGACAATACAAGAGTGAGGGCTTCACTTCGAGTGAAACCCTCACAATTTAGTGCCTGTCTATAAAATCAATACTCCGTTAAACTTTTATAAAAGCCTAAAGTTCAAATGTTTGCAATTGAATGAATTTTCGTCTTAAAGCCCATATTATCAGTGTTATATGATTTATCTTAAATCTTATATCTAAAAGTCTAACGATCTATTGTAAAGTCGGGAAAATTTCTAACTGAAGTTGTGTCTGTTCAGAAAGTGCCAGTTGTGAGGCTTGCCAAGCCGCCAAAAACGGAGTTTACTTGAGTAAATGAGTACTTTGGCGGGTTGGCGTAACGATGCAAATGGT
>CAYOFH010000032.1:0-28396 GCA_964403175.1 uncultured Marinilabiliaceae bacterium
TTAGCCATAACTCGAAATTATTAGACAATTAGATATAAATTGAAACCACTTATTTTATTCAGAATCAAAACTTAATGGTATTTTATTTGCAAACCATTTGATTTTCGGGCCATAAAGATAAACATTTTCAATGCAATATTCCACAATTGATATTCTTTTTTCCAAAAGATCAGTACAATGCTAATGTCCGACCTGACAGAAAACAGAACATTTTATCTTTTTGTCCTTTCATTTTAATAGGCTGATTATTAATCATAATCAGCCTATTAAAACTGTTTCAGGAAAGCAACTCAGCTACCAAAAACGGTGTGCAAATGTATAATATTTTTCAAATAGCACCAAAAAATACGGCACTCTTTTTTAACTATTTGGCTTTTAACTTTTCTTTTCGTTTAATCAACTGCTTGCGCAATGCTTCACAAGTCTGATCTACAGCTTCCTCAAATGTCTTGCTTTGTTTCTTGGCAAATAAATTACTTCCTGGAATATCCAGTTCTATTTCAGCAATTTTGTTTTCATCAGTTTCAGTCTTCTCCAGGCGAAGGGTTACCTCTGCACCAATGATATTGTCGGAAAACTGATCCAGTTTTCCCACTTTCTGATATATAAAATCTTCAAGTCTTTCAGCGGCATCAAAATGTACCGATTCAATTGTAATATTCATAGACACTCCTCCAACTAATTTAAGCCCTGGGATGGGCCTGATTATAAATAGATGATAATTTCTCAAAAGTATTATGCGTATAAATCTGGGTAGCATTAAGATTAGCATGTCCAAGCAATTCTTTTATAGCATTAATGTCAGCCCCCCGGTTAAGCAAAATGGTTGCAAATGTATGCCTTAAAATATGCGGACTCTTTTTTGCCATTGTGGTTACCTGACGAAGGTGTTTATTAACAATACGGTAAACCAGCTTTTGGTATATGTCTTCTCCTTTATCAGTCAGAAAAAAAGATCTTTGTGTACGTTCCGGAAAAGCAGCATTACGAACCTGGATATAAATTGAAACATTACGTACTGTGCTTTGGTTCATGGGAACCAGCCTTTCTTTATTCCTTTTACCTAAAACTTTGACCAGTCTTCCTGAAAGATCAAAACTTCCGTCCTTTAACCCTACTAATTCGGATAGACGAATACCTGTTCCGTAAAATAAATCGATAATTGTTTTGTCTCTAATTCCGGGAAACCCTTCTTCAAAAGGAACCTGATCCAGCAAAAAATCCATTTCTTTTTCCTTAACAAAATCCGGGAGATTTTTGGGGAGTTTAGGTAATACAACTCCCTCAACGGGAGAAGTCTGCATTACCTGCTCTCTCAAAAGAAATTTAAAATATGCCCTGAGTGAGGCAATTTTCCGATGTATAGACCTCGCTTTAAGATTGTCGTAATGAAGAGCAACTACCCAATTTCGGATAAAACGCGTTTTTATCTCACGTTCATCTTTCATTCCCATTACCTCCATATATGAAGCAAATTGCTTAATATCGGCTTCATAAGCCACAAGGGTATGCTTAGAACAACGCTTTTCGAATTTCAGATAATTTAAAAAAGAGTCGGTATATTGCATAAAAAACGCCTGACTTTTCAACAATTGGTATTAACGAATATACGAAAAAACCACTGAAAAGTCAGGCGTTTTAAAAAAGAATTTTTCTATTCACTATCTTCCTGAAGCTTCTGAATATAAGCAGCCTTTTTTAACTCTTCCCTACGCTCAACAGAGGGTTTGGTAAAAGCTTGACGCCCACGAATTTCACGCATAGTACCGGTTTTCTCGAACTTACGTTTAAACTTTTTCAGAGCTCTTTCAATATTTTCTCCTTCTTTAATAGGAACTACAATCATGATTTAAATCTTTAATATTTTTAAATTTCAATTTTTTAATAAGAATCAACACCTCGCACCATTAGATGCAAAATCACATTGGGGATATGTATAAAATTCATTTCTTACAACAAAAAGCAAATAACCTCCAATCTTTTAGATAGTTACACAAAACTAAGTGGTTGATCATAAAATCAGGTGCAAAGAAAATGAAGATTATTGATTGAAACAAGTTAATTCTCAATTTTTTGCTATTTGGTGCTATACTTTTCTTCAAAAGAAAGATAGGGAATTACTTTTTCAAGTGATTTTCTATCAAAAGAGGAAAATTCTTCCAATACTTTGCGTCCCGAAACCCTTCCATTTTTCTGCCGATATTCCACAATTTCTCTCGCCTGGTAAAAACTGATATAGGGATGAGCCTTTAAAGAGCGCAAAGACAGCGAATTGACATCTATTTTTTGAACATCTTCCGGATTAACAAAAAGGTATTCACGTACACTTTCCACCAGATCAGGAGGAAAACCATAAACTTCCCCCAGTTGATCAATACTATAAAAACCTCCTAAAATCTTACGAAAACCAACAATTCTTTGAGAAAAGACGGGCCCAATACCTTTAATAAGCTGAAGCTTAGATGTATCAGCTCTGTTGATGTCTATCCGAAGTTTTTGTTTCACGGAATCCGGATACTTTTTCTTTGCTTCAGGCCTGGAGCCATCAGAATCTTCACTCTTATGCAGTATAACTTCTTTTTGAAGACTGTGTTGCTCTCCTCCGGAATTAAAAACAATATACTCCGGAATTTTTTTCAGGGCCAAAGAGTCCAAACCATAAATCTTCCCAACATCTTGCTTATTTTTGAAAAGGCCCCCTGCTTCCCTGTATTTCATCCAATTTACGATTACAAATGGAGAAAACCCCATGCGGGAAAGCTCCGTAACAGAAACTGTATTAGGATTAAACTGAAAAAAGTTGTAAGAAAACTTTCGCTCTTTCTTATTGTCACTGTTTTTATTTTCTACACCAGGTTTAGACGCAGGTTCGGAAGAAAATTCAATTTCGGAAATAAGATTTATTTCAGCCGGTTTTGAAACCAGAGAAAAAACAACCCTTATGGCCAGAAAAACAGCTATCAGAGTTATAAGAAGTACAAGTCCATATTGTTCTTTCCGGGTAAAGGACAACCAATCTTTCCACATGGTTTTTGAGGGAAAGATAAAATATAACCTTCATTAAATCAAGAAACACGAGAAATTTTTAGGAAAGAAACAACCTTCTGTTACAAAAAATTTTCCACTGATTAATAATTATATCCAGCCTAAACCATTTAAAAACACCAATGCAATGGCTATAGGTGCAATAAATTTAATAATGAAAACAAATCCTCTATAATAACGGGCTTTTCGTCCGTCCGCTTCAATTTCAATTCGAGGATGATTCTTTTCCATAATCCATCCAACAAAAACCACCACAAGAAATCCACCAACAGGCAATAAAATGTTCGAAGATACATAATCAAAAGCACCAAAGGTGGCGTCGCTAAAGACACATAAAACGGCAAGTACCGACATAATGCCTGCTGCAATCCAGGTAGCTTGTTTGCGTTTCAACTTAAGTTCTTCGGTAAAATAAGCAACCACCACTTCAAGCAGAGAGATGGAAGAGGTTAACGCGGCAATACTTAACAGTATAAAAAAGAGTAATCCAAAAACATAGCCCCCCGCCATCTGATTAAAAATATTTGGCAAAGTAACAAATACCAATCCCGGTCCCTGATCGGGAGCCATTCCGAAAGCAAAAGCAGCCGGAAAAATAGCGACCCCTGCTAGAATTGCAATAATTGTATCTGCCAGTGATACTGAAAGAGCTGTTCCTCCCAGACTTTCATTCTTTTTAATATAAGACCCATAGGTGATAATCACTCCCATTCCTATGCTAAGAGAGAAAAAAGCCTGCCCAAGTGCTTCCAGAATAACATCTGAATTAAGCTTTGAGAAATCAGGATTAAACAGAAAATTCAATCCTTCCATAGCACCATCCAGTGTAACTGCCCGTACATTCAATATCAGAATAATTAACGCCAATAAAGGCATCAATATTTTAGTATACTTTTCAATCCCTTTTTCAATTCCTGAACTCACAATATAAGCCGTTCCCACCATAAAAAGAAGTGTCCAGAACATAGACCACCCTTTGGTCTCCTGAACACCTTCAAACACCTGAATCATCTGAACTGGAGAATTCCCGGAAAGAACATCAGCAACAGAGAAATAAACATATTGCAGCGTCCACCCTGCAACAACGGCATAAAAGCCAAGAATAAGAAAGGCGGCACCCACCCCCATTACTCCAATAAGATACCAGGGTTTTCCGGGAGTCAGTTTCCTAAAAGCTCCAAAAACATTGAGCTGAGATTTGCGGCCAATCAAAAACTCGGAAATCATCACCGGCACACCAATCATGATCACAAATAACAAATAGACCAACAGGAATGCTCCACCACCATTTTCTCCCAGAACATAAGGAAATCTCCAGATATTTCCCAGTCCTATGGCAGAACCGGCAGCAGCAGCAATAATTCCAAATTTACCTGAAAAACTATCCCTGGATGGAGTATTGGATTGCATAATATTGAAGTAAAAAACGGGTTTAACTAAAAAAACCCCCACACAATCGTGGGGGTTGAAATATTGAACTAACTAAAGGTGTACCTTACAATACATCCACACAGTTTAAGGCTTTGAAAGCCAACTCAAGACGCTTTACCATAGCCTCTTCACCTGCACGCAGGAATTTACGGGGGTCATAGTACTTCTTATTAGGCTTATCTTCTCCTTCAGGGTTTCCGATCTGAGCCTGCAGGTAATCATGATGTTTCGCTTCATACTCACGAACACCATCCCAGAATGCCCACTGAGTATCGGTATCAATATTCATTTTGATAACACCATAACCGACCGCTTCATTAATTTCAGCATCAGAAGAGCCTGACCCACCATGAAATACAAAGTTTACGGGTTTTGGATCCGTACCAAATTTCTCAGAAATATATATCTGTGAGTTCTTTAGAATATCAGGACGCAAAACAACATTACCGGGCTTGTAAACGCCATGCACGTTACCAAAAGAAGCAGCAACTGTAAAGTTTGAGGAAATTTTTCCAAGCTCTTCATAAGCAAATGCCACATCTTCGGGCTGAGTATAAAGAAGAGCATTGTCTACATTAGTATTATCAACACCATCTTCTTCTCCACCTGTAATTCCAAGCTCAATTTCAAGAGTCATATCGATTTTACTCATTCTCTCAAGATATTTTTTACAAATATCTATATTTTCTTGAAGAGTTTCTTCAGAAAGATCTAGCATATGTGAGCTAAACAAAGGTTTACCGGTCTCCTTAAAGAACTTTTCTCCTTCATCAAGTAATCCATCAATCCAGGGAAGCAGCTTTTTGGCAGCATGGTCAGTATGAAGAATAACAGGTACGCCATACGATTCGGCCAAAAGATGAACATGCTTTGCAGCAGCAACAGCACCTTTAATAGCAACCTCTTGCCCTTCTCCATCGGCACCCTTACCGGCATAGAAAGCAGCGCCACCATTCGATAATTGAATAACAACCGGAGCTTTAGCAACTTTTGCAGCTTCCATCACAGCATTCACAGAATTGGAACCAACAACATTAACAGCCGGAAGAGCAAATTCATTTTCGCGTGCAATACGAAAAATCTCCTGAAGATCCTTTCCTGCGGCAACACCTGGTTTTACAACGTCCAAAATTTTTTCTTTCATAATAATTAAATATTTGATGAGATGTAAATTTAACAACTTGTTAAAAGCAATAAAGATTTGCAATAAAACGTAATTAAATAATATAAAATCAATTACAAATCGGTGCAAATTTAAAAATAAAATAGGAAAAAAAACAACCTAGCCTGAAAATCCCACTATGATTAAAACGGATAGCCAATGGCAAAGTTAAATCCAACGTCATCCCAGGTCCAGGATCTGTTTGCTGGAATCCACCTGTCTCCCTGTGCCAAAGAAGGGTCATGAGTTTTCAGGCCTGCATCGAAACGGAATATAAAATAATTAAAATCGAACCGTAAGCCCATTCCGGTTCCAACGGCCAACTGTTCTACAAACTTATCGGCCTGAAATAAGCCACCCTCCGGACTGGCATCCTCTCTGATACTCCAGATATTTCCAACATCAAGAAATAAAGCTCCTTCGAGAACCCAGAATAACTGAAAGCGATATTCGAGATTGAATTCGAATTTAATATCTGCAGTCTGATTGTAAAACCGGGCACCGCTATCACTGTAACTTCCAGGGCCAAGTCCTCGTACAGGCCAGGCTCGAATACTATTTGCTCCACCGGCAAAATACCGTTTTTCGAAAGGTAAAACATCCAGGTTGCCATAGGGATAACCCACCCCGGCAAAAAATCGCCATACAAGAGTGGTATATCTGTCCAAATGATTGTGAAATCTTAAATCAATATCTGATTTAATATACTGGGCGTATCTGATTCCCATAAGTTCATCATAATCATTTCCTGACTCATCATTCCACAAACCTGAAACGGAAGAAAGTAGGTTTCCTGCGGATTCAATGTTCCCTCTGA
Source organism: uncultured Marinilabiliaceae bacterium (assembly GCA_964403175.1). Lineage (GTDB taxonomy): Bacteria > Bacteroidota > Bacteroidia > Bacteroidales > Marinilabiliaceae > Marinilabilia. The sequence continues at coordinate 6,456 of CAYOFH010000032.1, forward strand.
AATACCAGAAATCTCTGTTTTGCCCCAGAACCTGTTGGTTGAGCAAAAATGAATAATTCATATTCATAATAAGGTGATCCTCATAAGTATATCTGAGAAAAGTATCACTAATTCTATCCCAAAAATCATCATTTACCTCCGGAATATTTACCAGGTTAAACTCCAGCGGATAAAAAGTCTGTGTAACATATCTGGAAGACTTCCATTTATATCCCAGTCGTGCATTGGCAATTGTACGTGTATAATCAGGCCTGCGCTGATAATTGTATGCTATTGCCAAATTGGTTTTTGGATTGTATTTCTGCCGGAATTGTTCTATCCGCAAAGGCAGTAGAAATCGAGGCAACACAAGCGATGCTTCAGTCCCCAGTTCAAGGGTGTTAAATTCCTCGGCCGAAGAACGGACAAACTGGTTCTGACGGGCTAAACGTGTGCTAAAAGTGAAAAATTCGCCTCCCTCTAAAAGGTTTTTATGCTGATAGATCAGGTTTCCTGCCGCTCCCAGGTTTCCGGAAGAGTTGGTGCCTTCCAAATCCAGCGACACAGATTGTGGTTTACCTGGAGAAAGGCGGATAACACAATCCAAAAGTGGTGTGCCGTCAGAATCTACCTGATTGGTCTCCCTAAAACGGATATTAATATACTTAAATAATCTAAGTCCGCTCAACAACTGATGAGTTCTGTTGACCAACTGCGCATTGTACAAATCTCCTGAGCGAATATAACTGGAACTTGAAAGAAGTTCCGGCTTAAAAGTAAGTTCATCATTAAAAATAATTTGAACGTCCTCATAGTACATGGTATCTGCTCCAAGAGAACTTGCACTAGTGTCAGCCTCCATAAGTTCTGCTGCACTAATGCCAATATGAAAAAGCACATCATTTATCTTATACTTTTGGTGATGCTTCTGCCCTAATGCATCTTCCGGCCCCACCACAATCATGGAATCATTAACATGATAATTTCCGACCGTGGTATCTGAGATAAAATAAATAAACTCTTCCGAAAAATTATAAAATCCCTTGTTTCGAAGATTATTTGCAATCCGTTCCCTTTCCCGCTCATGCAAATCCACAGTAAAAGGACTTCCTGGCGGCAACAATGTGTTTATAGTATCATTGTAAATTTCATTCCTGATACTATCATCTTCAATTTTGTAGTCCAACTTATTCACATAATACCTGGGACCCGGGTAAATAGAATAGTTAACTTTCACTTTCTTTTTGCTGGTTTGAATCGCAGTATCAGTAACGGATGCCTGAAAATAACCTCTGTTTTTCAGAAAAAGAGAAATCTGTCTGGAAGACTGAGTTGCAAGAAACGGATCGTAGATAACGGGCTCCTCACCAATGCTTCGTAACCACTTATTGATTCCTTTTTCATTATCGCGGCCCGATAAATTGTAAAGTTCGAGATAGAATTTCCAAAGTCCCAAAAGTTTAGTGTTTTCCTGCTGACGAATATATGGATTCATCTGTTCTTTCCGAATATCTGCTCCGCGGTTCTTTATATTAACATTAGTCAGAAGATACTCTCCTTCCGGGACAAACTTGGTAGACGAACAACCTGCCCCGGACAAAAGCACCATTCCGATAAAAAACAGAATGAGGATCCTGAAAAATTTTATATTTTTAAATATCAATATATTCACTTTAAAATTAGGTCATCAGTTATTCCTTAATATGCAAAGAAACCAAATATATCGGTTATAATAATAATTTTGCAAACAAAGAAAAAGCCAAAATGATAGGAAAAACAAAAAAAAAACTGATTTCTTCACTTTCACAAAAAAAATTCCGTGACAAAACCGGTCTCTTTGTAGCAGAGGGCCCCAAACTTGTAAATGATCTTTTGAGTGCAAAAATATATCCGGAAATAATCATTTCCACTGACGTATCTTTATTGCAGGACAATCGACAGGAGTTTATTACAGAAATCATCACCGAGGAGGAACTTCAAAAAATCAGCTTCTTAAAAACACCTCAAAAAATTTTAGCGGTTTTCAAAAAACCATCTCCCCAATTTAAATTCGGACAACATGTCAATCAGCTTTCGCTCGGTCTTGACGGGATTCAGGATCCTGGAAACATGGGAACCATCATTCGTCTGGCCGACTGGTTTGGCATTTCCACGATTGTTTGCAGCAAAGATACAGCAGATCTTTTCAACCCTAAGGTAGTGCAGGCATCGATGGGGGCCATTGCCCGCGTTGAGGTTGTTTACACTGATTTAGAGGAATTTTGCCGAAAAACAACACATGAACTCAAGATGGAAGTTTTTGGCACCTTCATGGACGGCACAAGCATCTATTCAATGGAATTACCTCCGTCGGGATTAATTGTAATGGGCAATGAGGGCCGGGGCATACGGCCGGAAACAAAACAATTTGTGACCCAAAAAATCGCTATCCCTTCTTTTTCACAAGGCGGCATGGAATCACTGAATGTAGGAATTGCCGCAGCAATAATCTGTTCTGAATTCAGGCGTACTACTTTCCTTTAATAATACGAGCCACAGCCAAAGCGCATTGCTCTCCATCAAGTGCCGAAGAGGCAATGCCTCCGGCATAGCCGGCCCCCTCGCCACACGGAAACAATCCTTTAATGCGCAGATGCTGAAATGTCTCTCTGTCTCTGGGAATTCTTATGGGTGAAGAAGTTCTGGATTCTGTTCCCAAAATAACAGCTTCTTCATCAAGGAAACCACGGGCACGGTTTCCGAAGAATTTAAAGCCTTCCTGCAAACGGGTAGAAATATGTTTGGGCAGAATAAAATGCAAAGGAGCAGACACAATTCCGGGTACATAAGAGCACTCGGGCAGATCATAAGAAAGACGCTTCCCCACAAAATCTATCAGTCTCTGAGCAGGAGCAACCACTCCCTGTCCTCCGTTTACCGCACACAATCGTTCCACATCCTGCTGATACTTCAGACCGGCCATTGCTCCGTATCGATGATAATCGGCAATATCCTCCATCCTAATTTCCACCACCATCCCACTATTGGCAAAGGGGGAGTTTCTGCCAGACGGAGACATTCCGTTAACCACCATCTCGTCGGCACCTGTCATGGCCGGGACAATAAAGCCCCCCGGACACATACAAAAAGAATAAACACCCCTTCCATCCACCTGATGGGAAAAACTATAAGAGGCCGCAGGCAGATAATTCCCACGTCCTTCGGCAGTATGATACTGAATCTGATCAATGAGCTCCTGTGGATGCTCCACTCTGACCCCCATGGCCCAAGTTTTGGCCTCCAGTTCAATACCTTTCTCATTGAGCAGCCAGTAAATATCACGTGCCGAGTGTCCGGTGGCCAAAATGACAGCTTTTCCTTTAATCTTTGTTCCATCGGCAATCTCCACTCCCACAATTTCATCTCCCTGTAAGAGAAAATCCACCACCCGGGAATTGAAAAGAAGATTTCCGCCGGCAGCAATGATTGTTTCTCTTATATTGCGGATTACACGGGGCAATCGGTCTGTACCAATGTGAGGATGAGCATCAATCAGAATTTCATCCGAAGCCCCATGAAAATGGAGAATCTCTAAAAAATTACTAAAATTACCCCGTTTTTTGCTGCGTGTATATAACTTTCCATCTGAGAATGTTCCTGCTCCCCCTTCTCCAAAAGCATAATTGGAATCCTCATTGAGTTCCTCATTTCTGTTAAGGAGAGCCAGATCCTTCTTCCTTTCAGAAACTTCTTTTCCCCTTTCAATAACGATCGGTCTGAATCCCAGCTCCATCAGTTTCAGGGCAGCAAACAAACCGCCAGGACCTGCTCCTACAACAATAACCTCAGGAGCATTTTCCACGTTGGGCCAGTGAAATGACCGGTGTTCGTGAACAGGCATGGGTTCTCCTGTCCAAACCTCCACATGCACCTGCACCATTACCTGTTTTTGCCGGGCATCGATGGACCGACGTACTACCCGGATACCGGTAATTTTTCCGGGAGATATTTTCAACTTCGTGGCAACAATATTTTTATAGGATTCCTCCCTTGACGCCTGTTCGGGCGTAAGTCGTAAAGCTACTTCCTGCTTCATTTAAAAAGATTATTATACAATCAGAGGTTGGACAAATCTTACAATAGTAATATTCTGTTTTTTCACCAACGCTTACAGATAAAAAATTAGGTAAAATGTCTGCAAAGGAATCGACATTTAATTATTATTCAAAGTAAAAAGAAAATACAAAAAGACGCGATGAAAGGCGGTCGAGTACATCTGTAAAATAAACATCTTCAGGTTCGCCGGTTCCTTCCGGGTTGAGCACGTTTCGCAATCCGACAGATAGTTTTAGTTCAGTTGACAATCTGAAATAATTAAGATACATGTCCACCCCTGTTCCCACTTCGAGGTATAAGTCATTAGATCTGAGACTCAGACCGTCATTTTCGGTTTTTGCAAGGTCTATACGGGGATTAATTCCACCAATAATATAAGGTTTAAAATTAGTCATCCGGTCGCCACTAAACTTCAGCAAAAGAGGAAACTCCAAAAAAGTAGTTTTAATCTCCAGAGGAGCCTGATCCGGTTCTCCATCTTCAATATAAAGCAGGTCACGTTGCCCAAAACTTATACCAGGGAGGAACCTGATATTCAGATTATTGTTTAAACGAAGACTAGACACGATACCAATATTGACTCCCGGATTGAGTTTTACCACCTCTGCAAAACGGTTATCCAGGCCCTCTGGCCGATCAGCAGGAGACTTATGACGAACTTTAAAATCCATCGTATTCAGTCCTATCAGAAACCCAAAATGTAAAGGTTTATAATCGAATGCAGGAAGGTTAAGCACCTTTTTCTTTTTCTGCATCTGAGAATAAGCGGGAACCTGAAGAACAAAAACACAAATAAGTAGCAAAAAGAGTCGCAAAGGCCAATGATTTTTCAGCCAAACGAAAAAAGCACACTGTTTATTGCACTCATTTTTTGATTGACACATATATTGTTGCGATTCCAAAAGTTTGAGGTATTGATTTTTCCGGTTCCAATCCTGCAGTTTGAAGTTCATTCTCAAAATCTTCACCTTCGGGGAATTGCAGTACCGAAGCCGGCAAATATTTATAAGCGTCTTTATCTCTGGATATCATTCCGCCCCACCAGGGCAGTATGCGGGTAAAATAAAAATAATAAAACTGCTTAAACGGAAATACCGAAGGTTTGGAAAATTCCAGAACGATAAGTTTCCCACCCGGTCGCAGTACACGTTGCATTTCAGCCAGACCTTTACCAAGGTTTTCGAAATTACGAACACCAAAAGCAACAGTTACCGCATCAAAAAAGTTGTCCTCAAAAGGGAGATTTTCCGAATCGCCCTCTCTGAGCTGAATGGTCATGTGAAGATTTTTCTGCTGAATTTTCTTTTGTGCAACCTCCAGCATCTGTGATGATAAATCCAGGCCGTAAACTGCTACCGGATTAATCCTGCAAATTTCCACAGCCAAATCACCAGTGCCAGTGGCCACATCCAATATCACAGGAGCCTGAAAACCTCTGAGAAGTTTCACGACATTTCTGCGCCAAATGCGGTCAATTCCAAAAGAAAGCAGCCTGTTAAGCAAATCGTATCTGGATGCAATGCGGTCGAACATCGAACGAACCTGGTCTTTTTTGCTACCTTCCAGATCTTTATATGGTTTTATCATTATCAAAATAAATTACTGTGTCAAAAATACAAAGCTTTTTTGATACGTACCTACAAAAAAACAGGAAGACTACCGAAGTTGTTCTACATCCGGCAATCTTCCTGTTTCAAAAGCTTTTTAAAATTCCCTAACCTGCATTTGTCACAAATAATCTTTTCCGAAGTCCAACTACCTGCAAAATACAACCATTTTTTTCAATTGATTGTATTTCTTTATATTTGAATATCTCATAACGATAATTCATGAACAAATCAGACTAAACTTTTCCTTCAGCCCACCATTTAAGGCGATTTTCAAATTTTGCTTTTATTTCTTCCATAAATCCATAAGATTCATCATCAACTCTGATTTCTCCTTTTGTCACATGCCCCAAAATCGAAAACGGAACATCTTTTCCCATCATAAAATCAACGAAGTCATCCTGCTTCTCAGGAGATACAGAAACAATGACCCGTCCCTGTGACTCTCCAAACAGGAAAGCATCACGACGAACTTCTGCATCCGACGTGATATCGAAACCATAATTAAGCGGAATTCCGGATTCCAGAAGAGTAAAAAACAAGCCGCCGTTGGAAACATCGTGAATAGAACGTGTGATCTGCCTATCCACCATTTCGCTGATAAGAGATTGTAACTTCTTCTCTTCCTCCAGATTAAAATAGGGAGGTAGTGAAACATCCACATCATGCACAGCACGGAGATATTCTGAGCCGTTGACATCATCACGCGAGCGCCCGATAAGAAAAATCATATCCCCTTTATGTTTAAATGACAGAGTAGTATGATTTGTCACATCTTTAAGTACTCCTACCACACCAATGACGGGAGATGCAACAACCGGAGTAATTTTGCCTTCCACCGAACGCTGGTTATAGAAACTTACATTTCCGCTAACCACGGGAATATCGAAGAATTTACATGCATCAGTCAATCCCTTCACAGAATCAACAAAATCGGCATAAGCTTCAGGATCGTAAGGATTACCAAAATTCAAACAATCCGAAACGGCCAGAGGTACCCCACCGCCACACACTATATTACGCATTGCTTCGGCTAGAGATATCCGGGCCCCGTTGTAGGGATCTGAAGTAAAATATGATGGGTTGCTGTCCACTGTAGCCAACAAGGCCTTACCATTGGAGTCTAATTCAATAATGCCTGCATCAGAAGGAAATTTTGTGCTTGCAGATTCCTTTTTCAGGGATTTGGAAAATTTCCTTTTCAGCCATTTTTTAGATGTGACATTAAGCGACTTAAGCATTTTATCGACTACTGCGGGATAATGATCCGGTTCAGGTAAATCATCAACCTTAACAGATTCAGGCAGTTTTCTTTCTCCGGCAGTTTCTCTTTCATAAACAGGCCCAAGTTCAGCCAGCCCCAGGTATTTTACCGGAAATTCTATTTCAGGAGTACCATTGATTCCACATGTCAATAATTGAGAATCGTTTACGGTTCCGACAATACCCATAGTCAGTTTTCCTTCTTCAACAATCTTCCTGATTTTTTCTTCATTTTCCGAAGCTATGCAAACCAGCATTCGTCCCCAGGTTTCGGAAATAAGTATCTCACGAAGAGTCATTTGCTTATCGCGCAGAGGTACCTGGTCGGCATTGAATTCCACCCCACTGTTTCCTCTTGCTGCCATTTCGGTGAGGGCACCGACGATACCCTGTGCACCAATGGTTTGAACCCCAATCACCAGCTTTTCATCAATCAGCTTTCTGAGAACTTTATAGAGATACTTTTCCGATTCGATATTCCGCATTTGCTCCAGGGAAATACTCTTAGTTTCATTATCAGAGATTTTATCTGCCATAAAAGCCTCCTGGTCCATACCATCGCGTCCTGTAGGCACACCTATTACAGCCACCAGATTACCAACTCCTTTTGCTACAGCAGAAACAATATCATCCTTATCAGCAATGCCAATAGACATAATATTGACAATAGGATTGGTATTGAAAGCATCGCTAAAGAACACTTCTCCACCAATTACCGGAATACCAAAACCTTTTTCAAAGTCAGCAATTCCTTCGACCACTTCATCAAATAACCAGCGGGCAGTATCACGATCAGAATTTCCAAACCGCAATGAATTGAGCAGAGCAACAGGTTTGGCACCCAGAGAAAAGATGTCCCGATTAACCACTCTCATGCCTGTCGAAGCTCCCAACCGAGGTTGAACAGCACATGGATGGTTATGAGATTCAAGCTTAAAAACAGCTACCTGATTATCACCAATATCTATTACGCCGGCACTTTCCCGGCCTGCTTCCACCAGTACATTTGCCCCTTTGGTAGGAAGTTGCTCCAACCATTTTCGTGAGTTTTTATAACTGGCATGTTCTGACCAAAGGATGGAGAAAAGTTCGAGTTCCAATTTATTGGGCACCCTGCCAAGAATAGATTCAATTTTTTCAAATTCTCCGGATGTCATATTTAACATCTCGGCATCAGTTATTGTGGAAAGATCTTTATCATTCATGGAATTTAAATTTTGCAAAATTACAGGAGTTAGAGCTGCTAAAGTTAGTAAAACATTCAGAAAAAATCAGATAACAAGTTTCCTTATGAACATTTCGGTGGATTACAGGTTCATCTGATTTTGGTATATTTGACTTTGAAAATAGGAAAAAAAATGCAGAAAACAAATTACATTCAATTATGAAAAAAACTGCAATGATAACCGGTGCCACATCGGGCATTGGCAAATCTTGTGCTGCAATGCTTGCCCGGAATGGTTACAACATTATAATAACAGGACGAAGAGAAAACAGGCTCAATGAATTGGCACAAAAGCTGAAAAATAGTAAGGTAGAGGTAAAAACGCTGGTCTTTGATGTTCGAAGCAAAGAGGCAATGGAAACTGCCTGGCAATCTTTAACTGAAGAATGGAAAAAACCTGAGGTGCTAATAAATAATGCCGGACTGGCAGCGGGAGCAGACCCCATTCAGGATGGAGACTGGAATGACTGGGAGCAAATGATAGATACTAATATTAAAGGGCTTCTGGCCGTTACCAAAACTGTAATACCGGGAATGATTGAACGTAAACAGGGACACATAATAAATGTGAGTTCCATTGCAGGTTCTGAAGTTTATGCCACCGGAAATGTTTATTGTGCTTCAAAACATGCTGTTCATGCCATCACCAAAGGAATGCGTATCGACTTGCTACCCTATAACATAAAAGTGTCCTCCATCTCCCCCGGAATGGTAGATACGGAATTTTCTCTGGTTCGTTATCATGGGGATCGGAAAAAAGCCAATAAAGTATATGAAGGTCTGACACCGTTGCATGCTGATGATGTAGCCGATGCTGTGGAGTTTATGATTACACGACCTGCTCATGTCAACGTTAACGACATGTTGCTGATGCCTAGGGATCAGGCTAGTGCGGTTTACAATGTGAGGGATTAGTTTTGAGTTTTACGTACTAAGTTTTGGGTTCTGAGTTGAAAATCAAGGATCTTTATTTTTGATAAAAGTTATCTTCAAAAAATCAGCCGGTAAGACTTTTTAAGTCCTACTGAGGGTTTTCAATTTTTCCGGAAAAGATAATGGCACCACTTTTCTCTTCAGCAATGGCAAAAAAGAAAGGACGGTCAATTCTGAATTCGGGAATTTCGGGCCCTATAGATGTAACTTCCATACCCACACTGGTGGCAGCAGCTGCCTCGGTTCCTTCTTCATCTACTTTGATGTAAGTTTTATGATTGACCTGATTGATGAAAGTCTGAACATCAATCATATTAGAAAAATCGGCTTCTGATGGAGAAAAAGGAAGTTCCATGCCCATATCCATCAATGGTTGATTTAGCACAAATTTGCATTCCAACTCAAAACGAGGCATAAAAAGCTTAAGATTTTGTTCATTCATATTTTCCAAAATGGAAGACCACCTTTGAGGAGTCATATTATTTATCAACTGATTTATAGTGGTTTCTTCCTGAGGAAGAGCAACAATCATGTAAAAGGAACCATCCCCGTAAGGTAATTTCACAGTCTTAACTTCAGGGTCCGAAAAATACTCCAGATCTTGTTCCTGATTCATCATAGGAATTTGAACCACTGATCCATCGGATAAGTTGAAATCCTGATCACGTGTATCAGATTTATCAAACCGGTATTGCCATTTCCCCAGGAAATAAACAGCATTTACCAGAAACATATATTGTTGATCACCTATTTCATCAATAATTGTTGGAATTTTGTCTTTAGTTTTATCTTTTACCCAGTTATTTATGAGATTTTTAGCTTCCACCTTTTCCGAAAAATCCACCTTCCGGAAAGATGCATCGTAATACTTCTCAACCGTAAGGCCAAAATCTTCTTTGGCAGGCAAAGATTCAAGATACCAAATTGAATTGGCTACTTCAATATCCACTTTAGAATCTGATGATTGCAACACTTCTCTAATATTTTTAAAAGCCACATTCATGCTTTCTACTTCACCAAAATCCATTACCTCCAGCATCTCATTCAGGGTTTGACCTGCCGCACCGTTGGTGGTCATACCCAGAGCCTGTGCCACACTCAGAGAAGAAACCACGACATTCTCACCCTCTGTGGCTTTGGAATTCACAGACTCAAGCAAGTCCCATCCAAACCGATCGGTGGCTTCCAGAACTTCCAGGGATTTAAGTTCAAATTCCTTTGATACCGGTTCTTCCTCATTATTAAACCAATTACAGCCGGCTAATGCTGTCATCATTAGTATTGAGATGAACAATAGTTTCATAATAATAATTTGAATTTAGAGGTTAGATGCAAAGAGATGATTTTGGTTGCTTTTGAGATGTAAATAAATGAAACGAGCATGACAAGGATTGTCACAACTGGACATGTATAAAAACAACCATGCGAATTCCATCAGACCAATAACTTAGACGAATTATATACGAATGAAACCCTGACAAATAGTTTTCATTCCAAAAATCCCTGTTTTCTCAATACGTCCAGAAAAACTTTACTGAAATGTTCATTATTCATCTTAGTATATCTGACTTCGGTAAAAACCTGGGCCAGAGTTTCCTTATTATTTTCAGCAGTAAACTGCTTGTTGGCCTCCAGAGCTTCCTTTTCGGCATACAAACGATCGATATCCTCCTGAGAATAATCTTTGTAAGTCTCCTGATGCACCACAGCCTCCAGTGGCAGACGCTCTGTCTGATCAGGTTTTTCATCCGGCCATCCCAGGGTTATGGTAGCTACAGGCACCACTCCTTTGGGGAGATTCAGAATATCCACAATCTTGTCGGCATTGTAAGTAACTGTTCCCAGATAGCAAATCCCCAGCCCTTTGGACTCTGCAGCCACACATACATTTTGTGCCACCAGCAAAGCATCAATTGCCGCTGCCACAAACGACTGGAAATTATTATATCCGGGCTCAGCATTACGCTGTCGGCACCATTTATTAAACCGGTTAAAATCGGCACAGAAAGTAAGGGATACAGGAGCATTCCTAAAAACCGGCTGACCAAAATGTGTAGGAGCCAATTTCTCTTTCATCTTCTCATCTCGCGTCACTATTATGCTATAGACCTGCATATTTCCGGTGGTTGAAGCGCGTGTCCCGGCAGTCAGAATATCGTTCAGAAGAAAATCTTCAACAGGCTGGTCTTTGTATTTCCGGATTGTCCGATGATTTAGTAATACGTCCATCATAATAATCTTCTTTTTGGCAAAGCTACAAAAAGAGAAAGAATTTATCGATTATGAGTTTTGTTTATGCCATAAAATGACTCTCAATTAAAAAAACTAAATAAGAGTCATACAATAATTATCAAAATATTTATCTAACCATCAATTTCTCTACCTCTTTACTTCCATCTAACTGCTCAACCATTACTATGTATACACCGTAATTCCATCCTGAAATATCCAAAGAAAGTTTAATTTTTCCAGCTACATCAAAAGCATTATAGACCACTTTACCCGACAAATCTATTACTGACACAGCAGATGCATTCCCGCCCAGAGAAAGAGTCAGGGATCCAGGTAATCCAGGAATCTCAATCATTAGAGAATCACCATTAACGATTGGATTCCGCGCCTTTAACCCGGCACTCAACAAAAAACTAACGTTACTGAAAGAAGTAAAGGTTTTTTCATAAAATAAATGATTTATAGTTAGAAAAAAGGCCGGATTATTCCGAAGAAAGATCCGACCTTGAAAATAAATTTATGTTTAAGGATTTACGAAAACTTTTGAAACATAAACTTCACCGTCAGTGCCTGTGGCTTTGATGAAATAATACCCGGAATCCCAGGTTGCACAATCCACTTTATAGCTGCCGGATTGAGGCAAAGAATCGGAAAAAATAAGCTTACCTGAAAGATTAAATATTTCCGTCAAGTCAATATTTTCATCAACATCAATAAAGAAATGCGTAGACGCAGGATTAGGATAAACGGAAGTTGAAACAACACTAGTTTGATTACCTATTGAAGTTCCGGTGGACAAAACAAGAGAAACATCATCTATGTAAACAGTGGTTGCCAAATTATTCTCACCTTCAAAAAAGCCAAGTTCAAAAACAAGTTTCCCAACATTTTCAACATTTTCTTTTGTAATATTCAATGTAAATGTTTGCCATTGGTCTGTCAAATTAAAGCGAACAGGTGTGTCCATAAATTCAATAAACCAAGGAGCAACATCCAGCCCTTTGCCAAGATTAACATTCAGAGGACGTGGATCATCAGCACGTGCCTTAAAAGTCAATGTATAATCACCATCGGGAAGAGACATATCATCCTGAAAAAACTGAACTGAATGAGCAGCCCACCCCGCATTTGTAATACTAATTTCAGCAAGATACTCTTCTTTAAAAGTCGTAATCCCCTGACCTCCATCGCCAAACCAACTATCCCACAAATCGTTTTCAATTGGATCCGGAAGATCTCCTCCTGTATAAAGATTTGTATTTTCAGGTTGAGTTGTCCCTTCGGTAAAAATCACATCATCAAAAGCGATGCTGGCTATTGCACCTCCTCCGGCCGAGAAAGGAATACCTACGGCAGACAGATCAAGTCCCTGAGCGGTAAGATCACTTACAGGAACGGAGATACGATGCCACTCACCATCACGAACAAACCCATCGGGATCACTTCCGGCAGTGTCATCGGTTCCACCGTTAAAAGCAATAGTCGCCTGGGTGCCATTTGCCCCATAAACATCGGCGTGGAAATCTTTCTGAGAAGTTGTTTTCACCGAAAACGAAAACATACCATTTGCATAATGGGTCAAATCATGACCAATTTCGTCGGTTACGCCAAATCCCCACCAGCCTGCTCCTGTGGAGCTATATGACAAGACTTCTTCACCATCATAAGGGGTTGCAGGAATAGAAGACAAAGTATTTTCCCAAACATAAATAACACCATTAACATCATCAATCAAAAATTTATTGGGGACATTAGGATTTTCTGTAAATACCCCATAATACTCAGAGGTAATAGAGAAATCAGGGAGTTCCAAAGCATCATTACGGTTGGCATTCAATCCACTATTTGTTTCAGGTGTTGCAGAAAGTGAATAGTACACATCATCCACCAAAATATCAGTAGTAGCGCCATCACCACCAAACATAAAAATATTTCCCACTGAGGACAAATTAAGGCCCTGCTCTGTCAGGTCGGAAACCGGCACTGAAACAGTATGCCAATGTCCGTCACGAGCAAATCCATAAGGTTCATTTCCGTTGGTGAAATTAACTCTTCCTTCATTTCCGTCAGTGTCGCCAACTCCTACCCAAAAATCCTGATCGAAAGTTGTGCGCATGGAAAAATGCAAATATCCGGTTTGAAAATGAGAAAGGTCAATACTACTGGCAGTATTATGCCCCAGCCCATACCATGTTTTAGCAGGAGGTGCATAAAAAGCCATCACCTCAGATCCTTCGTACGAGGGAGCCTCTTCCAGTGGCTGCAAGGTATTTTCCCACACTTGCATAGAATTTGTCATATCATCAATTACAAACTTTTCTGTAATTTCCGGATTTTCAGTAAAAACCCCGTAAACATCAGCTACCGGTGAAATAGGAGGAGTTACCACCATTTGTCCACCATCCTCATCCCTCTGATAAACTCGAATATAATCCACAAACATTTGCGCAGGCATAGGAGCGGTAATCGCATTGGGATCAGTAATTCCCGGGAAAGATCCACCCACTGCCAGATTTAGAATAAAATAGTGAGGCCAGTCGCGGAACTCCTCAGCGTCTTCCCCATCAATATTCATTGCATAATAGGGTTCTGTATCATCATTAAAAAACATTTCAATGCGGGTAGGTGTCCATACCAGAGTGAATTTGTTGTACTCATACAAACTTTCCATTACCTGATCAGAATGGTTTGCGTAACTAGCATAATTACCCTCATGCTCCCAATGCAAGGCACCATTGAACATATACTCCTGTGCTGGAGGATTCGCATTAATTCCATCGGCATGACCTGCCTCAAGGATATCAATCTCCCCGTTAGCGGGCCAGGTACCCCCCCCGGTTCCCAGCATCCAAAAGGCAGGCCACAGACCATTCTCTAAAACAGGCAATTTAATTCGTGCCTCAATTTTTCCGTATTGGGCGGCTACTTTTCCGGCAGACTGGATTTTCCCGGAAGTAAACTGATAGCCGTTGTAATTTTCACGTTTGGCGGTGAGGATAAGTGCATTTCCCCCTTCTCCATCGGGACCTACCTCCACATTTTCAGAACGGTAGTGCTGTAATTCCTGATTGGCACCTGTGTTCCAGATTCCCACATTATTTTCAACAGTCCATTGATCAGTATTAAGTTCGGTACCGTCAAATTCTTCTTGCCATACCAGCTCGTACTGAGCCCCGGCAATGCCTGGAATAAGCAAAACAGCAACAAAAAATAGAATAATTCTCTTCATAAGACGAAATATTATTAGATAAAATTCTAATTAAAGGCTGCTGCTTTAACACAGCAGCAGCCTGATATCAGGGATTGGAAATGGTTACAATTATTTTCTGATCAGTTTTGTAGTAAAGGTTTCTCCGTCTCCCGAAATAACCATCAGGTAGGCTCCTTTTGGCAGATGCCCCAGTTCAAGTCTGATCTGATTTTCAGCACATGGTTGTTCATGAACTAACCGGCCTGAGAAATTAAAAATACGTATGTTATCAAAATCCTCAGAGTCGGATAACCCGACAAAAACATCGCTATCGAAAGGATTTGGCCAGACATTTATTTCCGGGGCTTTGTCAGCAGAGTCGAACAGTCCGGTAACATTTGAACAGCTTCCCACTGTAAATGATTCGATTCGGTCGGCAGTATTACGCTCGCCTCCTTCAGGATGACTATAGGTAAAATAGAAATGAATCTCCTCCCCATCAGCAACATTCATATTAAATGGGACATTAGGATCGATACCACCATAACCGGGGAAGGGCTCATTGGGGTTGGTTGTGTAATAAAACAAAAGAGTATTATCCCCAACACCAGTTAACTCAGGAACAAATGTCATGGTAACCTGATCTCCATCCTCCTCAACGATCCATGAGAAATCGCCACTCTCATCGGTACCTTCACAAATCCCGTCCGGAATGGTTCCGGATTCAGTACTAACCTCTACCACCACATCGTCTGTATCGGTTGCCCCTTCATTGTCGGTAACTGTCAAACGGAATACATAGGTTCCTTCCACAAGTCCGGAGACAGAAGTTTGAACATCATTAGCATTATCGAAAACCACGCCATCAGGGCCACTGATTTTTGTCCAGTTGTAATTCTCAATAGTTCCATCCTGATCAGAACTTGCGCTTCCGTCAAGTGAAACAGCATTATCGGGTAACTGAATATTTACGTCCCCACCACCGTTAGCAACAGGAGCATGATTCCCGGTAAATTCGCCATCGAAAACAAAATCCATCGCTCCCAAATTAAAACCACCATTCTCGAAAACCACGCGGATTATTTGTTCTCCTTGTGCTAAAGCCACGTCTTGCACTGTGTGCGAGGCCCATGTATCCCAACTACCGGTAGCGGGAAGTTGGATATCGGGAGAAACCTGAGTCCCGTTCACACTAAAATGAAACGGACCACCACCCGGTTCGGAAGCATATCTTATTTCCACATCATAAGCCCCTGTCTGAGCAACATTCACAGTATATTCAAGCCACTCACCTGCTTCAATCCAGCCCACAGTAGCACCTTCATTACCATCAATTTCCGTATCCACATATTCATCAGGTCTGAATGTTCCCCCTTCATTAAAGGCAGTGACATCAGAATAAGTAATCCCTTGTCCCAGACCACCTTCGAACTCATCATATTTTCCGGCCTCAATTTCACCTGGGATGGCCCAAGGAGTACCTCCATAGGGGATCTGAGAACCAACCTGTACGGAAACCACCGGCGACAATTCATTTATTGAACCGGAAACTCCCGCAGCATGGAAGGAAGGGGTTCCTGCACTAAGACTTTGTATTACCAATTCATAGGGCTCAGTAGAAACAGTTCCCTGACTTACACCATCCATGAAAAACTCTACATAATCAACCGTTCCATTGGTGACATTTGCTGTAAGCAACAAGTTGCCATCGGTTGGCAGTTCATTTTCCGATGCAGACAGATCAACTGAAAAACCTGCATCTTTGCTGGTAGCCATTGAATTTGCAGGCACATTGAGTGAATATCCGTCAGAAAAATTAACAGTAATTGCCTGAGCAGAATAGTTCTGAGCAACATAAGTAATGTTTCCATTCTTATCGAAAGAAGCAGCTACAGGGTAATCCGGCAAAATATCATTTCTTACCTGTCCCAGACTGTTCATATTGTGTAACCAATGGTAGGTTTGTGCATCAGAAATACCAAATTTCATATTGCGATCCGGATAATCGTTGTAAAGCTGGAGCGCCTGTTCACTATCAATAAAAGAGAGGAATTTCCAGTAAACATCGTACCAAAGATTATCATTAGGAGTGTTATTGAGCACATCTGTTTTGGCGACCATGTCATCCCAGACTCTTTGCACGTAGTCGGGATTATGTCCAAGATATAGAGACCCTCCATGAATGGGGTATAACTCAATTCCATAAGAAGCCGCAATATCGGAAGTCCAGAAAGTACCATTGTCGTATCCGCCACCCCAGATGCGTGCTACCATCTCGTGGGCATAACCTGGCTGAAAAGATCGTTCATGGATATCGAACCAGTACTCTTCAATGGCTGATTGTTCGGTAGTATAAAGATAGATTCCAAGGTCGCGCAATTCATCATTTCCGGTAACGCTCCCCCAGTGTATCAGGGCAGAGTTAAACTGCATAGACTCGGAAGAGGATTCCTGATCGTTACCAAAAGGAAAACTTGCAAACCCATTTGCCCAACAATGACCGGCAAAAGGACTAAAAGAGCGCAGAAAAGGAAACATATCATCTGCCCGGTTGGGACTGGCAGCATCGCGTACCAGCATGTTAACCATATCTCCCCAATCATTAGCCCAGCCTGGAAAATACTGTTCCATTGCAGCGGCTGCATGAATAAAATACCCCCAGTGAAAATGATGATCATTAAGATTGCTGTCCTGACCATGCCCGGCAGGATATCCAAGCAGAGCATCCCACTCATCATGATAGTAAAACAGAAAAGCCACTTCGCCACTTTCATAAGACAGCCAGTCTTCCAGGCGGGCTTTTACCGTTGAAAGCAGTTGATCCCGGGCCTCGGTATGGCCAATCTGGTCAGCAATCCGGGCTACCTGGATAAGACGGTTCATCGCCTGACCGTCATTATAAGAATCGGTCCAGGAATTTAGTGCCTCTGACTTCATGACATCTACTTTTGCAAACATCTCAGCAGGGCTGTAACTATCGCTGTACTGCCCCATATCGGGTAAAGTGGGCAGAATACCACTAAAACTGTGTTCCACCACAAAATGATCAGAAGCCATCATTTTTAACTCTCCCCTAACGGTTTTATAGACATGACCATTGGGAACCGGCGATGAAGCAGCCAGGTTATCCCATTGGTGAGGAAGCAATCCCTGCAGCACATTTTGTCCTGTTCCCTCTTTTACATCAGGGGTAACTGAATAGGTTGATTGAAGCTTAGAAGAAGTTTCATTATAAGTCCAGTCAACCCGGGTGTTTGCAGGGAAAACGAAAGCATAAGGCTCATATTCAGCAGCTATAACATTGATATCCTGACCGTCAGGCACCAAAACCATGGACCAGTAATTATTTCCATTAAGCGAAGAAGTGTAGGTATCCCCATTCTGCTGCCAACTGGAGCCGGAGGGTGCATATACTACATAATTGGATTCTCCAAAATTGTTTTCAATAAGCAATTTATTTCCGTCAACAGAAACACCTTCCGGATTAAATCCAACATTAACACTAGCCACGTCGGCATTACCTTTAGTAAAATAAACAAAAGGCATTCCCATACCCATTTGGGCATTAAATTCATGAACCCCATCATTCCAGTTAAGCGTAACTGCCCAATCGGAAAAATCAGCAACATTGGATTGCTGAACATCCATATTTTCTACTCCCACAACAATGGCATCCACTGCACTGATGGGTTCACGAAACTCATTTGCAGTATCATGCAGCGGCCAGGTATAGTTAATTACCAGGCCACTATTCCTGGAGCGAAAAGAAAGAGGATAATTAAAAGCATTGCCCCCATGATCCTCTAAAAGAAAATTAGCCCACCAGTTATTGGTAGGAACCGGAACATTGGCTGCATTCCCTGTCACATCAGGAGTACCGGGAGGCATATCATTGCGGTTGGCTTCATCCACTCCTGGAAAATCCGTTGTATAACTTCCACTACCCACCTGAACACTTTGGGCATTTATGGTCGTAATGGAAATAAGAATTGTAAATAAAAGTAAAAATGTAGAATTCCTCATAGCACAAAATCAATTTTAGTTTGAACGAATACATTTAATTCCAGCAAAATCAACAATTATGATTCTGTGACCAAAATTACCCATGCAACATAAATTGACAGTATTTAACAGGCATACACAGCCCTAACATCACCCCCTACAAAACCTATACAAAAAAAACAATATTTTGAATGTCAGGGAGTAACAATCAAAACAATAAATACTGGAGATGGAACCATTTCGTAAAAAATAAAGTTTCCATATATAATTATTTTAAGCGAAACAGAAGATTACAATAATTAATATTTTTAAAAATTTCATGAAAAATAGAACTAAAATATTTAACAGGTATTTTGGCAGATTAGCATTTGCAGCGTTCAACAGATGTCATTTTTTCAGCCAACATCCCAAATCAGGAAATAATTCTTTGTTTATTGTTTCAATTCAGGCGGCGGTCACCAGTCGTTTTTTAATATTTTTACATTTTATTAAGGGAAACCGATGTAGGAAGAAGTAAGTGAAAATCATAATAAGTCAAACAGACTTTTTAAAACCTAATTAGAAAATCATTCAAAGTAACGGAAGAATCAAGCTCCATTTTTTTACGAATCCGGTATCGGCTCATTTCCACACTTTGGGCGGAAATCGCCAATTGAGCGGCAATTTCTTTGTTACTCTTGCCTGATTTAATGTAACCACAAATCAAGAGATCCTTTTGTGTAAGCCGGGGATACTTCTGAGCCAGCATATCAATATATCCATCATGTAAAAGATTGATATTGGCAAGATAGTCTTTCCTGGCCTCTTCGTCATTTGTTTCGTTTTCAATTTGCCCAAGAAGTTTTGAAATGTTATTTCTGATTTCGGGTCTGGCATTTTGCAATGCTTCGGAAATCTGATCCCTAATAATCAGTAATCGCTCCTCTTTATCACGGATGAAGACCTGCATAGCCGCAAAACGTTTCTCTTTATTATTAAGATCTTTTTCTAATAAAGAACGTTCTTCCTGAAGAAGATTTAAATTATTAAGCGCATCACGTTTCTGAAGATTGGACTTAATTTTTCGTTCCCGAATCCTTAAGAAAAGATATATCATGGAAACTAAAAAAAAGAATCCGAGCGCTTGAATGTATTGGCGTTGATAAAACGGAGAGGCCAAATTAAGAATTATAGTTTTTTCTTTTCCAATCCATAAACCATCACTATTGGAAGCTTTAATCCGGAAGGTATAGTTGCCTCCTTCCATGTTGGTATAAGTAGCGCGCCTGTTACCTGAATGAGCTGTAATCCACTCATCATCAAACCCATCTAATTTATATTGGTACTCAATTTTGTCGGACATCCGGTAATCAAGGGCAGCAAAGTCTACTGCAAAAGTGTTATCTCCCGGTTTTAAACTTACCTCCAGTTGTTTTTCATTTTTCTCAAGGAATCTGTCAACACCATTTACCTGAAACCCGGTAACAACAACATTAGGTTCAAATGGACTATCTACTAATTCCATGGGATTAAAAAGATAGAAGCCGTTATTTCCTCCCACAAGAATTTCTCCTGAATTAAGCCTCCATGATTTATTCAACAACTCATTTTCCTGCATCCCCATTTCTACATTTATATGACGAAACTGACCGCTTCGGTTATTATATCGGGAAAGTCCATTATTCGTGCACAACCAAAAATTATGTGAAGCATCTGCATGGATACTGAAAACCTCGTTGCGCAAAAGCCCTGATGTTGCATTGATAAATTCAACACTTCGTTTGTCCAGGTCCATAAAAACAAGGCCCTTACCAAGAGTCCCCATTACCAAACGATTGTTAATCACATCCTCTGAAAAGGAACTAATAGAAATACCGTCCAATTTATTTTCAACTCCTTTTTCCTTAACAAATTTATCAGTATCGTAATCATACCAGTAAAGGCCGTTACCTGCCCCTACCCATAAACGCCCTCTGCTATCTTGAAAGAAATTCCATACCGTATTTCCCACAAAACCAGAAAAATCATACGAATAGAAAAATATATCTCCGGGAGGATCTGCCACATCATTTCTTTTTAATCTTTTAACCCCTGCTCCCCATAAGCCAAACCAAATATCCCCCCGTCGATCCTGAAAAATAGAATAAACACTTTTATCGCCAACGGCACCTTCCCCCATTTCGAGGGGGAAAAAATCAGTTTTATTCAAATTATTAAAGACCTTCGTCAGATGATAACCAAATATTTCCATTATTATCCTCAAATAAAACTCTCACATCAAGGAATGACAAATCCTTATTAGGCAAAGGGCTGAATTGTTCTGTTTTTCTGTCGAATAAAGTCACTCCACCTCCCAAAGTACCCACAATAATTTTATTATCAGACAATTCCAAAACAGCACTTACCATACTGGTATGAAATTTATTTTTACTATTTCCAGATGGCCTGTAGGAATGAAAAGCATCCGATCCGGGATAGAACAGATTTACCCCTCCTCCGTAAGTTCCAAGCCAAACAACCCCGGATTTATCTCTGTATACAGTCCAAACCATATCATTATTAAGCCCATTTGTCATTCCCATTTCAGAAAACAAATGATTCATTGTTTCTGTTTTAAGATCATAACTGAATATCCCATTTCCCATGGTAGCTATCCATACTAAATCGTTTTCAATAAATACCGAAGAAACAGGATTTTGATCAAAAAGACTATCACCATTGGGATCAAATAATCTAAATTCTTTCCGGTCGGGATCATAAATATTTACTCCACCATTCCATGTCCCGACCCACAAATTTCCATTTTTGTCTTGTGCAATTGAAGAAATTAAATCGTCACTCAGCATACCAGGATCCTTTCCAGCAAAGTGTCGTATAATCTGCTTTGTTTTCGGGTGATATTCAACGAGGCCGTTATTTTCGGTTCCGATCCAATAAACACCCGATTGATCTGCGAAGAAATCATTAACCTTGGCATGTTGTGGTAAAAGTTCTTTCTCAAATACGGTTTCCGATTCGAGATATTTCTCTTTTTCAGGATCAAAAATTTTTATCCCTCCCCCGTAAAAACCGACCCAAAAGAAACCGTCAGGATCCTCATAAATAGTTCGAACATTGTTCTCAATATGAAGAGTAGAATCGGTGTTCAAATTATAATAATGAGTAAACTTTCTGCTCCATGGATCAAATTTATTAAGGCCCAGATCGGTCCCTATCCAGAGAAATCCTTCAGAATCCTGAAAAACAACATTAACAGCATCCTGTGTAAGACCAAATGGCTCTCCGGCGCGGTGAAAGGTTTCAATATTATATCCGTCATACCTGTTTAATCCATTGTAAGTTCCTATCCAGATAAACCCTTCACGATCCTGATACACACAGTTGACGTGATTTTGAGAAAGTCCGCTTCGTGTAGTAAGATAATCTAACCTATAAG
>CAYOFH010000033.1:0-28330 GCA_964403175.1 uncultured Marinilabiliaceae bacterium
ATGCAGGAGAGAATACACTTGCATGCGGACTATCAACAGAACTGACGGCCAATCCGGATAAGGGCTCCGGTCTGTGGTCGTCTGCTTCTCCCCTGATATCTTTCTCCTCCCCAACCAATTATAACAGCATCGTTACCGCATCGGAACAAGGCACCTACACACTTACCTGGACAGAAAACAATGATGGTTGTGAAAATTCAGACCAAATAGAAATTCAATTTAAAGCCTTCCCCGAAATAACCTTCTCCAAAAATGATAATCATATCTGCGAAGGTGATGAAGCAGGGTTTCCATTTTCAATAGCTGGAAACAACGGACCATGGAACCTGGATTACAGTATCAGCGAAGATGCTAAATCCCAGATCTTCGAAGAAGCATCATCAACCTTAACATTTTCCCCGGCAACAAACACTGACATCCACCTTACAACAATCACAGACCAGTTTGGGTGCAGCACAGAACTTGAAGAAGTATTAACTATTCAGGTTGATCAAATGCCAACACCTTTTGCCGGAAATGACTTCGCAGTGTGCGATTCTGAAGCAGAGCTCAATGCCGAAATGTCATCAGCAGCACAATACGGCGAATGGCAATTCCCATCAGGCAATATCATAAATAACGACATCACCAACCCAAAAGCAACATTTCAAAGCTCTAGCTGGGGTTCTACCATCTTAACATGGGTGGAAACAAACGGTCTTTGTACTGCTTCAGACGAAATATCAATCAGATTTGACGAAACTCCTACAGCAGATGCAGGCGAAGATTTTACACTTTATAACCAATCGGAAACCCCTCTCAGAGCAAGAAATCCTGTAACTTCAACACAAGACTGGATCGGAGAATGGTACATTCTGGAAGGATCAGGAAGCATCAGTAATTTATCACATGCCAATGCAACCCTTGCACAGCTGCAGCACGGAACTACCAAAATTAAATGGGAAGTGACCAACGGAGTGTGTCCCCCGGTCTCGGACCAGCTTGTAGTCACAGTTAAGGGACTGACTTATTATACCGGAATCTCCCCTAGTCCCAAAGACGGACTCAACGATTATTTTACAATCAAAGGAGCGCATACCATCCCACAAAATGAATTAATCATATTTGACCAAAACGGAGAAGTCGTTTACAAAGCATCCAATCTGGAAGATAATAATCAATGGGATGGTACTGACAAAGCTGGAAAACCTCTGGAAAACGGCATCTATTACTTTATATTTAAAGGAGACGGCATTGACCCCGTAAAAGATTATATAGTTATCAAACGCAACTAAACCCCTGTCAAATGAGAACAAAGGGCCTCATTCTTTTATTCTTTGCACTATTGACGATCTCTGTGTCGGGCCAGAAAGCCATGACTCTGAGTCAATACATGCACAACCGTTTTGCTATCAACAGCGCCTTTGCCGGTTCACGTGAAGTGCTTAGTTTATTCGGCTCCTTTCGCAAACAATGGGCCGGCATGCCTCAATCTCCCCAAGCTCAGTATTTCACAGGACATACTCCTTTAAAAAATCCAAATATGGCTATAGGACTAAAGGCTTTCAACGAACAGTTTACCATTAAAAATAATATGGGTATTTCATTATCCTACACCTACCGGGTAAGGATTAACCCATATACCTGGATGGCATTCAGTCTTTCCGGAGGATTCTCAAGCTATCAAATTAACTGGAGTGACATAACCCTCGAGGACTCTGGCGACCCTAATTTTAGCGGCAATGAGTCATCAAATGGACCTCAGGCCGGTTTTGGCTGGAGTATTTATAATGACCGCTTTTTTGGAGGCGTTTCCATTCCTCAGTTCTTTTCCCACGATTTTGAAAAAATGGATGGAACGGCCCCCGATCTTCAAAAAACCGACTTTCTGGCCACAGGAGGTTATCTGTTCGACATCTCATCGTCAATCATGTTTCAGCCCTCTTTTCTGGTAAAAATCAATCAGGAATATGGCAGCTGGACAGATGTTTCCGCGTCCTTGATCTATGACAAAATGATTTGGGGAGGTATTACCTATCGCACCCGTGAAGAGTTGGTTTTTCACACAGGGATGCAGATAGTGCCTCAACTTCGCATGGCTTATTCGTATGACTACTCCTTGGGAGATATTGGAGATTTCAATAATGGTAGTCATGAAATTTCCATTCAATACGATTTTGGTTATAAAATCAACACCCCCAGTCCTAAGTTCTTTTAAAACCTGAATTATGACCCCGAAAATACTATCCGGTTTTTTTATTGCTTTTTGTGCAGCTCTGCTGGCCAATTCTTCTTTCGCACAAAACATAGAAATTCAGTCTGTTAATGTTAGCACGCCTGAGAACAGCGAATTGGCACCGGTCGTTAAAGATTCTGTGCTTTTCTTTATATCAGACCGACGCACAAATCTTCTTGTAACCTATATGGATCAGGAAGAACAACTACTCTACAGAGTATTTAAAGCTCCCATTAAAAAAGACACTACAACGGGAAAAGCTACTGTCTTTGCCCCGCCCGATCAGCCTAAATTTAGCGCAGGTCCTCTGACTTTCTCCTCCAACGGTGCTTTAATGATTGCTACCCACAACCAAAGCAACCGAAGTATCACCCGAAAGAAACGGAACCAAACTAATCCTTTGACCTTATACACTGCCGAAAATAAAAATAATCGGTGGGGCAGATATCAGCGAATAAACTTTGATATTCCCAAAAACAGCTCAATAGGTCAACCATCCTTATCTCAGGATGGACGCCTTCTTTTTTTTGTTTCCGACATGGAAGGAGGAGAAGGAGCTACTGATATTTATGTTTCTGAAAAAAAAGGGGATGAATGGGGTAGTCCGCTCAACCTGGGATCACAAATCAACACGACGGGCAAGGAATTATTTCCTTTTATCCACCCCTCTGGAAAACTCTATTTCACCTCGGATGGACACTCAAATTCAGGAGGCTACAACTTATATTACATCGACTGGCAAAATCCCAATGCTAAACCGATAGCTATGCCTGAACCTATCAACAGTATATCCAACGACTTTTCCTGTTTCATTAGTGACGACGAAAAATGGGGGTACTTTGCCTCCGACCGAAATGGCAATGATGACATCTATCGTTTTTCCCTTCCAGTAATTAAATGCAAGGATCCACAGGAGATTGTGGAAGATAATTATTGCTTCACATTTTTTGAAGACGGTCCTTTTAAATCCGATACTTTACCCTATATTTATAGATGGGAGTTCGGAGATGGAAATACTGCCAGAGGCCTTGAGGTTGACCATTGTTTCCCAGGTCCGGGAGAATATAACATCAACTTAAATGCGGTTGATACCCTGCTAAATGAAGAACTATATTCGGTGGCTTCATACTCCTTAAAACTTGAAATCACCCAGCAAATTTGGTTTGATGTACCCGATACCCTCCAAACTTATGAATCTGTAAAATTAGTCGCTGAACCACGTGGATTCAGTAATCTAAGTGAAAATCCTGTCTATTGGTGGACATTTGGCAATGGAGACCATCAAATTGGCAGTAATATTAATTATCAATACAAAGAACCCGGAAATTATCAAATAATATGTTCCACAACTTTGCCGGATGGCCGGGAAGTATGTTTTTACAAAGATATTACAGTTATTGATCCACAAGAATAAAAACTATGAACACTAAATTGCATTCTTTATATATCCTTGTTTCGTTACTACTACTGACATTCAATTCAAATGCTCAACCTGTCCCTGCAGTTGATGAAAACATTCCTCATCTGGTAACATTTGGCGGAGATGGAGAAACCGGCTGGGGAGATGACGATTTTGTGCAAATCATCTTCTTCTCAGTTCCGGAAACATTTGATTCACCGGTTTTCATAAGGGTATATGACCCTGACACAGGTGGGGAAATTGATGAGAAAAAAGGAGAATGGGACACGACAATGCGCTATTCTGTATATGGAGGAGACGGAGCCTGCTCGGAAGAAGATGCCAGACGATCCAATCTGGAAGGAAATTACCTGAGCGGAAACCTTCTCGCCTCCAGATCCTTTGGACCAAATCCGCGCTACGATGAAAACTGGTACACATTCGGCCCGTTTAATCCCACCGAAGGGGAACTGCTTCCGGAATATGGGGGATACATATTCAAACTTGTCATCGAAGGAATTGATGGGGATGACGGCAATCTTTATCGTCTGTTTTTAACTACAGAAGGAAATGAAAACCGACCGGTCGAAGGAGCATTTGCATTCTATTTCAAATACAAATTCCGCCTTCACAATGATGTTAATGAGGTGTCCCACATTTATCCTTACATGACCTCAGAAGTCGTCGCCATCAAACAAAGTAATTTCGACTGGGACAATGACGGTTTTATCAGAATAATCTCACCGGCAAAAAACGGAGAAATTGTGAAGACTTCAGGAGATGACAATTGGGCCGATAGCCGTCATGAAATAGCAGAAGATGAACATAACAGTTCACTGGATATTCAAATGATCAAGAAAAAATCGAACCTTGTTAAGGACAATAACGTAGTTATATTTCTGGAAAACCAATATGGAGATCTGATGCCTTTTTACAGTATTCCCATTGGTGGAATTCCTGAATATAAATACAGCATAGGAATCAAACCTAAAAAATAATAATATATGCATTTCCTTTCCGGCCGACAATTTGTTCTGCTGATTATTGTCCATACACTGCTTTTATGCATTTCTTCAATTCATGCCCAGTCATTTCGGTTTAAAACCTATGACTCTAATGTGGGCCTTCCGCAAAACTTTGTTTATTCATTGTGCCAGGACAATGACGGCTACATTTGGATGGGAACCGGAGAAGGGCTTGTAAAATACAACGGACTGGAGTTTGCCAATTTTAATCACACCGATTCATTGGCTGATGATTTCACCTCCGTAATGCAAAATTCACACAACGGAGCTCTGTGGATTGGTCATAACAATGGAGATATTACCTTCTACGAAAATAATGAATTTGTTCCCTTACGTATTAGCGAAACCAAAAGTCCTATTACAGCCATTCTTCCCACCAGAAATGATCATGCCTGGGCTGTAAGTCAAAATGAGGGATTAATCAGCATCAATAAAAAAGATAAGAGCTATAAGATTCTTCACCACAAGAAACTAAAAAGAAAGCTCTTCTATTCAATCGCTAAGGCGAACGATAAAATACTTGCCGGCACCTCTGAGGGAATGATAGTTATTTCCACCCTGGGCACAGATTCGGTAACTGATGTGTCCCGAGTTTCCCAGATACCCATGACAAAAATCAACTGTATCATTCCAAGAAAAGGTATCTCAGATGATTTCTGGGTAGGCACTGAAGACAGCGGTTTTTATCTTTATTCCACTATTTCCGGGAAAAGCACTCCCATAGTAGACAATAGCCTTTGTCTGAAATTTGATATTCAATGGGAGAACATCAGAGACATCGAAGAAGAACCTAACGGCAATCTGCTATTGGCCACCTGGGGAAATGGTGTAATAAAGTTGTTCTTCGATCCTGAAAAACAAAATTATGTAGATTCCTATAACTTCACAACCGAAAACGGGCTCAGTAATAATTACGTACGAAACATATTATGCGACAGGGAATCGAATTACTGGTTTGCAACCTACGGAGGAGGAACCTCAGTATTATCCGGAGAGCAACATGTATTTTACAACCTGGGAACCATCGGTTTTGAACAGTCCAAAGTACACACGACCCTTCTTGTTGACAGTACTTTATGGCTGGGTCTTGAAAGCGGTCTGATAAAAGCGGACCCTTACTGCTTTACAGATTTTGAATATTATGACCCGGCCTTAGGCATCCCCAATGATCAGGTCACAGGATTATATCAAAAACCCGATGGAACCTTGTTTGTTGCCACAGCCAATAAAGGATTATATTTCAAAAACCCTGAAGATCCGATTTTCACTCCCTTTCACTACAGCAATGCGGTACCTGGCAAAAAAATCAGGGATATTGAAGGAACTGGCGATATGATTTACCTGGCAACTTATGGAGGTTTCTTCATTATAAATACCACCACCAATAAAACAGAACACTTTACAACAGGCCGGGGTCTGCCCCATAACAATATTAATTTTGTGAAACCGGATAAGGAAAATCAAATATGGATTGGCCCAAGAAACAGTGGAATATGTAAAATTGTAAACAATCAAATTGAAATACATAAGATCTCCGATTCACCTGTTGATGTTTTTGATATAACCCAAACCAGTGATTCTTCTTTTTGGCTGGCCACCCATGGACAGGGAATTATTAAATACAGCAGGGATTCAATAGAACATTACAATATCACTGACGGCTTATCTAAAAATTTCTGTTACAGCATAGAGGCTGACTCCAAAGACAGATTATGGATTGCACACCATCCCGGGCTCACTATGTTTGACACACGAAACGGTGAATTCGAAGCCTACGGTCATGAAGAGGAAATGGGAGCCGACTTTTTTCATATAAAAAAAGACTCAGACCAAACATTATGGTTTTCTTCTGCCAATGGAGCCATTCGGTATTTTCCTCTAAAGGATAAGAAAAACGAAATATCTCCTGCCCTCAACTTCACAGACATCCAAATTTCCGGCCAGCACTATTCATCCAACGATAAGATAAATCTTCCATATCCATATCGCAAAAACTACAAATTTCATTTCAACTTCATTGGCATCAGCTTTAAGAATCCCAAAGAAGTAACTTATCAATACCAATTAATAAAATCAGGTAATCCATCCGATGTAGAATGGATTGACCTTGGCAATACCAGTTTCAGAGAATATGATTATCTTCCCAGCGGTGAATACGAATTAAAAGTCAGGGCTTTTAACGCCGATGGCTTCTCTTCAGACCCCATATCTGTATCCTTTAGCATTGCCACTCCTTTTTGGAAAAAAGCTTGGTTTTATTTAATTATGGGCGCTTTGCTGATTTATTCGGTTTATCTGATTATTGTTTTTCGTGAGCGCAAGCTAAGAAAACAAAAAGAACTATTGCAAAAAGAGGTTGATATTCAGACCATTCAACTCAGAGAACAAAAAGCTGAAATAGAGCGCAAAAACCGGGATATTACCGATAGTATAAATTATGCAAAAACCATTCAATCTTCCATTCTTCCACCTCTGGATGTTTTAAAATACAGATTCCCGGACTCATTTGTATTCTTTGCCCCACGGGATATAGTAAGTGGAGATTTTTACTGGTTTTACAAAACAAAAAATCATTTCCTGATAACCTGTGCAGACTGCACCGGCCATGGAGTGCCGGGAGCGTTTATGTCCATGATTGGCAGTACACTGCTTAACGATATCGTAAAACGAAAAGATGTAAACTCCCCAGCTGATCTTTTGGAACGACTTGATTTTGAAATAAAAGTATTGCTCCAGAACAGTAAAAACAAGTCAAACACCAGAGACGGGATGGACATTTCGGTAATTGAAGTAGATAACACCGGAACACGTGTAAGAGTTGCCTCGGCAAAAAGACCTGTATATTTATATCTGAACAATGAATTAAACATTTACAAAGGAAACAGGCGAAGTATTGGAGATTCACTGGTAGATGACGACACACCGTTCATGAACATAGAATACAATACCACTGAAGGCGATTTAATCTATCTCTTTTCTGATGGATATACTGACCAGTTTGGTGGGCCCAATGAAAAGAAATTCATGAAGGTTGGGGTTAAAAACATGCTGGAAGAAATCCATAACCAACCAATGGAGCAACAAAACGAAACTGTAAAAGATTACTTCTACAAATGGAAAGGAGAATTGGAACAAGTGGATGATGTAATATTCATGGGTATTAAATTATAGTTGATTTAGGTTCGTTAAAGAAAACCAGTTAACGCCCTCTAACAAATAAATTGGTTTAACAGGCCTTCACAGGTACATTACGGTAGTCTCAAAAAGGAACCAAACCAGAAAAATCAATCCATAGAAGGTGGGTAAAACAATTATTCAATCCAACCCAGAATAGTCTGTTTTCCCTTAACCATTTGACCGGGCTTCACATCAATGCGGCTTCCTGCAGGAAAGAAAACATCAACACGTGAACCGAACTTAATAAACCCCATTTGCCTGCCTTGTCTGCTTTCAGTACCAGTCTCGGCATAGCATACAATACGTCTTGCAAGAGCTCCGGCAATCTGGCGTACAACAATGGTCTTGCCACCTGATGTTTCAATGGCCACGGTAGTACGTTCATTTTCAGAAGAAGCTTTGGGCAGATAGGCAGCCTGAAAACGTCCGTTATGATGCTTGAAATATTTTACAATACCAGTGATAGGAAACCAGTTTATATGCACATTAAAAACTGACATAAATACAGATACCTGAATACATTTCTCTTTCAAAACTTCATTTTCCTCCGTTTCCTCCACAGTAACTATTTTTCCGTCAGCAGGAGAAATAATAGCTTTTTCCTGCAGATACCCTTCTCTTTTGGGACTACGAAAAAAAGAGATGAAAAAGAAAAACAAAATAACCGAGATACTGACAGTCCATTCCAATAAGGAAGCAGGATTGTCCATCAGAAAATAAATTCCGGTATTGAAAAGAGCCAAAATTACAAAAACAACAGCTAAAGTGGGATAACCTTCTTTGTGAATTGTCATGATTTTATTATCGTGTGTGAAATTAATTTGCGTACAAAGTTACAACAGTTCAATAACTTTTTTACACATTGGTTTCAAATTTATCCGACAAACTGATAGTATTTCCTATTAGAAGATATCGATCACAAAAAAAATCTGGAAAACAGTAGCGTATCCCACATAATTTATAATCCTCTTATCCATTACCGGAAAAAATCAAATTAACAAAAGATAGCAACTAATAGCCGGAGCAGAGAAAAACACAGCATCAAAGCGGTCTAATACACCTCCGTGACCAGGCAAAACCCTCCCGGAATCTTTAATGTTTACACTTCGTTTGAGCATTGATTCTATAAGGTCTCCATAGGTCCCAAACACCGAAACAAAACCTCCTATTATCAGCCAATCAATAAATTCAAGGCGGCCCATTAGATAATAATTCAACGCTGATATCCCAATGGTAAAAAAGAATCCCCCTATAGCCCCTTCCCATGATTTGGCCGGCGAAATACTCGGGAAAAGCTTATGTTTGCCAAAAAGTGACCCTACAAGGTAAGCGCCTGAGTCATTTCCCCATATCATAAGAAAAAAACCGAGTAATAATTCGTAACTATAACTACCACCAAAAAAAGCCAGGTGATGCAAAAAAGCAAAGGGCAATGCAACATAAAGTGGGACGATCAGCGTAGTAGCAATGTTTAACAGGGAATTTTTGTTTTTAAGATAAAGTTCAGACAAAAAAACACCTCCAACAAGAGGAACAATAACGATCAGCCACCGGGGATGAAAATCAGCATAAAAAATAAAGAAAGAACTCAGGTATAAAAACATACCAATAGTAAAAGCCCAAAAAACCCTGACTTTTGCATCAAGCCCTTCAATCAATCGGATAAATTCAAACATCCCCAGCAAAACAACTATTGCAAAGATTGTCATATAAGCCAGTGGGTGCCACCAAAGTCCTGCGACAATGGCTATCACAAAAAGTAATCCGGTAATTGTTCTCTGCAAAAAGTTACTCATGCCTTATTTTTTCTGATTCTCTGCTTCAGGTATCCACCAGATCTATCATTTCTCCGGGGTTATGTGCCCAATAACAAGAGGCTTTTCTAAAATTTTCAAGCTTCTGTAATTGATATTCAGTTCCACTACAAAAATAAATACTTCATTAGAAAACTCTAATTCAAAAACGCAAAGCAGCCTGCTAGTTCTGATCTTTCGCTAGGGCTTCACCAGCATCCGACTTTTCAAAAAAGACTCTATCACCGCAGGAGTGGTGGTGTTACCTGCCTTATTATTCTGGCATAGCAATATCTGAATGTTTATTTCTCATTGTCAGATTCATCTTTTTGTCCGGAAGTATCATCAGAAGAGGGTTTATCATTATCCTCTATCCCTTGTTTTCCGCCTGTTTTGTCCTGATTTTCTGACGATAATTCCCCTTTGGCTTCTTTATCGGTACCATTGCCCGGTCTTACATGCTTTGGTTCTTTTCTTTTACCAAAAATTTTCTCCAGATCCTCGCTGAAGATTACCTCTTTCTCCAAAAGGAGTTCGGCAAGAGTGGCATGCTTCTCTTTATTCTCTGTCAAAATCCTTTTAGCCCGCTGATACTGCTCTTCTACAATTAAGGAAACCTCCTTGTCGATCAACTCAGCAGTTTTTTCACTATAAGGTTTATGGAAAGAGTACTCATTTTGACCGGTAGAATCAAAGAAGCTGATATTTCCCAATTTAGTACTCATTCCGAAATAGGAAACCATAGCATATGCCTGACGGGTAACCTTTTCGAGGTCATTCAGTGCTCCGGTAGAAATCTGATTAAAGATCAAATCCTCAGCAGCCCTGCCACCAAGTGCAGAGCACATTTCGTCTAGAATCTGAGCCGATGTGGTCAGTTGTCTCTCTTCGGGTAAATACCATGCAGCGCCAAGAGCTTTTCCACGAGGCACAATAGTCACTTTGACCAGTGGATGCGCATGTTCCAGCAACCAACTTATTACAGCATGCCCAGCTTCATGGAAGGCAATAGCTCTTTTCTCATCCTTACTGATTATTTTATTCTTCTTTTCCAGTCCGCCCACGATCCTGTCAACTGCATTCAGAAAGTCATCCTTTTCAACAAGTTTTTTATTTCCCCTTGCTGCAATCAATGCAGCTTCGTTACATACATTCGCTATATCAGCTCCGGAGAAACCCGGTGTTTGCCTGGCAAGAAAATCAGGATCCACATCCTCTTTCAAACGTAATGGCCTCAGGTGGACTTTGAATATTTGTTCGCGCTCTTTCAAATCGGGAAGTTCCACTGCTATCTGACGGTCAAAACGACCAGCACGCATCAAAGCGCGGTCCAGAACATCGGCTCTGTTGGTGGCAGCCAATATAATTACACCGCTGTTTGAGCCAAAACCATCCATCTCTGTAAGAAGTTGATTCAATGTGTTTTCCCGTTCGTCATTGCTGCTAAAGCCGGCATTTTTACCACGGGCACGGCCAATGGCATCAATTTCATCAATAAAAACAATACAGGGGGCCTTTTCCTTGGCTTTGCGGAAGAGATCACGTACCCTTGAGGCACCCACACCAACAAACATCTCCACAAAATCGGAACCCGACATACTAAAAAACGGAACATTCGCTTCGCCGGCCACAGCCTTGGCAAGTAATGTTTTACCTGTTCCCGGAGGGCCTATAAGCAAAGCGCCTTTAGGTATTTTACCTCCAAGATCGGTAAACTTCTCCGGTTTTCTGAGAAATTCAACAATTTCTTCCACTTCCTGCTTGGCTTCAGCCAGACCCGCAACATCTGCAAAATTCACATTGATATTGTCTTCCTTATCAAACATTTTAGCTTTGGATTTCCCAACGCTGAATATGTTTCCGGCTCCTCCGCCTCCGCCCTGCGAACTCATCCTTCTAAAGATAAAGATCCAGATAATAATGATCAGCAATAAAGGCCACATCATGGCCAGAAAGTCTTTAAAGAAATTGACCCGCTCCTCATATTCAACCGGGATACTTATGTCATTAGCTTCTTCAGCTTCCTTTCGTGCCTCCTCAAACCGATCAATGGTAGGTATCTTGATGGTAAAATGAGGACCGGTTGCAGGGGGCGTGTTATCTCCCTTAAAAAGATCCCGGTATTCATCAATGGCCCCGGATTCGATTGTTACTTCAGCCAATCCTTCATTCTGCACAACCACTACCCGCTCAATATCTCCTTCGGGCAACACCTCGTTCTCAAAGACACTGTAAGATAATTTTTGAGGTCCCTGCCCCAAATTAAATGTACTTACAATAACCAAAGAAATAAGAATAAGCCCGTAAATCCAATAGGCATTAAACTTGGGCATTTTCGGCCCCTGAGGCTTCTGATCTCCACCCTCAGTGTTTTTCTTTGCATTCCTGTCAGATCCGGAAGAATTCCTTAACGGTTCCTTTGGATCACTGGAAGACCTTTTTGTTTTCTTTTCTTTATTTTCTGTCATATAAATCCTCAAGAAATTATCTATTTACTCTAAATACATTTTCAGTATGTTTTTGTTTTACAAAATACCGAAAAATAAATTTACCCTCTTTTTTTGAAAGTATTACTTACCAATAGACCTATAGATTTTTAGATATAAAATGTAAGATGAATCGTATAATGTTGAAAAAATACATTTTAACACAAAACAACTTTCAAATATAAATAACTGACTCTAAAATTATTGTATACGCTTAACGGACTATTAATTACGTAATAAGCAAATTAAAATAAGTCGTCTACATCCTTGCGACCGGCATCTGCCCATAAATCCTCCAGATTGTAATAACCCCGTACCTGTTTTTGAAAAACATGAACCACAACATTCATGTAATCCAGCAAAACCCATTCAGCATTTCGCTTTCCTTCTACATGAAGCGGTTTTTCCCTTGCATCTTTCCGTACTATTTCTTCCACTGATTCAGCAACAGCATCCACATGCACATTACTATCTCCTTCACAAATCACAAAAAACTCTGCAATCATATTCTCGATATTCCGAAGGTCAAGGACCGTTATTTTTGATCCTTTTTTTTCCTGAATACCGTCAATTACAGTTTCCACCAAACTTTCGGTTGCAATTACATCAGAATTATTTTCATCCATTCAAATCATTTTTTCGTTAATTTACGGAATCCTGAGTTGCCTCCCTTTCACCAGGTTCTTGTAACCTTCTGATCCGGGCTTTGCATAAAGGATTCCTACTTCATGCACTGAAAAAACAATGCCATAATTAAATTTGCGCTCAAAGATAATATTTTAAAAGGACATATATACCTATTTTTACCCATCTGTGTTAACAGGTGTGACATTGTGTCTTTACCAAATCAAAAAGGAAATAAAAAAAATAAATTATGCAGGAAAAACCTGAAATCATACAACCAGCCCAAGCCGGCTCAACAAACTCGCATCTGAAAGAGTTACTGAAACAACAAAAGCTATCGGAATGTTCTGTGGTAATCACTAATAACCAGGTTGCAGGACGGGGCCAGCCAGGAAATAAATGGGAAACTCAGCCCGGGAAAAACCTTACTTTTTCTATGATACTTTATCCCCATATGATCAAAGCATCTGAACAGTTTATCATTTCAAAAATGGTTAGTGTAGCAATCATTGAGGTTCTTGATCAATCAGGGATTGAAGCATCCATCAAATGGCCAAACGATATTTATGCGGGTAATTTAAAACTGGGAGGAATCCTGATCGAAAATACCATTAGCGGTTCCACTATCGATCAATGCATCATAGGAATAGGATTAAACGTCAACCAGGATACTTTTCCTAACAATTTACCAAACCCTGTATCAATAAAAAATATAACAGGAATTGAGACTGATCTGCTGTCTCTGTTTCAAAAAACATATGAATCTCTGGTTGAAAACTATGCTCTGTTGACCGATAAAACCTATAAACCTATTAATATAATATATCAGGAACGAATGTACCGAAAATCCGGGATGTATTTTTACAGAGATAAAAATGGTTTATTTGAGGCAGAATTTGCCGGAATAAGTCCGGCAGGTCATCTGAATTTAAAACGCAAAGACGGTAAAGTAGCGAGCTATGCCTTTAAAGAAGTTGAGTTTGTTTTTTAATAATTGTATTCCGCTATTCCATCGGCCAGAATACCGGTAAACTTTTTTAAGGGCCCTTTGGCAACCATTTTAATCATAGGATTCAAATGGGCATCCAATGTAACTTTTAATTTACTCTCCCCTTCATCAACCTCCTTAAGCTGTATCCAGAGAAAGAAATTGAAAGGTACTTTTCCGTCGGCAGTATACTTTACGGTCTTATTCTGTTCTTTTTCTATTATTTTTAATCCTACAGGACCTACCCCTTCGACTTCAAAGCGACAGGTATCTCCATTACTTTCCCAATTTTTAATTTTATCACCGGGAAGTATCTCCTTAAAATTGTCAAAATCCGACAACATCCCATAAACCTTTGAAGCGGGGTGTGGAACAGACTTTACCTGGCTCTCAAAACGTGTCATATATTTTTATTTTTTCCAGTTGGCAGGATCTTCACGCCACTGGGACAATGTACTTAAATCGTCTGATGAAACATATCCAACTTCAGCCGCAACTTTAATTAAGGCCTGATAATCACTAAGAGTTTCATACTTTACCTCTGCTTCTGCAAAATTAGTTTCTGCCACTTTAAATCCATAAGAAAAAATGGCAAGCATTCCCAACACCTCAGCTCCGTTGTTTCTCAATGCTTCCACAGCTTTGAGGCTACTTCCGCCTGTAGATATAAGATCTTCTATCACAACCACTTTTTGTCCCGGCTTAAGATCCCCTTCAATAAGGTTTTCCAAACCATGACCTTTGGGACTGGAACGGACATAGACAAAAGGCTTGCCTAAAAGATCAGCTACCAGAGCTCCCTGTGCTATAGCCCCGGTAGCAACACCGGCAATGACATCTGCATCGGGCCATTGCTCCATTACACGACGGGCAAACTGAATTTTAATGAAATTTCGGACTTCCGTAAAAGACAAAGTCTTTCGGTTATCACAATAGATGGGCGATATCCACCCCGAAGCCCAGGTAAAGGGGTTTGCAGGTTGCAGTTTTATTGCTTTTATTTGCAAAAGCTGCTTGGCTATAAGTTCCTCTAATTTTTTCATAGTGCAAATGTACAAGATATTTTTCAAAGATAGAGTAGTATTACTAACCGATAGAATAGATTCAGACCTGACAAAAGGATTCGATGGAATTCATAAACTGGGCAGCGACGGAGAGTTAAAAAAATTTCTGACCGGTTTTGAATCCAATATGGATCGTCAGCAAGCAATAATTTATCACCATAATAAATTTGAATTATTTCAGCGATTCCGGAGCTGCTACAAGAATCTGCTGGCAGCAGGCGGCTTAATTCATAATCCCCAAAGAACACATTTCCTTACCATCCAAAGATTGGGGCGACCCGATTTGCCCAAAGGAAAAGTGGAAAAAGGAGAAGGTTTTGAAGAAGCGGCCATCAGAGAGGTGGAAGAGGAATGTGGTATCAGTAATCCGGAAATTACTGGTTCTATCGGTTCATCGTATCATGTTTATCATCTGGAAGGGCAGTCTATTCTTAAAGAAACCCGGTGGTTTGAAATGATATATCACGGAAATACAACACCAGTGCCACAAACAGTTGAAAACATCAGTGAAATCAAATGGGTACCCAATAGAAAAGCCAAAGAATTTGCAGCAAAAACCTACCCGTCAATCAAGGAAATATTGAAAAAGTCCGGACTGGTATGAGCTATTTGCCGGTAGCCGCAAATACGTAAAATCAGTCAGGCCGGAATTCCCGGATAATATCAATACTTTAACAAATCTAACGACAACTGGATAACACAAGCAGAAATGGACCCTGTAACTGAGAATGAGAAAGAACTCAAGAAATGGAAAGAGAATACTCGACTTGAAGCACTCGAAAATGAGGTTAACCGGCTTAAGTGGCTGAACTCACTGAAGCTTGCCAAAATAAAGAAGCTAACTATTGCTCTTTATGCCACCATTGCTTTCTTTATTGCTTCTCTGGCTACTTCTTTTTGGCTATTATCCTCTCCGAAAGAAGAAACTCCATCAGAAAGTGCGATTCAACTACCGAATAAACAGAATGCTACAGAGACCGCACCAATAAAAAGAAACCGGGAACTCAACATCATATCGCCCATATCAGACACTATCAAATTCAGGATACCGGAAAACGGCATCATTTTCAGCATTCAGATAGGCGCTTACCTGAATCACGACCTTCAAAAATTTAGTGACAATATGGTTACGCTTCATCAATACAGTTCGGAAAATATCAATCAGTTTACCCTTGGCCTGTTTACCAGCTACACCGAAGCTATGGAGTTCAGAAACTTAGTAAAACAACTCGGTTTCTCTGATGCTTATGTGACAGCCTTGAAAAACGGCAGGAGAATAAACATTCAGGAAGCGGAACAGGAATCTGACTTACATAAGAAATCTGAACAAGAATAGAATTACATCCGGTCTGTCAACTTCTGTACGAGTTCGTATTTATCAAAAAACTCCCTGGCTACGACCCGAATTATGGTGTAAACCGGTATTGCCAGAAACATACCCAATATTCCTGATAAATAGCCGGCACTTAAAATAACAATAAAGATTTCCAGCGGATGCGCCTTTACACTATTGGAAAAAATCAGAGGTTGAAAAACTACATTATCAAGCAACTGAACGACAACATAAATAATCAGCATTCCTCCCAGAAATGATAAAAAAGTAAAATTCAGTGACAATTGTAAATAAACCAAAGTTCCCACGCTAATCCCAAAAAAAGCTCCAATAAGCGGCCCCAGGTAAGGTATAATATTCATTAGTCCGCTAAACAGCCCGATAATTACAGCGTGACTAAAACCTATCCCCAACAATGAAAAACCGGATGTTACTATTGTACCAACCAATGATGTTTGAATGAGAATTCCAAGAAAATAACGGCGTAGCAGGTATCGTATTGAAATCAGTGCATGTTTAATTCCGGCTTCATGTTTTTGAGGAACAAAAAGCAGGATACCTCCTATCAGCAGACCTTCTTCCTTTAAAAAGAAAAAGGTGATAAATGAAATGGAAAATGCCGCAATAAATACTCCCCCAAAGAAACCTGCCAGAGAAGTGAAAAATAAACGAACCTGCTGAAAATCAAGAACTGTAAGCAGTGCCATTTCAAACTGCTCTTCAAAGCCGGCCATAAGGGAGCGGCCAACATCCGTTCCACGCAAAGGATCCATTACACTGGAAAAGAGATGTCCGGCTTTTTGTAGTGCTGAGGGAATATCCACATTGGAAAAAAACTGAATTTCGTATGCAAGAAGCGGAACAGTAAAACGAAAAAACAAAATAATAAATACCCACAGGGAAAGAACTGTAAACAGAGCTGCACCTGTTTTACCAATTGTAACTCTACCCAATCTCACTTTATAAAACAAGTCAAAAATAGGACGCGTTACTAACGACAAAATCGCGGCAACACAAACAAACAAAACAATTGAACGAAAATACCATAAAAGAAAAAACCCACCAAAAATGGCAATTGTCAAAAACAAATACTTAAAAAACTGCTTCATATCCTATCCTGTCTTGAATTCCCCTAAAAATAAGAAAAAAACCCGATGCTTCCCACAAAAAATAAGCTCAATTAATCATTTCACCTATCACAACAAACTATTCTATTCAGAAAAGTTTGAAATTAAAGCAAAACTTATGATCTTAGCCTTCTCATTTTTTACTGTTTCCAAATCCAGACAACTATGAAAGGTGCAATTATCGGCGACATTATTGGCTCAACGTTTAAAAACATCGACTTAGGAAATACCGAAGTTCAGCTTTTTAAACCCAATTCCGCCTACACCGATGATACTATTTTAACGCTGGCCACAGCTGATTCAGTATTAAACTCAAAAAGTTATGAACAAACATTAAAAGAATGGGTGCGAAAATTCCCCACCGCCGGGTATCGCCCTAAATTTCTGGAATGGGCCCTGGCCGACCACTCAACTCCTTATATCAGTAAAGGCGAAGGTGCTGCACGACGCATCAGCCCAATTGGATTTGCAGCCCAAAGCTTAGAAGATGCTCTCAGTGAAGCAGAAAAAAGCACCAGCATCACTCACAATGTTCCCGAACGAATCAACGCTGCCAAAGCGATTGCTGCATCCATCTTTATTTGCAAATCTGCTGGAACCAGGAAAGAAATAAAAACTTTCATTGGACAGGCTTTCGATTACGATTTTTCCCTGACTGTAGAGACCTGGCGAAACAGAAAAATCGCTCCCGATAGTGATATATCACCCGTTCAGCCTGCATTTGCAGCTTTCATGGAAGCATCCGATTATGAAGAAGCCATTCGATTGGCTATTTCCATCGGTGGACCATCCAATACGATTGCTTCGATTACCGGAGCTCTGGCTGAAGCATATTTCAAACATATTCCAAAATCAATTACTCTCAGGGCCCTTGCCCGAATCACACCTGAAATGCAAAGCATTTTAACGGCTTTTGAGGAAAAATATATGACCTTTCCACAGCAACAGACAGCCCAGAAACTTCCATAATAATCAATACATCATTTATCCTGACTGTAGCTGAATTATGCATTTATAGATTTTTCTCATTCACTGTTACAAATTTGTCCAAAGAATCATGTATTCCAAGTCTTTAGTCATTCCAATATTTCGTTAAACTTTTATCAATACCTAACCTTTAGCTCATTGCGAGTTGTAATTTTTTGGATAGCAACACCGATTGACGATATATAAAACATCTTTCTATATGCACCAAAAAACAGAAAAGCCGGATCTCTACTTTATTGAAATCCGGCTTTTCTGTTTTTTTTCTCCAATTTATCGATCTGCCTTCTCCTCCATAAGAGCAACATTCAGCACTTCCAGTATTTCTCCTACAAAGTGAAACTTCAAATCTTTAATATAGTCCGGTTTAATCTCGTCAATATCCTTTTTATTCTCTTTACATAAAATAATTTCGTTGATTCCGGCCCGACGGGCGGCAAGAATTTTTTCTTTAATTCCTCCCACCGGAAGCACTTTCCCACGCAGCGTGATTTCACCAGTCATAGCCAGACGGGACTTCACCTTTCGCCCTGTAAAGGAAGATGCCAATGAGGTAACCATCGTAATTCCAGCCGATGGTCCATCCTTTGGAATGGCGCCTTCAGGAACATGAACATGCACATTGCGTTCATCAAAAATATCTTCTTCTAGATTCAAGAAGGCAGCATGCGACTTCAGATATTCCAGTGCGAGCATCGCAGATTCCTTCATAACTTCCCCAAGGTTTCCGGTAAGGGTTAATCGTCCTTTTCCTTTACTCAAACTGCTCTCTACAAAAAGAATTTCTCCCCCTGCAGCTGTCCATGCCAGACCGGTAACAACTCCGGCAAAACGATTATCCTGCCAGGTGTCTTTAGAAAACTTTTCTGCTCCAAGATATTCACCTACCTCACTAACCCCCACCGATTTCTTAACCTCTTCATCAGTGGCCAGTTTGAGAGCAATTTTTCGAAGAAGCCGTGCAAGAGTTTTATTTAAATCACGAACCCCAGATTCACGGGTATAATGATCAATCACATAACCTATGGTTCTTCTTGGCAGAGTAACAGTTCCTTTTGGAATTCCGTGATTCTCCATTTGCTGGGGAACCAGATGTCGGCGTGCAATCTCTACCTTTTCCTCCAATACATACCCGCTGACATCAATCAGTTCCATGCGATCAAGCAACGGAGGAGATATGGAGTTTAAAGTATTTGCAGTGGCAATAAAGATAACTTTTGAGAGATCAAAGTCCACCTCCAAAAAATTGTCATGGAAGGTACTGTTCTGCTCAGGATCCAATACCTCTAAAAGGGCTGAGGCAGGATCTCCGTGAAAACTGGAGCTGATTTTATCAATCTCATCAAGTATAAAAACCGGGTTGGCAGTGCCTGATTTATTGATATTCTGAATTATCCTCCCAGGCATAGCACCAATATAAGTTTTTCTGTGTCCTCTTATCTCGGCTTCATCGTGAACTCCTCCCAGCGACATTCTGACATACTGTCGCCCTAAAGCT
Source organism: uncultured Marinilabiliaceae bacterium (assembly GCA_964403175.1). GTDB lineage: Bacteria > Bacteroidota > Bacteroidia > Bacteroidales > Marinilabiliaceae > Marinilabilia. The sequence continues at coordinate 19,714 of CAYOFH010000033.1, forward strand.
TCTGCCACAGACCGCCCCAGAGAGGTTTTACCGACACCCGGCGGGCCATAAAGACATAAAATCGGAGATTTCATATCTCCTTTTAGTTTCAAAACTGCAAGATGTTCCAGTATGCGCTCCTTAACATTCTCCAAGCCATAATGATCACGGTCAAGAATTCTGCGAGCTCTTTTAAGATCAAAATTATCTTTTGTATATTCATTCCATGGAAGTTCCAGCAGTGTCTGCACGTAATTGTACTGAATAGAGTATTCTCCAGAAGCAGGATTAAGACGCCTTAGCTTTTCAAGTTCTTTGCCAAACAACTCCTTAACTTCAACACTCCATTTCTTTTTGACAGCCTGCTTCTCCATATCCTTAATCTCCTGCTCCACAGGGCTGGATCCCAATTCATCCTGAATGGTCTTCATTTGTTGCTGCAGAAGATATTCTCTCTGCTGCTGATCCATATCCTGTTTCACTTTTGATTGAATATCATTCTTGATTTCCATCAACTGAACCTCACGAATAAGGAATTCAACCAAGCGCATGCCTCTTTCCTTCAAATCATGAGTCTCCAGAAGTCTCTGCTTCTCTTTGACAGGAAGATCTGAATTAGACGAAACATAATTTATAAGAAACGCAGGATTCTCAATATTCCGGATGGCAAAGGAAGCTTCAGGAGGTACGTTTGGAGATTGCTTAATCAAACTTAACGATAAATCCTTTAAAGAAGAAACCACAGCTTCAAACTCTCTTGTTTTATCTCCGTCCGGCTCCTTGTCTTCCAAAACAGTGACCCGGCCCACAAAATAGGGATCGTCATCAATCATTTCTTCGAGCTGAAACCTTTTTTTCCCTTGTATTATGACAGAAGTTGAGTTGTCAGGCATCTGAAGTATCTTGATTACCCGTGCCACGGTTCCGGTTTTATAAAGATCATGAACTCCGGGGTCATCTACTTTGTAGTCGGTTTGTGTAAGTGCTCCAAAATATCCTTTTGATTTCTCAACATCTTTAATCAACTGATGGGATTTTTCCCGGCCAATGGCAATGGGAATTATCACACCGGGAAAAAGAATGGTATTACGAAGGGGCAAGATGGGTAATTCTTCCGGAATTGGCTTATCATCAGAATCCTGTTCCATATCGTCACCAATAACAGGAATAAACTCTGAATCGTCATCGGAAAAATCATTCAAACCAAACGTATCTATCGAAATTTTAAAATTGCTATCCATAATATCTGAAAATGTCACTGATACTTCACCTCCTGCAATAATGTCACTTTGGCAGACTAGGTGGTTTCATGTTGGACAAAAAATACAATACCTTAAACATGGCGATCCGGATAAAAAACAAACATACAACTCTTATTTTCATGGGGATCAGACGCATTGCTCAAAAAAAAAGAATCAGCGTCTTTTTTACTTTTGCAGGCTGTTTATATAATGGCAATCGCCGTACCAAAAAAGTAATTGCATACAAATATAACGCTTTTTAGCAGGCATGTCAGCCTTGTAATTAAAGCATTCGGATCGAACCTGCATAACAAAAAAAGCCCCGGAAATATCCGAAGCTTTCTTGTATAATTATTCATTAAAGACAATTAATTACTTTTTGTCTTCATAATGTTTCTTGTAACGGTTACGGAACTTATCAACACGTCCGGCAGTATCAACAAGCTTCATTTTTCCGGTATAGAACGGATGTGAAGAGCTTGAGATTTCAAGCTTTACCAATGGATACTCTGTCCCGTCTATGTCAATAGTTTCACGGGTATTTACTGTAGAACGGGTAATAAAAGTATCGCCGTTGGACATATCCTTAAATGCGACCATGCGATAATTGTCCGGATGAATTCCCTTTTTCATTTCTCTAATATTTTATTTTCTAACCTCTGTTTTTTACCTTTAAACACCTGTTTGTAATGAGTATCTGATGATTAATCAATTCCCACTCACACCAAACGGACTGCAAAATTAATTATTCCACCGACAAACACCAAAATTTTTTGCAAAAAAACTCAAACAATCACTCACTTCCACAATATCTGAAGGCACTGCAGCCCACAAACAAACCAGTTAATTATTGTTTTTTACTCGGTTATCCAGCGGAATTGCCGCTGCATGTTGTTCCTCTTTTCGTTTTTCCTCATCAAAAACAAACCGGTAAGTAATATGTTTTTTCCCAAATTCAGCACCCACAGAATCATGCAATGCTCTCATTTTGGGATTAAAATCACCCACCCATGAAAGCTCCATCTCTTTAAGCCAGGGTTTTTTACTTACCGCATTTCTCAGATGCCAGAATATCCCGGACTCAATCCCATTTCGCTGCCAACGTGGACGAATACCCATAATCACAACCCGGGTACGGGTCATAACCTTCCGCCATTTCAGGTAAATGAATTTCAATTTGTTTATCAGATTCATCTTCCCATGAAAATGCTTAATAATTTGATTTACATCGGGAAACTGCACAAAAAAACCTATAGGGGTATTTTCATGATAGGCAAACCAAATTAACTCTTCGTCCATAAAATCTTTCGCTTCCTTTAACGAATTGCGAAGAGTTTCAGCTTCCATGGGAGTAAAATTCTCATGAAACTGCCAGGCATCGTTATATATCTCAATAAAATCCTTGATAAACTCCTCACTTTTGTCCCACGAAAAATGTTTAAATTCATAACCGGGCTTTCGGCCTACCCAGCCTGCAATTTTCCAGAATCTTTCCGGAAATGGTTTTTGCAAGTCGAGATGATTGGTTACCTGTTCAAAATATTTAACAAACCCGTATTCCTCAAAAAAATCAATGTAGTAAGGGGGGTTATACTGCACACCAAAACTGGGCTGGGTAAACCCTTCCACCAAAAGCCCCCAGAAAGTGTCGTTCTCCCCAAAATTAATTGGCCCGTCCATTGCTTCCATGCCTCTCTCAGCGAGCCAATCACGAGCTGCATCAAATAGCAGGAAAGCGGCATTTTTGTCATTCACACACTCAAAAAAACCCATTCCTCCCGTTGGCTGGTTAAAGCCGAATGCCTTTTTTTCGTTAATAAAGGCTCCAACCCGGCCGACGACCTTGTCATTATCTGTTAGAAGCAAAAATCGTGTGGCGTCACCGTGAGCAAAGAAATCATTAGATCCAGGATCAAAGGTTTCTTCGATCATCACATCCAATGGACGTACATAATTATCATCCTTTTTATATATTTTATCTACGACATCCAGAAATTGCCGCTTTTGCCTGTCTGTTTTAACTTCAACAATGTGCATATAATAGATCGTTAGATGTTTTACATTTAGATAAAAATGTTAATCGGATATTCAGAAAACAGATCTTTTGATGTAATATTTTCCGATGTGGATTAAACCGCATCAAAGTTAATATATTTGAACGAACAGCCAAAGGCTGACTTAGCCTGGCTTTCCTGATAAATCACCCGAATCAATCGGGTTCTTAATATTGCCTGAAGTGTAATCATTTTGTGAAAATACGCAAAAGAGCCATACCAAAAATAGATAACTAAATAGACATAAATACTGATTTATGACATTTTACAAAAAAGTTTTAATTTCATATATTACTTCTTCTGCCACTTTTTGAACATAAACATCATTACCCTTTTGCCACTTTTTAACCTCATCAAGAACCAATTCCCGAAAAATTGTAAAACGGCCGGCCATTTTCAAGGCAAATCCTACGGCACGGAAGTATCGCGGCTCAATTGCCATTGATTTTAACCAAGGCAAAACCGAAGGAAATTCTTTAAATCCATCACCTTCTTGCATACGTAAACGCCATCCAATGCCCATGGCAGCAGAATACTTCATGTAGAAATGTTCTCCTTTAAGCCAGTTTAACAGAGCTTCGGATGGGACTTCGGGTATGACAAAAAAGTTACGCCCCATTTGCTCCGCAAGCTCAATAGTATTTATCATTTCTCCCCACTCATTCAGTTCTTTGGATTCCAAATAACGGTAATCCACGAGCATAGTAGCAAGAATCATAGTTTCCCGGATTCCCCGGAACCATAATCGACGCGCCAGATCGGTATTTGCAGGTATCTCTTGTGCTATTTTTCGCAGGTGAACAGTTGAAACTCCATAATTTACACGATAATAAGCACCCGATTTTTCAATTAACTCAGCTGTCTCACCATCTTTGAGATGACGAATCTGCCGCATTAAAGATTCAATACTTTTTTCTATTTTCGGATCAACAGGGAAAAACTTCATTTTCAATATTTTTAACCTCAACTATCCTGTAGAAAGCAGATATAGTCGTATTTTTTAGAAAAACATTTGCAAAACTAATAGAAAAAATTTTACCTTTGCACCAGTTAAAAAAACGGTGAATGTAGCTCAGTTGGTTAGAGCGCCAGATTGTGGTTCTGGAGGTCGCCGGTTCGAAACCGGTCTTTCACCCTTTAAAAGCGGACAACCATTTTGTTGTTCGCTTTTTTTTAATGTTCCTGTAATTAAAGAAATTTATCGCCAATCAACACGAATAAAACTAGCATAACAAGGGTTGTCACAACAGAACTTGTATAAAATACAACCATGCGAGTCCCATCAGACTAATAACTTAGACTAATTTTATACTGATGAAACGAGCATGGCAACGATTGTCGAAAAGAAATATGCATAACCTTCAATCATGCAAATTCCATTCAACCAATGACTTAGACAACAATCACACGAATGAAACGCGCATGGCAATAACTGCCTCAAAAGAGAATGAAAATAATCAAGTATGCGAGTTCCATCAGACTAATAGCTTAGAGAAATTATTTACGAATGAAATAACGACCCGCCTGTTTTTTAACCGTTGTCAGTTTTCAGTTCGAAGATCAAACTATTATGAATTGATAAATCTTTAAACACCGGGACAAACAATAAAGGAATCGCCCTAAGGCAATTTATTTATTACCTTTACGGGCTAAATTAAAAAAACGATTATGGTAACTTCAGAAATGATGAAAGACCTTTCGGGACGCGAGATTGCGTTGAGGAGGTATCTTTGACATCGACCGGAAAAAGATTGAAATAGAAGAAGAGGAATTGCGTACTCAGGCTCCGGATTTTTGGGACGATCCCAAAGAAGCAGAGCTTAAAATGAAAAAGCTCAAAGGACTTAAAAGCTGGGTAAACGATTATGAAAAAGCCAGGACCGCCGTTGAGGAGACAACAGTTCTTCAGGAGTTTCTGAAAGAAGGAGAGGCAGAAGAGGCCGACGTAGATGCACAATACCGGAGAGCACTCGAAATAATCGAAGATCTGGAATTGCGCAATATGCTTCAGAAGGAAGAAGATAAAATGGGAGCCATCCTGAAAATAAACGCAGGAGCAGGTGGAACCGAAAGCCAGGACTGGGCCGAAATGCTCATGCGCATGTATTTACGGTGGGGAGATAAACACGGCTATAAAGTCACGGAAACCAATTATCAGGAAGGGGATGATGCCGGTATTAAATCCGTAACTCTTCAATTTGAAGGAGACTTTGCCTATGGTTATCTTAAAAGTGAAAACGGCGTACACCGCCTGGTTCGGCTGTCCCCTTTTAATGCTGCCAACAAACGCATGACCTCATTTACATCGGTTTTTGTTATTCCGCTAATCGACGACACTGTGGAAGTTGACATCAATCCTGCTGATATTACCTGGGACACATTTCGCTCGGGAGGGGCAGGCGGTCAGAATGTTAATAAAGTAGAAACAGGAGTCCGGCTTCACCATGCTCCCTCAGGTATTGTTATCGAAAATACCGAGTCGCGATCGCAGGGTGGAAATAAAGAAAATGCACTGAGGATGCTGAAATCGCAGCTTTATGAATTAGAACTCAGAAAAAAACTGGAAGAGCAAAACAAAATTGAATCCCAGAAAAAGAAAATCGAATGGGGATCACAAATTCGCTCGTATGTTCTTCAACCGTACAAGCTCGTTAAAGATGTTCGCACCAACTACGAGACCAGCAACGTCCAGGCTGTTCTGGACGGAGACATAGACGGTTTCATCAAGGCCTTTTTGATGGAGTTTGGCGCTGAAGATGTCTTTCAAAAGAATTAAACAACAATTATAAAAATCATAAAAATGGAATACCGGATAGAAAAAGATACCATGGGAGAAGTTAAGGTGCCCGCTGATAAATACTGGGCAGCACAAACACAACGCTCGGTCATGAATTTCCCCATTGGTCCTTCTGCATCAATGCCAATTGAGATTATACATGCTTTTGGTTACCTGAAAAAAGCAGCTGCATACGCCAATGAAGAGCATGGATCTCTTCCTGCTGAGAAAAGAGATCTGATTGCAGCAGCCTGTGACGAAATCATTACAGGAAAACTGAACGATCAGTTCCCGCTGGTTGTGTGGCAGACCGGTAGCGGCACCCAGTCAAATATGAACTGCAACGAAGTGGTAGCCAACCGTGCTCATGTGATCAATGGCGGTAAACTGGGCGAAGGAGAAAGACCAATTCATCCCAATGATGACGTCAATAAATCACAATCATCCAACGATACTTTTCCCACAGCAATGCACATAGCGGCTTACAAGATGCTGGCCGAAAAAACCATTCCCGGCATTGAAAAGCTTAGAGATACTCTTCAGAAGAAATCAGAAGAAATGATTGAAGTGGTAAAAATTGGGCGCACGCACCTGATGGATGCCACACCGCTTACCCTGGGCCAGGAATTCTCCGGATATGCAGCCCAACTTTCGCATGGTATTAAGGCTCTCAAAGCAACACTGGAGCACCTGTCGGAGCTGGCCCTTGGTGGTACGGCTGTTGGAACAGGTCTGAATACCCCAAAAGGATATGATGTAACCGTTGCCAAATACATTGCCGAATTTACCGGCCTGCCATTCAAAACAGCGGCCAATAAATTTGAATCTCTTGCTGCGCATGATGCCATTGTTGAAAGTCATGGCGCACTCAAGCAAATTGCCGTCAGTCTGATGAAGATTGCCAACGACATTCGCCTGCTTTCATCAGGCCCCCGCTCCGGAATTGGCGAAATACTAATCCCTGAAAATGAACCGGGTTCATCTATTATGCCAGGAAAAGTGAATCCTACTCAGGCAGAGGCAATGACTATGGTTTGCGCTCAGGTTATGGGCAATGATGTGACTGTTTCGGTAGCCGGCTCCAACGGACATTTTGAACTCAATGTATTTAAACCGGTAATGATTTACAACTTCCTGCAGAGTGCTGAGTTGATTGGTGATGCCTGCGTAGCGTTTAACGACAATTGCGCTGCCGGAATTAAGCCAAATCATGACCGCATAAAAATGCATCTGGACAATTCATTAATGTTGGTAACCGCTTTAAATACTCATATAGGATATTACAAAGCTGCGGAAATTGCCAAAAAAGCACACAAAGAAGGAACCACCCTTAAAGAAGCAGCTCTGGAACTGGGATATCTTACTGCCGAACAGTTTGACGAATGGGTGGATCCATCGAAAATGATTGGTTCCCTGGACTAAAAATAAATTGTTAGCACATCAGAAGTTAGAGGAATCATTAAAATATTGATATTCTATATTTTAACCTCAAACAACCTTCTTTTTAAGAACAAACAATTGACTCCCATGGCTTTACAGAAGCCTGTCAAACTAATAAAAAATTGACTTTTTTCAACCGCCTCTGTCTGCAGGGGCGGTTTTTTTGTAACTTTGAAACTGGAATTTAATCATTCTACACAATTTTCCCTTTCCCTGAACGTTACCTTTTAGAAGTATTGATTTAATCTGGACTATTCAAAAAATCATCTATTACGATGTTCGATTACCGACTAATTAAAAGCGTCCTCAATAAAATTGACTTGAATTAAATTATTATTCACTTCATCAATTTTCTTTGCGATTGCCCGGATTTATTGGCATTTGAACATCTCATAACAAAAACTCATAAATAGACCAGGTTAGCAAATTGCTAATCTTACGTTAAAATCATAACTTCACATTCATCTACAGTATCTGAAACAAAAACCGAATAACATCAAGGCCATGATTAAACACAAATTTTTAATAGTATTTTTTGCAGTGCTCATCATCAGCACACCAATTTTCGCTCAAAGCGATGACAATGAAGCAACCCTGGATAGAGGCCCTGTTGCAGGACAGTTTGACTATGCCATTGAAAAATCCAGTAGATATGAGGAATACCGGGTCGTCCAAACAGACTGGTTGTATAAACTGAAATCAAATGTCCTGGACTCATTAACAAATCTGGAAACAACCATTACTCAAAAAGATTTCCAAATTGACTCGCTGAACAGCGAAATCACAACTCTAACCAACAATTTAAACAGCGCAAAAGAAGACTTAAATGAAGCCATCACCCAAAAAGACAGCATTTCTTTTCTGGGATCTGAACTCCCCAAAGGTCAATACAACTCTATCATGTGGGGCATTGTCCTCATTCTTGCCGTAGGTGCCGCTTTACTATTTCTGCTTTTCAAACGCAGCCATCATCTTACTTCTGAGATGAAAGAAAAATACGATGATCTGGAAAAAGAATACGATGATCACAGAAAACGAGCTCTGGAAAAAGAAAAAACCATGGCACGTCAACACCTGAACGAATTGAATAAGTTACGGGGCAGGGATTAGTATGATTATGGGGCCAG
>CAYOFH010000034.1:0-28135 GCA_964403175.1 uncultured Marinilabiliaceae bacterium
TTTTACGATAAAACAACCTTGTTTTTAGGCTTACCTGCCAAGGTCACTGCCTTCAAGCCCGGAAATTCATTTAAAAAAACAGAAAACCGATACTTAGTAAACCTGACAAACAACCCATTAGAAACTCAAAGATATAATATTTGCCTCACCCTCACCAGTTTTTTCGCCGGGAATTACAGCGCGTACTGTTCCCAAATGATCGGTAAGTTCGAAGCGCAGATTGGCAGTGGTGCCGCCTTCGGGCTCGTTGACCACATAACTGCCCAAACGGCTGCTGCCGTACACCATGAAATCGTCGAGGGTGATGGTGTTGTTTTCGGCGGTATGATGGTGAGTGTAAGTGCTCATCAGCACACCCATGGCATCGTAGGCATAGAAGGTTTCGGTATAATTGCCGTTGGCTTCTATGGCCTTTTTGCTCAGCCGCTGTTGCATGGCATCATAGGTCACGTTGACGCTGTAGGCATTGCCCACCTTGCCTGCCAGTCATGAGGCCGGACTCCCCTCTAAAAAAAATCCGCCTCAGTAAGAAAAAATGTAGGAGAAAAAACAACCTGAATGCCGGATGCAAAATCAAACCGGGCATCAGGAATATCGTAGTAACCCTCGAAGATGAAAGAGAATTTTATTTTCTCCAGATACGTCCTGTTGTAAGAAAACTTCGTGGTAATTAACTGCCGGGTGGGAATATAAATGTTATCACGAATAGGAGAAACAGACTGAAAAATTCCTGCCCCACGTAGGGCAACAAAGTCATGACCGTAGAAGAAACCTAACATTAGATTGGTTTTAGGAGTATTGGCCGTAGCACCTGTATACCACGCGTAACCATTGTTTACACCCAATTGTCCCACATCGTTGAGGTTGTTGTAATTGATTCGGTAGGCAAACAGTCCTGCATCATCAAGGAGGCCATTCATTTGCCGGTTCAGGCGAATACCGGCAGCCAGGTTCATAGATGTTTGCACCCGCTGGGGATAGGAACTGACCTCGCCGCCACGATGAACAGCCATCAAATTCAGGGGTAGAGAAATTCTCCATGAACCGGAAGTCGTATCCTGCAGCAATGGAGCAGCACTTAAACCCGCTGTAAACCATTCGGGGAAATCATCCCCCTCCTGGATATACTGCTCCCAGTCGACCCACAAATCAAGATCAAGCCAGGGACGATCAATCAAAATTTGAATCCCGTTTTCCACCGGTCGTGTGTATTGGCGCTCAGTATCAAACAAAGGTTCTATAATATCATGGTGAACGTGCCCTTTCAGGGATCCCATAATCAAATCGAAGGAAGGGCTTACCCTTAGGTGAGCTGATAACACCGGACGTACATCACTGTAATAATTAAGTCCGCTGTATTGTTGCAGGAATACTCCAGCCTTTAACCTCAAACGGTCTCCGGCGTAATACATCAGAGAAGGCTGTATCCCGTACCCAATAAGTGTGTGCCCCCATGCAAACCTGTTTTTGTATTCATTGTTTTTTACGAAGTTGACGTTGGCCAGATGCAAAAACAACTGGTTCGATCGTTCTTCTTTAAATTCTGGATAATAATAACGTGGTTCATTATTGATCTGAGCCTGAGATAAAAGACTAATAATAAAGAAAACAATAAGTGCAGAATATTTTTGTAGATGAAAATATATCATGGCCCGGCGCTCATTTTTTTTGCAAAAAAAAGAAAATTCTTCTCGTTTTACTCATTATCATGAAAAAAGTTTTTAAAACATTGAGAAAGCTGCTTGGATTGGTGCAATTACTCTGGTTAAATAAAAACAAAAAACCTGAGTTTCCCTCTTACATGCAGGGCTCTGATTTCTTTTCAAAAACAGTAGCACAGGATTGCAGCCTGAGTTTATGAAATGATGAGAAATAATTTACTAAAAGCCGGAAACCAAGACCTGATTGACAAATTTACTTCCCATGTTTATATTGAGTTCCCCTGAGAGGATTTAGGGAGCTCCCTTTCGAACTTCCTCTCTATGGATGATTACAATCTATTCTATTCTCCTCACTGCTTTCCACCTGAATGGTAGCATGGGAGATGTTGAACCGTTCATCTAACATTTTCTGAACATCAGCAAGAAAATTATCTCCACCACCCTCAGGCACTAACAAATGAACCGAGATGGCCGTCTGATTGGTACTGAGAGCCCATACATGCAGATCGTGTGCATCCTTTACGCCGGGAAAATCGTTCAATGCGCTACGCACTTCATCAATATTAATGTTTTTGGGAACCGCATCAAGTGCCAGATTAACAGAATCCACAAATAAGCCCCAAGTGCCGTAAAGTACTACTGCTATTATCACAAAACTAACTACAGGGTCGATCCATTGATGTCCGGTGGTATGAATCAGGAATCCGGCTACAACAACTCCCAAAGAAACCGCCGCATCGGCTGCCATATGCAGAAATGCACCTTTTATGTTCAGATCATGTTTTTGACCTTTGACAAACAAAAGTGCAGTGACGGTATTAATCACCACCCCAATCCCGGCTACAATCATAACGTTTGTGCCTCCCACAGGCTCGGGATCCCCCAATTTTAACACTGCATCCTTGGCAATAAAGAAAACAGCAATGAACAGTAAAACAGCATTTAATATCGAAGTGAGAATGGTACTTCGCTGTAATCCGTAGGTATATTTTCCTTTAGGTTTTTTATTTGCAAGACGAAAGGCCCCCCAGGCAAAGAAAAGCCCCAATACATCGCTCGCATTATGGCCGGCGTCGGCCAGTAGAGCTGAAGAATTGGCCACCAGACCATAAAAAACCTCAACCCCTACAAAAATAAGGTTAAGTGCTATACCAACAGCAAAAGCGCGACCACTGGTAATATGATGATGAGGATGTGACATTTAAAATAGTTTTTACTGTTTTCTGAAAAATATCGTAAAATGATGAGATATTTCTTTCACCTATGAGCTTCGGGCTAAAAGCCAACTCGGCTGTTCATCATTAAACAAAGCTCACCGCAAAAATTTCATTTCGATAATCTGATAATACGAATGGCCCCCCATACAACCAGTATAAAAACGATTGTTCCGGTAACCAGGTCAGGAATGGATGAATCGGTCCAGTAAACCAATGCACCCGAAATAATAATTCCGGTGTTGATAATTACATCATTAGAGCTACAGATCACGCTGGCTTTAATGTGCTGTCCTTTGCTTTTGGCCTTTTGGAGCAGATACAAACTGGTGGAATTGGCAGCCAGGGCCAAAAAAGAAACAATAATCATAGCCCTGAAGTCGGGAAATACCTCAGCGCCAGTCACCCGCCTGATAACTTCAATAAGGCCAAGTGTTGCCAGAATGAGCTGAAGGTAACCACTTACCGCAGCAACTCTTTTCTTCCGAATCACCGAGGCACCAACCGCCCAAAGACTTAAACCGTAAACAAAAGAATCGGCAAGCATATCCAGCGAATCGGCAATCAGACCCATAGAACCTGAAAGCCATCCTGCAATCATCTCACCAACAAAAAAAACAGCGTTGATAATTAACACCGCCCACAGCATCTTTCGTTCCAACACGGAATTATCCGAGGGTATTGTTTCTGCATCCTGCTCTTCTTCCGAGATAAGTTTACCACCCATTTTCAAAGACTTAATCAAAGGACTGATTTCAGCTGCATCACCACGATGAAACACTTTCACGTTTCTGTTTTCCAGATCAAATTCAAGTCCCTCCAAACCCTTTGTTCCTTCGAGCTTCAATCGTATAATTCGCTCTTCGGAGGCACAGTCCATTCCCGGAATATGATAACATAGTTTCTTCATATTTTCAAAAATAGAAACAATCAATTAAAGAAAACCAAAAACATCCAGGATTGGTTTAAAAATACCAACAAATAGGGATGAAGAAAGACTTAAGGCATTAGTTATTCATACAAAAGACAGAAGAAAAAGAATTGCTGTAAGTGGGGAAACTTTTTATCTTTAAGCCCATGTGGATCGACCTCGGATATCTGGGCCTTTTTCTGGCAAGTTTTTTAGCAGCAACCATTGTTCCTTTCAGTTCGGAAGTTGTACTGAGTGCCATGCTGGCTGCCGGAGGAGACCCTTTGCTCAGCCTTGCCACAGCAACATTAGGCAATTGGCTGGGTGGTCTAACCTCTTTCTGGATTGGCTGGCTGGGGAAATTTAAATGGATAGAAAAATACCTGCGGATACCCAAAGCAAAACTGGAAAAGTGGCATCGCCAAATAGAAGGCAAAGAATGGTGGATAGGCCTGTTTTGCTGGCTTCCGGGCATTGGCGATATTATAGCAGTATTGCTGGGACTGCTAAAAAGTAACTTCTGGATGGCGGCAACAGGAATGCTGGTGGGAAAAGCTTTGCGTTATATTGTATGGGGAGTGCTGACACTTGAAGTTATCTCACGCATTTAATTGGGTACTGGGCATAGGTCATCGAGCATGGGAGCCAAAAACTAATAGTCATTCATCCCTGGGTGCCCCAAACACCTGCACCCAATACTGCCCGTTGTGCGACAAGGCGGCACCAATCTGAGTAAAATCGCCATTCATAATATTGCTGCAATGTCCTGGGCTATCCAGCCAACCCTGAACTGCCTGTGAGACAGAGCGGGGCCCCATGGCTACATTCTCCCCTGCAGCACGCCAAAGATAACCTTCTCTCTCTATTCTCATTACCACTGTTGACTTATCAGAACCTGCATGGTCGAAAAAGTCGTTATCAGCCATATCATCGGCATGTTTTTGGGCAGCCTGTGCCAGTTTATCGCTCCATTGAAGGGGGGCAACAGCATCGTGTTTTTTGCCTCCGCAACGGCGCTTGTTCATCCGGGCTTCATTTACCAGTTCCAGCATCTCCTGCTTATCAAATTCCACATCCGAGTAATCTGGAGTTTGAGCATTTACAAAAAAGCCAAACGAAAAAAAGAGAAGAGTAATATATGTTTTTTGCATTATAATTCGCTTTGGTTGTATTTAAACTGATTACTTCGCAAATTTCCTGTTACTATGTACAACTATCAGAGAAAAAAAGAGTCCTCATCGAATTTGACTTGAAAATAGTTCACTATTTCCAGCTTTAAATTTGATTGCGTTTACTTGTATTTCATACTTTTTGAACATCTCACAACGATAATTCATGTTTTAATCAGATTAATTAATAATCACTATTGTCCGGAAAACTTATTTCTTGAAAAATGATTGTTCCGTCCGATTTCGTCCATCAATGGGATCGCATGACACCGTTCTATAAATCAACCCTCTTCAAAAACCTGCAATGTTCTATCATTGGTAATGTAGTGAATCAATCTCAATCCTTTAACCAGACACTAAAGATTAATAATAACAAAAAACAGGCCGCTTTTGTCATGATCTTCAATTGTGCTCCAAATCTCGTTGGGACAAACAATTGCAATGACAATCCTACCGGCGGGAAACGGGTCTGAAAAACGAAGAACAAAGATTATTTCACCTCCTTTAGCTGTGGATTATCTGCCTTAAACGCGGCGAAAAACATAGCAATAACAAAAGCCATTCCGAGCCATCCCATGGATGTATAAGTTTTAAAGAGTGTTTTGGAGAGGCTGAAAAAATAAGGAGCCAATGCACTGGCAAATACCAGCATTGACATAGCTCTTCCGGAAATCGCTCCCAGATGTTTGCGTCCGAAAAGCTTGGGCCAGGTAACTGAATTAAGCACTGCAAACAATCCGCCACTTATTCCTGCTCCGACAATAATCAACCACAACCCCCAACCTCCAAATAACCCAATAAGTCCAACCACCCAAATCAAAGCTCCTCCGAGCATGACAAAAAGAAGTTTTTTAAGGGGTACCATATCACTCAGGAAGTTAAAAAGCAGTGATACGCTCACATTAATTATTGATATAGGGAGAAAAACAGCTACTGCTTCATCTCGGTCGAGGCCGGCTGAGGTAAAAATATCAACCATGTGGAACGACAGCCCGGTGATAAAAAAGGAATTAAATGACATCATCATGGCATGTACCCAGAATGCCCTGGTGGCAAAAGCCTCTTTGGGCAAAAACTGCTTCAGCGTAGGTAATGGGTTCTGCTTTGATTTATTACTGCCACTTTTCCCATCAGGAACAAGTCCCATTTCTTCAGGATTGTCGCGATAAAAAATCCACATAAAAGCACCAACCACTAATATGCTTAAGCCCAGCACCCGCCATGCACCATCCCAATCCCAATCTTTAATGAGAGCATCAAAAAGCAGTGGAGAACTGGAAAACCCAAGAGAAATACTTATGCTTACAAATGCATTGACACGCCCCCGGTAACGGTCAAACCATTTCATGATCATATTCTTCGAGGCCAGTGTCAGCACCCCCTGACCACTAAAACGAAGCAAAAAAAAGAAAACCATCATAATAAAAAATGGTATTCCCCAGTGCTCAATACCGGTAATATCCTTTATATTTTCGCTTAGAACATCTGATATGGAACTAAGAAACAACGTGGCCGAAAGCAAAACTGCTGATAACACGGCAACAATTCTTGCTCCTGCACGATCGAACCAGCGTCCGGCCCAGCCAAGTAACAAAGAACTGCCAAATGTACCTACCATATAAGCAGCACTAAACTGATCACGGGTCAGCCCCAGAGCATCTTTTACCGGATCTGTAAATGCGGAAACCCCGATAGTTTGCCCGGGAACACTGGCCCATATGCCGATGGTGCCAATTACCATCAGCACATAACCATAAAAGAAAGGCAACTTAACATATCTGGCTTGGCTTTTCATAATCCGCCAAATTTACCAAAAAGCAACCTGATGAATTGTCAGAATACGTCAAAAGCATCTAAAAAATCAAAATTCAAATTTCCGGAGTCCGCAAATACCAAAAAACGACATTGATTTGATCCAAATTTTCAAACCTGCAGATAGGAATTCCGGATGACATTTACGCACTGTCACTCCGGCCTATGATTTCGACTATCAGCACATCGTAACCATAACTGTAATTTCTTAAAAGAATACTTCCGATGTCCTCTAAGCCATGAAAATTTTCTGCCAGACATAATGTGAGTATAATTTAAGAAGCGGCAGTGATATTAAAACCGGCTTCGCGCAGAAATCCTGAAGTGTAAAAATTATTAGTCAACGGCAGGCACGGTAAAGAAAAAGTTACTCCCTTTGCCCGGTTTACTCTCCACGCTTATTCGCCCACCCTGCTTTTCCACAAATTCTTTGCACAGCAGAAGCCCGAGGCCACTGCCCTGCTCGTTATCTGTTCCCGGACGTGATGTTTGTCCTGCTATATCCCACAGTTTCCGAAGATGTAGGCTGTCCATTCCCAAGCCATTATCGACAACAGATACCACTACATTATCAATATCTTTTCTGACAAAAATATCCACACGACCACCCTCGTCAGTAAATTTTATAGCATTGGAAAGAAGATTCCTGATGATCGTTTTAAGCATAAACCTATCGGCTTTTGCCAGCACGTCATCGCCTGATAATTGAATTGTTATGTTTTTTCTCTTCCCCTGATCATTCAACAAAGAAATTACCTGCTCGCAAACTTCCTTAACATTAACATTTGTAAGGTGAGTAACCATCTTCCCTGATTGGGAATTAGCCCACAGCAGCAGGTCTTCCAGTAAATTGTAGGTCTGCTCTGCAGAATGCAGAATATGCTTCAACTGTTCTTCAACCTCATCCTGCCGATACGATTTGAAGCCCATCAGCAGCAACTCTGAAAATCCAATTATCGTATTAAAAGGATTCCTTAAATCATGGGCTATGATGGACAAAAACTTATCTTTTGTTGCATTGGTCTGCTTTAGTTTATTACGCTGTTGGTACAACTCTTTTGTTTGTGCTTCAATTTTTTCCTGACGATCGGTAAGCATAGAGTTGATTCTGGTTAGCTGCTTTTTTTGATCTTCCAGAACATTATTTTGCTGCCTGATTTCTTCTGTGCGTTTATCCACAAGTGAATTAAGCTTTTGTATTCGTTTCATTCTGGATCTTACGAAGGCTGTACTAACCAGTATTATAACCAAAAAAATCAATGCTTTGAACCAAAAAGTTTGCCAAAATGATGGCAATATTACAATCTCCAGCTTTCGTTGTTCCTGCCCCCATTCCTCTCCATCGACTTTACATTTTATCTTAAATTCATACTTCCCGGGATTAAGATTGGTATAGGTTACTTCACGTCCTTTTCCTACATAATACCATTCTTTATCAAAATTCTCCAGCATGTAAGCATACTCAATATCTTCTGAAAAATTGTAATTCAATGCTACATATTCAAGTGAAAACATGGAGTATCGTGACGGAATTTCTATGTAATCAGTCTCTGTAATAGATTTTTTCAAAATAGAATCCATCTCTCCAATTCTTACTGACTGGTTGAATATTTCCAGATCAACTATCTCTATCCTGGGTGGATCTACATTTACCTTAACGCTGTCGGGATGAAATCTGTTAAACCCATTGATACCCCCAAAGTAGAGATATCCCTCACTGTCTTTATACGAAGCTCCTCTGGTAAATTCTATATCCTGAAGCCCGTAGGCCCGGGAAAATCGCCTGAAATATTTAGTTTCGGGGTTATAAACAATCAGTCCGTCATTGGAACTAATCCATAAATTATGATCATCATCTTCTTCAATCCCCAGCACTCTGAGATCTGAGAGACGGTTGCCCAATGGATAATGGTAAAAATGAAGATTGTCCGGATTGAGTTTATGCAAGCCTTTATTAGTTCCAAACCACAAGCCTCCTTTATGGTCTTTCAATGAAGATAAAATATTTCCGTTTTGCAGCCCATTGTTTCCTCCTTCAATTCCCAGAAATCTTCGAAAAGTATGATTTCGCCGAAGCATATTTATGCCTCCTCCATCAGTTCCTATCCACAACAGGTTTTTGTCTCCTTCCAGTATATTTATTACATTATTATTGCTAATGCTTTGTTCATTACCTGCCTCTACCGCAAAACTCTTAAACTCCTTTGTTTCATAATCAAACAAATTAAGTCCTCCTCCAAAAGTTCCCACCCACAAATCTCCTGAAGAGTCCTCAAAAGCCGTGGAAACATTATTTGAATTTATTGAGTTTTCATCAGAATCATCTTTTAAATATCGGGTAAAATTACCGGTTCTGAAATCATACCTGCTCAACCCTCCACCCCAGGTGCTGACCCATATATTATTTCTGGAATCCTTTGAAACCCCCATGACAAAATCACCTCCCAGACTTGTCGGGTCATTTCTCCGGGAACGAAATGCCTTTATACTTTTCTTTTCTAAGTCAATTACATTAAGGCCTCCCCCGTCTGTTCCAACCCATATTTTTCCAAAATAATCTTCAACAAAACTGGTGACGCTATTATGACTCAAACTATTATCCACACTCTTCTTCCGGAAATGCTCAAAGGTATTATAGCTCTTAAAATAGACATTTACCCCCCCTGTATAGGTTCCTACCCAAATATTATTATCGAAATCTTTATAAAGAGAATAAATAGAATTATTGTTAAGGCTTTCATTATCCAAGTCGTCAAAAAAAAGATTGTGAAACCTCCGGGTTGAAGGATTGAAAATACTCAGACCTCCATTCTCTGTTCCAAACCAGATATAACCCCTGTCATCTTCAACAATTGCACGAACTACATCACTACTCAAAGAATTTGGATCGGACGGATCATGTGAAAAGTGCTCAAAACTATTCTCTTCAGGGCAATAGCAACTGACACCGGAATCTCTCATTGCAAACCAAATTCTTCCGGATGAATCTTCATACATGTCGAAAAACCCACTCTCTGAAACTGTTTCTGCTTTGTTCGAATGAAGCATAAAATGCTCAACTTCACCAGTTACAGGATCATAACGATCAATTCTTTTTTCAAACCAAAAACCTATCCAGAGATTCCCCTTCGAATCTTTTAACAAAGAGCTGATACTGTTACTTCTCATTTCCTGAGACCTGCCGGAGTCATGAACAACCTTTGCTAAACGGGTACGCTCTTTATTTATCTTGTACAAACCGTGCCCAAAAATCCCAAGCCACAAATTTTGCTGATCATCTTCAACAATGGCTGCCAGATTAGAATTTGGCAACTCGATACTACTTTCCGGAAACTTATTAAAATTCTCGAAACTGTCAGTCTCCGGGTCATATCTGTCAAGTCCGCCCCCTGCGTGTCCAATCCAAATATACCCCTGGTTGTCTTCATACATTGAACTGATCTGACTACTACTCAGGGAATTATCATTTCCCGGAACATGTTCATACAACTGAAAGTCATATCCATCGTAGCGATTCAGCCCCGCCCTGGTTCCAAACCACATAAAGCCTTTAGAGTCCTGCAAAATACTTACAACATTATTTTGTACAAGACCATCTTTAGAGGTTATATGCCTGAATTTAAGGTTCGACAATTGTCCTTCAATTCTAAACACCCCAAAAAAAAGAAAAATAAATAATAATCCCCTAAACATATAAACCCTATCTATTACTTCCATCTCCCAGACAGAGCACATTCCGGAAATCTATTTTTTCAAAAAATCCGGCGCTTCTCTCCAAAAACAAACAAATGCTATTAAAAAAATCTTACACAATTAAACACAAAAACACACTTCTCATTACGTGCTTTTTTTTAGAAAGTTGCTTTTTTTAAAAACCTTTCCTCAATATTTTAAAGAAAAAGGTCAAAAACCCATAATCCGATCCAATTATCTTTAATTCTTAATATTATTAATAAGTTTTTTCCTGAGAATATATCTTCCATTCTAATGAAATTTTACTCCATGTCTTGACCCCGGATCCCACCATTTCCATTTTTAATTCTGCGGATGAATTTCATTTAAACCAATGAGTCCATCCATCTGTTATCATTAGATTGCATCGACAATGTTTAAAAAATATGTTTTTATCGAATACCCAAATATCAGGCTTTTTAATAACGAGCGCTCAGCGCTATACTATTCCTGACAGTCGGCTAAAGTGTAAATTTTAATAAAAAAACAGATCATCATGTCCTCTTCCTCCCACATTAACCACTTGGTGCACTCCACCTCCCCTTACCTTTTACAGCATGCCAACAATCCGGTTGACTGGCACCCATGGAACGAAGAAACTCTGAACAAAGCACTTCGAGAGGATAAACCGATGCTTGTAAGTATTGGTTATTCGGCCTGTCACTGGTGTCATGTAATGGCACATGAGTGCTTTGAAGACAGAGACGTTGCATCCCTGATGAATGAGCATTTTATTTGTATTAAAGTGGATCGTGAAGAGCGGCCCGATGTTGATCACTTCTTCATAACCGCGGTTCAAATGATGGGGGCTCAGGGCGGATGGCCATTAAATGTTATCACCCTTCCGGATGGTCAGCCTTTCTGGGGGGGCACGTATTTCCCCAAAGATCAATGGATGACTGTTCTGGAAAAAGTCCACCACCTTTTTGTTACAGAACGTAACAAACTCACCCAGCATGCCCACAACCTTACCACCGGAATCCAGCAGGCCTCATTAATTCCTCAGGATAAACCTGAAGTCCCGGATCTTTCAGATATTATCAATGAAGCCATGGATGCATGGGCTCCCCAATGGGATATGGAACTGGGGGGCTCCCGGGGAAAACCAAAATTTCCCATGCCTGTAAATCTGGAGTTTTTGCTGAACCTGCATTTTCACCACCCACAGGAAACATTTGAACAATTCATCAACACTTCTCTTCAGCAAATGGCCCGTGGCGGAATCTACGATCAGGCCGGTGGTGGATTTGCCCGCTATTCGGTGGACGAATTCTGGAAGGTTCCACATTTCGAAAAGATGTTGTACGACAATGCCCAGCTGACCGAACTGTATTCTCATGCTTATGCTTTCTTTAAAAACCAGGAATACAAAAATGTAGTTTATGAAACCATCTCCTTTATTGAAGAAGAATTGATGCATCCCTCCGGAGCGTTCTTTTCTGCGCTGGATGCCGACAGTGAAGGGGAAGAGGGGAAGTTCTATGTATGGTCTGACGAAGAACTGATGGATATTATCGGAAAAGATTATCCGCTTTTCGCTGATTATTTCAATATCAATGAAACCGGCTATTGGGAAAAAGGCAATTACATTCTGCTGCGCGACCAATCAGACGAAGAGTTTGCACGAAAACACAAAATTGAAGTTTCCGAATTGCATGAAATGGTTACATCATGGAAAAGAAAGCTTCTATCGCAAAGAAAAAAAAGAGTTCGACCCGGACTGGACGATAAATCAGTAACCTCCTGGAATGCTTTAATGAACAAAGGGCTTGCAGAAGCATATAAAGTATTTGGAGAAACCCGTTATCGTAAACTGGCCCTTAAAAACGGACATTTTATTATTGACAACCTTAAATCTTCCGATGGAGGATTATTTCATACCTGGAAAAACCATCAATCATCTGTAAAAGGCTTTATGGAAGATTATGCCACGGTTATCTCTGCCTTTATAGCACTATTTGAAATTTCAGGAGATGAATTATGGATATCCGAAGCCATTGCACTCTCCGAATATGCCTTCACAAAGTTCTATGATGAAGAAACAGATCATTTCCGGTTTATGCAAAAGGATCAAAGAGAATTACCCGCCAATCATTACGAGATACAGGACAATGTAATCCCGTCTGCCAATGCCATTATGGGACATGCGTTATCCAAACTATTCCTTTTTACAGGAAAACAGGAATACCAGGAAACTGCAGAAAACATGCTGAAATGCATTCTTCCCCAATTCCAGAAACATCCATGGGCATTTGCACACTGGGGGAGCCTGATGCTGGCGCTCAACAAAAAGCGTTACGAAGTGGTAGTTTCAGGCCCGGAGTATCAAAAATACCTTGCTCAACTACAGCAGACTTACCGCCCTGATATAGTTTGGGCACCTGTTACCCCGGAAAGTCAGGAAAGGGTAGAACTAACCAAAGGCAGAAAAGCAACTAATCGCACAACCATTTTCGTATGTACAGGTAGAGCATGTCAATTGCCGGTTCATTCCACAGACGAGGCATTTCAACTATTGCAGAGCTAGCGCAACTTTTTCCTTAATTCAAAACCCACCTGTTGTAAATAGCAAGTGGGTTTTAAATATATAATTAATCTCTTAATTAGCTGTTTTTGGCCAGTCTCTTACGTTCGTGCTCCTGAAGCAGAATTTTTCTAAGACGAATACTCTTGGGAGTTACCTCCACGTACTCATCACCCTGAATATATTCAAGAGCTTCTTCAAGACTAAAAATAATTGGGGGTACCAGCCTGGTTTTTTCATCCGAGCCGGAAGTACGCATATTGGTAAGTTTTTTCTCTTTGGTTACATTCACTGTCAGATCACCATCGCGGCTGTTTTCACCAATCACCTGGCCCTGATAAACCTCCTCCATGGGATGGACAAAAAACTTACCTCTTTCCTGAAGTTTATCCAAAGCATACGCAATTGCTTTTCCTGATTCCATGGCAATTAAAGATCCATTCTGACGCTTGGCAATTTCACCCTTCCATGTCTGAAACTCCACAAACCGGTGGGCCATAATCGCTTCTCCTGCAGTGGCAGTCAGAAGGTTATTTCGCATTCCGATAATTCCGCGTGAAGGAATATTAAATTCAAGCACCACACGATCTCCCTTGCGCTCCATGGATAATAACTCTCCCTTTCGCTGGGTCACCATCTCAATGGCACGCCCGCTATATTCATCAGGCAGGTCAATGGTAAGTTCTTCCACGGGTTCGTGCTTTTCCCCGGCAATTTCCTTAATTATTACACGAGGTTGCCCCACCTGTAATTCATATCCTTCACGGCGCATAGTCTCGATCAGTACCGACAGGTGCAATACACCACGTCCATAAACATTCCAGGCATCCGAAGAATTCGTTTCTTCAACGCGCAGAGCAAGATTTCGCTCTAGTTCCTTATCCAGACGATCCTTGATATGGCGGGAAGTAACAAATTTACCATCCTTCCCAAAGAAGGGTGAGTTGTTGATAGTAAACAACATGCTCATGGTAGGCTCATCAATGGCAATGGGATCCAATGGCTCCGGATTTTCCGGGTCACAAATACTGTCTCCGATGTCAAAACGCTCAAGACCAATAATAGCCCCCAATTCTCCATTTACCAACACATCCACTTTAGTACGTCCCAGACCGTCAAAAACATTCAGTTCTCTGATACGGGTTTTAGTCACCCCCCCATCACGACTTACAACTGCCACTTCCTGTCCGGTTTTCAGTGTTCCCCGATGCATACGTCCAATAGCAATACGTCCCACATAAGGAGAATATTCCAGTGACGTGATCAACATCTGTGGAGTTCCTTTCCGTTCTTCCGGCACTGGAATGTACTCGATAATGGAATCCATAAGGGCAGAAATATCACTGGTCTGTTCTTTCCAGTCGGTAGCCATCCAGCCATTCAGGGCTGACCCGTAAACTGTGGGAAAATCCAGCTGATCTTCAGTAGCATTAAGGCTAAACATCAGGTCAAATACCATTTCCTGAACATCCTCAGGACGGCAATTGGGCTTATCAACTTTATTAATGACTACGATGGGTTTTAACCCCAGCGCCAAGGCTTTCTGAAGCACGAAACGCGTCTGAGGCATAGGCCCTTCAAAGGCATCAACCAACAGAAGAACACCATCGGCCATATTCAACACTCTCTCCACTTCTCCGCCAAAATCGGAGTGACCCGGAGTGTCTATAATATTTATTTTATGATCGTTCCAAACCATTGAGGCATTTTTGGAAAGGATGGTTATGCCTCGTTCCTTTTCCAGATCATTGCTGTCCATAATAAGTTCACCGGGGCGCTGATGATCGCCAAATAGTTTTCCTGCCTTCAGCATTTCATCCACCAAAGTGGTTTTCCCGTGGTCAACATGGGCTATGATCGCTACATTTCTGATTGACTGCATAATTATTTCTTAAAAGAGCGTGCAAAAGTACTCTTTATTAATAACAATCAGCAGTCCCCATGGTTTTTAATGGTGTTAAATATGTTTAACGAAAAAATAACTTTGCTTTCCTTCTTCCGGGATATAGGAATATTGAATATAGCCATTCATTCTTTTCAAAAAATAAGTCTTTCCTGAAATAAAAACAGAATCATTTACTTTTCCAATCCAATAATATCGAAAAACCTTGTATTAATAACATATAATCTGTCGAACAATCTTTCACATATAAAAAACTAAAAAATAAAAAAATACTACTTTGTATTGCATAGTACTAAAATAAATTCATATATTTGTATTACACTGTTCGGGCATTGAATAGTATTATAAAAACGATCGTCAGATTTTTAGAGATTATATAAAAACATCTGAACCCCAAAAAGCCATAAGACAACAGGAAAAATTGAACCAAATAAGCCCCATAATTTTTGGGATTTTGATTTACAAAATTATGGTAAACACAAAAATCTAACGAGAACAAAAACAATTGGAATTAAATTTTATGCAGATGAAACGAGCATGGCAAGGATAGTCACAACAGGACATATAAAAAATGCAACCATGCGGGTTTCATCAGACCAATAACTTAAGTAATAATTATACGAATGAAAGCTATTACGACCACAACAAAAAGAACATTATTTGCGGCCATTACCGCCGGGATTATTCTTTGTTTTCTGTTGCCGGAAATGGAGCACTCCTTCATTCCCGGTAATAATTTCAATACTCCCTCCAAAGAGTTTTTTAACCCAAATGTTGAACCACGCACCGAATCAAATTCGGGCACCGATAATTCAAACATAGGGGTCAGCGCGGCCTTTATGATTGGCTTACCGGATTTAAACTAACTTAAATATGAAAATTGAAAACGCCAAGGCCCAAATGCGAAAAGGAGTGTTGGAATATTGCATTCTTTCAATCCTTTCGCGGGGCGATGCCTATGCATCCGACATCATCCACGACATGAAAGAGGCACGCATCATCGTGGTGGAGGGAACCCTCTACCCCCTGTTGACCCGGCTCAAAAATGCCGGACTTCTCTCGTATAGATGGGAAGAGTCGACACAGGGACCGCCACGAAAGTATTACGAACTTACCGACCGGGGTAAAGAATTTTTACAGGAACTGGACAAATCCTGGAAGGAGTTAGTAGATTCTGTTCAATTTATCCACTCAAAAAACCATAACCATGAAGAAAGTAGTGACCATTAACATAGCAGGCCGATCGTTTTACATTGACGAAGATGCGTTTGCACGCCTGGACCAATACCTGAAATCTCTGGAAAACTGGTCTCACAAAAAAGAAGAAGGAAAGGAAATATTCGACGATATCGAGGCCAGGATCCGTGAACTGTTCGAGGAAAAAATCAATCCCATAACTGGAGTTATTTCCATCGAAATGGTCAATGAAATAATTGCCACCATGGGAGAACCGCAGGACTTTTCGGAAGATGAGCCGGGCACTCAAAACGGTTCTTCTTTTGAAACAGGAAGCAGTTTTACTGCGGGCCCCACACGCAAAAGACTTTACCGCGACATGGAAGATAAGGTTTTTGGCGGTGTTTGTTCGGGTATTGCGGCCTATTTTGGTATCGACCGCGTAGTTATCAGAATACTTTTTGCTTTATTGGCATTCATGAGTTTTGGTACCATACTGCTCATTTATCTCATCTTATGGATTGCCATCCCTCCGGCCCTAACCACCGCACAACGTTTGGAAATGCGTGGGGACGATGTAAATATTTCCAACATCGAGAAAAACATCAAAAACGAATACAATGATGTGAAACAACGATTTCAGCGATCATCTGCCTATAGAAGAGGAGAAGACTACCTGAATCGTTTCAGGAAAAGAGACCGCAATGTATTAATCGTTGCTTCTGTAATTGTGGGGATCATCGTATTAATAAATCTTGTAAGCATTCCTTTTCATATAGGCTTTATGCCTGCCATGCACTTTAATCTGCCATTTATTCACTGGGGAATTCCCGGATTTATCCCACTGATACTCATTCTACTGATATTGGGTCTTGCCTTCCGGTCTGCCATGAAAGGATTTCTGGTTTTAATTGCAGTGATTCTGGCAGCCGCTTTTCTGTTCAAAATTGTGGGGATGATAGCATGGCCTCATATTATTCATGCTGTACTATAAGTTATGGTTCAGGCTTTGAGTTTTGAGTCCGCTGAAAAGCAGAACGGTACCGACGGTAGTTGATCACCATCAATTATATAAAAAATTCAAAGGTGATTTCGATCTTCGGGTTTTGAATTGGATAACACATTAAAACAACAAAAAAATGAAGAAAACAATACATATAAATATTGCAGGACACGCTTTTAGCATCGATGAAGACGCCTATGAGCGACTGGACGGCTATCTTAAAGCTGTTGAAAAAAAACTTGGAAGCAGTGAAGAAGGCCGTGAAACACTGGAAGACATTAACCTGCGTATTGCCGAATTGTTACGTGGAGTTCACACTGATGCATCTTCAGCAATAACACTTTCTGATGTGGCAGAGATCATAAACACACTGGGAGATCCGGGCGATTATGAAACCCCGGAAGACCCGGACGAAACCGGCGAGGAAAAAACAACCTTCGAAATTCCTCCCAAAAAGCAGTTATTCAGAGATCCCGACAACAGAGTTCTGGGCGGGGTTTGCAGTGGATTGGGTAATTATTTCGGTGTTGATCCATTACTGTTCCGATTACTGTTTATTGTTGCAACGCTCCTTTACGGAACATCCTTACTAGTCTATCTCATTTTATGGATTGCCATTCCAAAAGCACTGACCGTACAACAGCGCATCATAATGATGGGGGGATCTGCTGTCGATCCCAGGCGGCGCCGCCAGACCGATCGATCAGGAAGCAATGGTGGTGAGGTTATTAACGGATCAATACGGGCAATTGCTGTAATTTTTGGCATATTTCTGATCCTGATTTCATTCATTTCCCTTACAGGCCTTATTGTTACCTTTTCACTTACGGATGTTTTATTTGGAACCCTCCTGAACAATGGAGCCTGGATTCCGGAAATAGACTCTCTTTTCCTG
The DNA here is from genome assembly GCA_964403175.1 of uncultured Marinilabiliaceae bacterium. GTDB lineage: Bacteria > Bacteroidota > Bacteroidia > Bacteroidales > Marinilabiliaceae > Marinilabilia. The sequence continues at coordinate 18,000 of CAYOFH010000034.1, forward strand.
ATGCCGGAGCAGAAATTTACAGCATTTCTGGGATTGGCATTAATCGTGGGAATTCCGCTCTTAGTCCTTTTCTATCTCGGCATGCATCTGGTATTCCGATTTAAAAAAGGAGTCCCGGCATTTCTTTTTTCAGCTCTTATACTTTGGTTGGCCGGCATTGGACTTACAGTATTTTCAGCCGTTACTGTTGCAAGAGAATATTCGGTAGTCCAAAGCATTGAAGAAACTGATGAACTGGCTATTCCTGCTTCCGATACCATCTACATCGACGCAAACAGCTCTTCCCTTAATCTGGGAAAAGGAGAAATGCTTTTTAGCCATAAAGGACTATCCATCAAAAAATTAAACGAAGAGCTACTGATTACCGGAACTCCTGACATCAAGGTTAATAAAGGTGCGGACTCATTTAAAATTTTTGTCAGCAAACAAGCGCGTGGCAAAAACACTGAGGAGGCTGTACTACATGCCGGAAAAATTGAGTTTTTTCATTTACAAAACGATTCGTCATTATTGATTGACAGGTTTTTCAGTATCCAGGAACCAGCCGTTATGCGGAACCAAAAGATTTTTATTGATATCGAAATCCCGGAAGGAAAGGAAGTGAAAATCAGTGATGATTTGAAATACCTGGTTGATATTTCTGATTAACAAATCGCAAGAATTTCATTATAAGCGGGTGCTTCATCATTTTAAATTATTGGTCTGATAAATTTGGTTCCAAGAAGACAGAACTAAAAAAGGAAATCATGAAAATAAAAACATTATTTACAATTCTGGCGATAACTATCTTTTCCATTGTGGCAACAAGCCAAAACAGTGCATCAGACAAGCTTTACACAACACTGGAAGGCACCGAGGGAGTTACCATCATGTCCCTCTCCAAGGACATCATCGACATGGTAGACATGTTTGTCGATAATGAAGAATCCCGACAGATAAGCGGACCCATGAAAAAAGTAAAAATGCTGATCTGCAAGGATAATAATTTATCCCTCATAAAGGAGGTAACCAATACTTTTGAAAAACGGCCCTTTACAGAAATTGAAGATCAGGATGGAGACAATCATCCACGAATTTTTGTCATAAGCAAAGGGCCGAAAGTAAACGAATGTCACATAATTGCCAATGGCACCGACGCTCTTTTATTACTATCGTTTTATGGCGATTTCAAGATTGAGGACATTGGCAAACTTGCAAATAAAGCCGGAAAAATGAGAGAATAACCGGATATTTTCCTAACTTGGTTTTAAATAACGGCTTTGCCCCAAATCAATAAGGCCCATGTTTAGTAAGATTTCTATATTATCTTTTGTTCTGCTTATTAGCTACCTGGCCCATCCGGTAGCTCAAAATAGATATGAATTAACCGAAGGGGACATCCGGCACTTTTTGAATACACTTCCACGTATGGTACCACAACTCCGGGATGCCGATATTTCAATCTCAGAGGCTGATTACATCTGGCCCCAGGATGCCTCACTGCATGCCAAAGGCAAGATTATAATGGAAGAATATGGTTACGATGCCCTAAAAATTGAAGCGCTAAATATTTTCTGTCAATCCTGGTTTTGTCTTAACTATGACTCTCTTCTCCATGAAAGGCAACAAATTCTGATGTCCAATAAAGAGCAGTTGATAGAAAATCCCTACATTACAGATGATCAAAAACGCATTAATATAAGAATTCTCAATAAGGATCTGGGACACGATAAAGAAAAACTTAAGGAAACTGTGGGGAACAAAAACATTCAGATGGTTAAATGCTACTGCGAAGAAATTAAAAAAATGTGGGAGAATCTGGAAGAGCCCTTAACTGATTAAGATATTTACTCAGTGCGGATACAAAATTCCTTTTCCATCCGGCTAGTTACATGGGCTGTCAGCGATTACTATTTAAACTCCATTCCAATCAGTGAGATATCATCAAAAATGGCCCCCGATTTAATGTGTTCCGCAACCAGGTTTTTAGCCTCTTTCATATTATCTTCAATAGTATTGCCATTGGTAATTATTTTCTCGATGTTCATTAAGCCTGAATGCACTTCATTGTCTCTCTCAAGTTCAATAAGCCCGTCAGTAAAAGCCATCATCTTGGCATTTTTGGGAATTGTCACCCTCCCTACCTCCACCGATGGAATCAGATCCAGCATACCAAGTCCAATGCAGCCCTTATCCAACGATGAAAGTTGAGATTTTTTGGGATCGAACAACAGCGGCGGTAAATGCCCGGCATTCACATACGTAAAACGTCTGTTGCGAAGGTTGTACTTACCAATAAACATGGTAATAAACTTTTCGTTATTGGCACTGCTGTTTACTCTGGCATTCAACTGATGAATAAGCTTTCGAAGATTAATTCCAGATGTGAAAAGGGTGCGTATAACAGCCTGAAAGTTTGACATCAGCAAAGCAGCCGCAATTCCTTTTCCCGATACATCGGCAACACAAAAACCAATACTGGTTCGCGAAAGGGGGATAACATCATAATAATCACCACCTACTCCCCAGTGAGGATGATAGAACGAATGCAATGATAACTTACGGTGTTTGGGTAATTCATCGATACCAGGAATCAACTGGGTCTGAATCCTGGAAGCTACCTCCATCTCTTTTTTCAGAGCTTCCTGTTCGATAACAACATCCTGCATTCTCTTGTTTTCAATAAAAACAATGATCAAATTGGAAATAATCTGAATCAGTTTGAGATGCTTAATGGTAGGGCTAATTCCCTGCTGTTCCTCCTCCACATCCCCAATAAGGACATAACCGATGGCTCTGTAACGGTGAAAAAGAGGAATAACGGCATCAAATCCCTGCAAAGGTGCCGGCGGGGCCAGTGTAATATTTTCAATAGATTTAAACTGAAGCAAATCCCGCTCAACATCTACCTTGTCAACTTCACTGGCCGAGACGCCTGAAATAAGCAGATTTTTCCACTTCCCTTCAGAATTGGTAAAAACAAGAATTTTTCCCACTTCCAATTCTTCACGCAGCAAAATCTCAAATTCAGCAAGCAAATCCTCAACCGTATGATCCTGGTTGATGGTCTGTGCAATGTCCAGCAAAATATTCAGCCGGTCTTTATACAAACGAAGTCGTTTCTTTTTTACTTGCGTTACCATGAGTATTTCTATATTTCAACCTGCCTAAATGTACAAAATAATATTTTTATTTGCGAACATTTGTTCGCAGAATCCTGAATAAACACCGGTCAGGTTATTCCGTTTCTGCATTTATTAAACAGATTTACAAATATTGATCTTCAACTGCATTCTTCTTTTTGCACTAGTTCAATTTAATAAACTCACAGGCTCTGCCGCTGGTTTACAAGAACCTGTTTATTGGTTGCAATAACTCACTAAAAATGAAAAAACCGCACGAGTTCTCCGGTTGAAGAACAGATGCGGATACATATTCTGAAAAAGAAACCTATTCCTTCACACGCTCAACATAAGACTGATCGCGTGTATCTACCTTAATTCTATCTCCTTTATTCACAAACAAAGGGACCATAATGGTGGCACCGGTATCAATGGTGGCAGGTTTCAGCGAGTTGGTTGATGAAGTGTCGCCACGTACACCAGGCTCTGTATAGGTAACCTCATAATTGATAAATTGAGGCAAATTCATCATGAGGGGAGTTTCAGTATCTGCATGATAAACGATTTCCACCCCGAGACCTTCTTTCAGCAGGTGAGAATTCTCCACAAGGTCTTCTGCAAGATTGACTTGCTCAAAAGTTTCACTGTTCATAAAGTGATAACCCATATCATCATTGTAAAGATACTGATAAGGTCTTCTCTCAACGCGGGCTTCAGTAATCTTATGTCCAGATGAAAAGGTATTATCAATCACTTTTCCGGTTGAAACATTTTTAAGTTTTGTCCGCACAAAGGCAGGACCCTTTCCGGGCTTTACATGCTGAAACTGAACTATGAAAAACAATTGTCCGTTGAATTCGATACACATTCCGTTTCTAAAATCTGCTGTTGTTGCCATTTTATCTCTTCTTAATGTGGTGTTTATTTTTAGCGGTGCAAAAATAGTGTAAATCAATTAAAACGCCACATTATTTGGAAGTTTATGTGGTTTTGAGTTCCGGGTTCGGAGTTTTGGGTTCTGGGGTCGGAGTTCTGAACACGACCCAAAACTAAATTCAAAACCCAAAACTATTCACTCCATCTTAACGCTGGAAAAGGAATTTTGCAACCCACGAAACTGCTCAAGGTTACAGGTAAAAGCCCCAACCCTCAGGTTGAAACGAATGCGTACCGGCACCCGGTTTTTATCCCTTGAAATCCATACCTGCATATCGTCTTCATTCTTGAAGGCACGCCCCACCTCTGTCACTGGGACAAACTTATAACATTCCAGCTTTCCCAAAGGTGTGTCAATAGTTTCGATACCTTTATATCGGATGCGAAGAGGAAACAGTTCATCCGAAAAATAAGTCATGATCTCTATCATTTCGCCCTTGCGAAGATTGTCGTTAAATTTATACTTACGGGCAAAATAAAAAGCCGATAAAATGTCATGAATATTTTCGGGCACCCAGTGACTTCCAGATTTCTGACTTTTTATCCTTGCCGAATCAGCATGTTGATGCTCAAATTCCACTTCGTTGTAATCACGATAACTTCCTTCGCGGATGCTACGAACCGATTTTACGGGCAAATCGGTTTCAGGATGAATAAAACTTTCATAACGATCACGCACCCGGTAAATAGCATCGGCCAGTCCCACGGTTTTTCCACGGGCAATAATATGATTCACTCTCTGACTATTCAAAACTGTATCTTTAACCAAAAGATTGGCTTCACCCCCTTTGATAAAGCCATAGTTGAGTGAGTACATTAACTCTTCACCCGGACCGTAAACGGAGGATTGGAAAGATTTTCCAGAATCTTCTTCAGGAGAAACAATGTCTATTGCAAATTTATGAGTAAGAGGAACAAACGTGAGAAATATAAAAAACAAAAACCGCTTCATAACAATTAAGATTTTGGTGTCCGCCAAATAAACGAACCATTTAATTTTTTGGATGGATAAGTTTCTCCTAATGCTACAATTTTGGGGCCGTTTTGTTCGGGCTTATTTACATGCAGCCTAAAACACTCATTAACAACCAATAACAAACCATCAAGACTGATAATAGGAAGTGGCTTCTTCAACCGATAAAACCGATTCCTACGCACCTGTTAACATTTCATTAACCGGAAATAACATCTCGATAACATTTTCTTATTAAGATTAATTCTAAACTTGCAGAGAGTAAAAATGAATTTTTTAATCTAAAAACTATAGTGCTATGAAACGGAAATTAGCTTTATCCTTTCTTTTTGTGTTTACTCTGGCCTTATCTGCACCCGTAATGTCGGAGGCCATGACTCAGGAACCTGAGAAGAAAGAATGTGAGAAAAAAGCACCTTGTGCAAAGAAAGAAAAAGCAGAATGTGACAAGGCTGAGAAAAAAGATTGTGACAAAAAAGTTGCTAAAAAAGATTGTGACAAAGAAAAGAAGTAATATTCAATTTGTTGTAACTGGATGAAACGAGCATGCAGTTTTGATTTCTCTTTCGGCTTTTTTGTGAAGCAAAGCGGCTGCTTTGTTTTCAAAAAAATCTGGGAAACAGTGTATGCATAAAAGAATTGCTAGCTCGCTCCGACCTTAAGAATTAATTTTATACGGATGAAACGAGCATAACAAGGATTGTCACAGCAGGACATACATAAAATACAATCATGCGAGTTCCATCAGACCAATAAATTAGACGAATTTAATACGAATGAAAGCCCGGGATATTTGTTCCGGGCTTTTTTACAATAACTTTTCGGGAAATCGCTGTAGCGGCTTCCAGGACTGGAAAACTAACTAATTTCATCATTTCCTTCATCAAATCTATTTGCGGTTGATTGCATTTCTGGCCATTTAAGCATCTCATCACAACGATCATGAAACGAAGTTCGACGGAGTCAATTAATCAGGCTAATGGACTCCTTGACAGGAAAATCAGCAACCTTCATCATCTGGTACTCGGCCCTCAATTCTTCAACCACTGTTTGACAATCTGTATAAACACAGAGGGAATTACAGCCCCGGCAATAATCAAAAGCCAAACATCCATACCCATTTGCTGCAGAGAAAGAACATCACTCAGAAGAGGAACATAGTACGCCCCTAACAGAGCCAAAACACAAAGAGCCAGCGACAGCCACACCCATTTATTTCGGGTTACCTGGTTAATGAGTACATTTTCATCAGGATCTCGCATGTTAAGCACATTCAACAACTGGGCAAACGCGAGGGAGAAAAAGACCACATTATTGGTAATCGCAGAATCTAATTCCATCTTATGATGCCCAAACAGATAAACACCGGTTACAGAAATACCGATAATGGCTCCATAGACCAGAATTGTGACCCAGTGGCGTCTGGTGATGATATTCTCATCAGGATCTTTGGGTTTCTCTTTCATTATAGCTTCACGGCCTCGTCCGACACCCAGTGCCAAAGCCGGAAACACATCAAGCAAAATATTAAGATAAAGCAATTGCAATGGTTCCAGTGCCAGTTCGAACAACAAAAGCATCACGATGGAAATTACCAATATTTCGCTAAAATGATAGGAAAGCTGATAAGTAATGAATTTTCGGATATTTCCAAATATGATGCGCCCTTCTTTAACAGCCTGAAGTATGGAGGGAAATGTATCGTCCTTCAGGACCATATCAGCCACCTCTTTGGCCACCTGAGTCCCTCGCTTCCCCATCGCAATACCAATATCAGCCTTCTTGAGAGCAGGTGCATCATTGACACCGTCACCCGTCATGCCCACAACCCTACCCTGATCCTGAAAAATATCAATCAGATCAAGCTTTTGGGAAGGATCCACCCTTGAAAAAACTTTGGTGGAAACAATGACTTCATTTTTCAGTTTTTTTTCACTCAGGTCTTTCCCATGAATTACCTGGTCATCATCCTCAGACACCAGACTTACCTGCCGGGCAATATTGAGAGCGGTTCCCGGATGATCACCTGTTACCATAACCACCTCAATGCCTGCCTGATGAAATGCTTCTATAACATCTTTAATGCCTTCAGCCGGCGGATCCACAAATCCGATAAGACCGGTATAAACCATATTTTCCAGGAATGATTGATCTTCCAGTCCATCCGGCTTTTGATGGTCTTCACGATATGCAAACGCCAGTGTACGAAGGCCGTTTTCTGACATGGCATCACTTACATCTGTTATCTGCTTTTTTTCCTCATCCGACAACTCTTTTACCTCATTATCCTGAATTTTACTGGTGCAGATATCCAGAATGCTTGCAGTTGCCCCCTTAGCACAGATCATGTAATTGGTATCCTTTTTATAGACAGTACCCATCATCATACTTTCACTGTCAAAAGGGTCTTCTCCAATAAATTCCAGCTGTGTCAGATTACGTGTTAGATCCGGTTTCAACAACCAGGCAAATCTTAAAAGCCCAATTTCAAGGGGATCTCCACTTGCCTCTTCTTCATTTTCCGGATCATAATCTGCATCATTGGCAAGCACCAGAATCTCGAACAACTTTTGAAAGCTGTCGGAATTCCGATCAATTTCTTCAATGTCCAAATTATCGTCCCGCCATAAAACTTTCCCCTGATGCCCTATATCGGTTGACAAAGCCTCAACAGTAAGGCGGTTGCGGGTAAGCGTACCCGTTTTATCGCTAAAGATTGTATTAGTTTCTCCCAAAGTCTCCACAGATGCCAGCCGCTTAACGATTACCTGATTATCGGAAAGCCGGAGCATTCCACGTGCCAGGGCGATACTTGCTACAATGGGAAGTCCTTCCGGAATAGCCGCAATGGCCCAAGCCACGGAGGTCTGAATAATGCGATAAAGCTCTTTGTCAGCAAAATACCCAACAATACCTAACAGTACCGCCAAAGCTAGTACCAGCCATATCAGATTTTTAGATAATTTTCCCAACTTGCGGTTAAGGGGTATTTCCTCCTCTCCGGCTGAACTTACCATCTCTGAAACATTACCAATTTCCGTATCGCTGCCGGTAGCTACAACTACCGCTTTGCCATTACCGCGGGTAACGGAAGTACCCTTGAATGCCATGCAGCTGCGGTCGCCTATTTGAGCATCAGAAGAAACAGCACTAGTACTCTTTTCCACAGGTACCGACTCACCCGTGAGTGGTGACTCATTAATCTGAAGTTCGGAAACCTCTGTAAGGCGAAGATCGGCCGGCACTAATAATCCTGATTCCAGATGAATTACATCTCCGGGAACAATCTTTTCGGCATCAACATCTATTTCCTTGCCGTCACGCAATACCCTTGCCGTCACTTTATCCATATCCCTGAGTGCCTGCATGCTTTTCCGGGCCTGAAATTCCATTCCGAAACCAATTCCCACATTTATCAGCATCACTACAACTATGGCAATACCCTCCGGGAGGTCTCCAAAAACAAACGATAATACCGCAGCGCCTGCCAGAAGATACATAACCGGAGTGGTAAACTGTTCCAGAAAAATCTTCCAAACTGGCTTTTCCTTGTGCTTTTTTAACACATTCAGCCCGTATTCTTTTTGCCGCTCTGAAACTTCCGATTCCGATAATCCCTTAGCTGTATCGATTTGGAGAGAATTAAGAAACTCTTCTATTTTGATTGTATGTATCTGGTTGATATCTCTCAGTTTTCCCATACACCGCTTTAATTATATTGTTATTCCAATAAATTTAAAGAATTTTGAGGAGCAATAAAAATTAAAGTAGTTGCCAAAAGCAATAAATTATTTGTTTTGATGAAAAAACTATCCCACATAAAAAACAAAATGTTTTGGTACACAGAATAATTACGATTTAATAAATTTGTTCTTTAACCATTTTTTTATTTTTTCCTGCATATCTTTATCGTCATCTGAAATATCACTTTCATTAAGTGCATATCCAAGTGGATGCAAGGGCTCAATATTGTCAAGTATCACCTTTATGATTCCCAACAAGGGTATTACCAGCAACATACCCATAATGCCCCATATGAGATTTCCCAGCACTACCCCAACGATAATAACTACCGGATTAATATCAACCTGATCACCTACCACATAAGGTTCCAGCAAATAACTCTCTACAAACTGAATAATAGTAAATGAAAGGGTAATACCCACCAGTTGTGCGGTTTCACCACCAGTAATAAATGACATTCCGATTGCAAGCCCAAAACCCACAACATTTCCAATATACGGCAGTAAAGAAAACAGTGCTGCAAGAAGGGCAATAAAAATAGCATACTCAATGCCTGCAATAAAAAAAGCAATCATATATAAACCCGCCAGTATTCCTATAAGAATAAATCTTCCAAAAAGATATTTCTGAGCAACTTTCGAGGATTTTCGTATAATTTCTCTGACATGTTCTTTTTTTTCCTTTGCAAACAGTCCAATAAGGGCATTTTCAAATTTCTTTTGATAGAACATGAAAAAGAAAACATAAACCAATATCAATAACAAGGTGCTAATGAAACTAAATATATTTTTTACAACATTTGTGAGAATATTTCTCATGTTCTCCATACTTAGTCGCGTACCAGAATTGCTTTCCTGCTGGTCTTCCTGCTGCTGTCCGTTTTGTTTTTTTTCATTTCCCTGTTGCTGTCCGTCAGAACTATCCTCTTCCTGTTCCCTCTCTGTTTGTGAATTATCCTTTTGTTGTAATTGTCCGACCGATCCTTTTAACCTATCATCATAAAACTTTTGTACTTTCTCAATTTGAGGTTGTAAATTTTCTTCTATTTGCGACCAGTTTTGTGCTACCCGATTGGCTTGTGCCGCCAAAAGAAATACCATAAAAGCTATAAAAAGCACCACAATAAAATCCGAAAAAAGTACAGCCCACACTCTCCCTACACCCCATTTCATAAACTTTTGGGCAACAGGATTCATTAGCATAGCAAGTATGAATGCTGTTACAATCGGGATCAAAAAATCCTGGCCCAAAGTCAAACCTTGAAAAAGAAAATATAAACTCCCCAGTATTAAAAAAGCAGAAATAAGTATTTTAAATCTAATTCCCATAACTTAGTATATTTATCCTGATAATTTTAAATTCTCAGAAATCTGCAATACGTA
>CAYOFH010000035.1:0-15065 GCA_964403175.1 uncultured Marinilabiliaceae bacterium
ATGATATCTCCTGTTAATATGGCTTTCATTCGTATAAAATTAGTCTAAGTTATTGATCGAATGGAACTCGCGATTCTTTTATACATGCACTTTTGTGGCTGATTTGAGAAATCAAAGCTCCATGTTCGTTTCATCCGTTAAAAGTTATTTATTAAGGTCGGATGGAACTCACATGCAAAACCTTATACATATTCATAGAGGCAAACATTGCTATGCTTGTTTCATTTGTCATTTTTTTTAACGGCCCAATAACTCATTATTATTCTCTGGAGAAATTAAGTTTTAAATATAAAGCTAATAAATCAAATCATCAAATTTATAGGCTTTTTTATCGATAATATTGATTATCGGCTAAAAAGTCGATATATTAAAATATCGATCTATTAACTGATAAAGTCCCGGTTGTTTTGATTTCGTGCAAATCGAAATTATTATATTGCCTACTCAAGATACTCGTTGGATGTTTTCTTAAAGAATTTTTTAATACCTACTTGGAATTTCTTTGCACAGAAGTCAGCAAATCGTGAGCGATGCTCTGCAAATGCATCTCCTTAAGCAAACGCTCAACCGGAGAAATAATCAACACACAAGAAGTCCGATATTCATGTGAAACATTTGCAAAAAACCGCAAACGGCTCTGATTGATGACACATAATATTTCACACAGGGTATCACTGATTTTGGTTTTCTATTCCTGATAAAAAACAAAAATCATTTTACCGTATGTGTCATTTTATGCATAACACGACAAAAGGGGCATTCTGACAACCCGGAAAGCCCCTTGTTAATTCCAAAAATAAAAATCCCTATTTCCACTTAATACTGCATCCTATGGCTTTAGTTTTTTTTGGGCTCACGGATTTCCCGGCTTCCAGACTGGCTATAGCATTGGCAACATAATTCTCCTCAACGGCTGAAACATCCTGATAATTATCATCAATTGCTCCTATATATTTAACAATCAACTTTCCGGTTTCTTTGCTCACTAAATAAACATGTGGAGTGTGAGTAGCCCCGTATGACCTGGCAATTGCCTGAGTTTCATCAAAAAGATATGGAAAAGTAAACCCTTTCTCGTTAGCCCTTACTTTCATGTTTTCAAAAGAATCGTCGGGGTAGGCATCCGGATCATTTGGATTAATGGCAATTACCGGATATCCTTTCTCTTTATATTCTTCATCAAGGGAAATGATTCTGTCCTCGTAGGCCACGGCATAAGGACAGTGATTAGTAGTAAAAATGACAATAAAGCCTTTCGCATCAGGAAAATCAGCCATAGAAACCATACTGTTATCCACATTTTTAAGTCTGAAGTCACGGGCTTCATCCCCCGGCTCATAACCCTGACCATAAATTGACACCGAAAAAAGGGTCAATATCACAAAAATCATCAACTTCTTCATAATTACTTCGATTTAATAATGGATATTAATTCTTCTTTGGTAAGAGAGCTCTCCTGAAAACTCCTGTTATCCTTTTTGTATACCAGGGTAGCGGGAATAGCCCCCGACCAGCCTTCGTCCACTTTGTTTATCCACTCATTACTGTTGGGATCGTTCAATAATATCACCTGTTCATTGATTTCATATTTCTCAATAAATGGTATCAAACGGCTTTCCTTTTGAGCAGGAAAATCAAGACTCACAAAAACAAATTTTACCTTTTCATTTTTCATCTCCGATGCCAATTCCAGGAAATGAGGCATTTCCTCGACACAGGGCTTACACCAGGTAGCCCAGAAATTTATTACATATGTAGTGTCATTGCTTTTATGAAGCACAGGATACAACTGATCAAAATTCACTTCATCAACTCCCTGAGCCTTTACCGGTGCCATTAAAAACAATATTATCGCAATATTAAAAAAGAATTTCATTCGCATACAATTAATTTAAGTGATTGATATAATGAAACTTGTATGGTTGTGTTTTATTTATATTCTGTGGTACCAAACCTCGCCAAACTCCTTTCATAAAACTAAATTTATATGCAAAACTATTCAATAGACCGTTAGATTTTTAGATATAAGATTTAAGATGAATCATATAATTTGAAAATCTGCATTTTAACACAAAAATCCTTCTGATTTCAAATGGCTGTATCAGAGGCTTTTTAAAAATTTAACGGACTATTAACTATTTACACTTTTCATTTAATCTAAACAAAAAAAGTGTTATCAGGTTCATTAAATCCTATAGGATTATTAGTTTTTTTATCAAAAGACTGAAACTAATAGAATATCCTACTTCACTTAGGTCCGTTTAAGTTCAGTATTCTATTATTACCAAATATCAAATATGTATAATTTTCTCTCATTGAATTATGTATGTTAATTTTGATAATTATTTCAAATCAAAAAATACTTATTTCCTCTACAACCCCTGCTTATAAAGGGAGGCAGTATTTTTACCCAAAAATTAACCGGATGCTAATGATCCTGCTTATTTAAGAAAAAATCCTTTCATCCTGAACATGAAAAGTATTTGCAGTGAAAAGCACTTGTTTTATTAAAGAGTTGGTACTGACGGAAAACCATTATGAAAGAGAACAAACAAAAGATTATTGTTACTTTTAGTTTTACTTTTAAAGAATAAAATACTTCCAGTCAGAAAGGGGAATTACAATCATCATATTCATTTTTTTTGCTGTGATCACGATCAAAAAAATATGTATCAAAATAGAATTAACCAAAATGAAAACAAACAGAAAAGAGTTGGGTTTTTATAGTTAACCCAACAGAAGAAAAGAAAGCAGTTTGTTACAGTTATATGAAAGCTTTTTCAGGATTTTTTGCCTGGTAAGAAATGATTTAATCCTAAAAGAGTAATTTACCTACAAGGCAATTTGCAATCTAAATCACCATTAAATAGAATTGTATGAATATTTTTCCGGCAACAATCTTTTTTCATCTCAAAAGGATATTAATTTTGTCTTTTCTTTTGCTTCCTCTGTATGTGCACAGCCAGGAAAAACCCGCAAACAATCAGGATAATCAAACTCAAACAAATGCAGAACTTGACTCCTTAAAACAAGCGCTCTGGCAAATGCAGTTAACCATTAACGAGTTGCGCAATTTAGTGGATTCCAGTCATGCAGAGATAAACCAACTAATAAGCATTTTAGACTCCAATGCGGCAGAAGATGATGATTTTAAGTCACGTTCCAGACGCGACAAAGTAGATGCTCTTTTACAAGCCATCACACAAAAACCCGGCCGCTTGCAGTTCAATGGAGGTGCAACATCCATCTATCAAAATTCCCGAAGCAAAAAAGACCAATATAATACCATTACCGGATCACTCAACATTTATGCACATACAGCTTTTAGTCCCAATGCTCTGCTTTTTTTTGATCTGGAGGCAATAGGCGGCAACGGTCCGGATCAACATTTTCCAAACATGGCCGGAACCAATGGTGATGCGGGTTCTACCCAATCACCAGATGGAATAGACAGGTTAACGGTTCTGGAGGCATGGTCTGAATTCACAATGCTTAATAAAACAATTACCATAACAGCCGGAAAAATTGATTTGACCAATTACTTCGACAAAAACTCATCGGCCAATGACGAAATGATGCAATTCATCAGTGGAGCATTTATAAACAGTGCTGCCTTTTCGGTACCTGAAAATACTCCGGGGGTGAGATTAAGAACCACATTATTGGATAAATACCATTTTCAGTTCGCAGCCTCGAGTACAGATAACTCGGGGAACAAAATATTCAACGAGATCTATCGTATCGGCAGTCTGGGATGGACAGTACTTCCCGGCACAGGCTTCGAGTCCAACCTTCGTATATACGGCTACCAGCATCCACAGGCAAATAACGGATGCGGATGGGGAGTCAGTTTTGATAAAATCCTGTTTAATGACTACCATATTTTTGGTCGATATGGCCACAATGAGGACAATGTGGCCCGGTTTTGGGAAATCAAAGAAGCCTGGAGTGCCGGGTTACGGTTTGTTAAAACTATTGCCAACCAGACACTGACAATAGGGATGGCTTATGGTGAAAATTTCTCTGCTGATGACCGGTTGATAAAAGAACAAGTAGCAGAATTGTATTTCAGAAAGAAAATAAATCAGTGGATTCATCTCTCACCACACCTTCAGGCAATCAAAAACATCAATGGAATTGATGAAGATGTAGTTATATTTGCTGTCAGGACACATTTTAATTTTTAATATGCCTGATACCAAAGAAACAACGCTGTTGGAAGCACTCCTCCCTATTCTCTTCCTGATATGCCTGCTCACGGCCAATGTATTCCTTTTTGAGGACACTTTGAGTGGTGCCAACCAGATTGCATTATTGCTGGCAGCATCACTGGGCAGCATCATCGTTTCCCGAAAGGGATTAAGCTGGGCCAGAACCAAAGACCAAATCGTGAAAACCATCGGTTCGGCAATGCCCTCCATGTTGATTTTATTGCTGATAGGCTCCCTGGCCGGAACATGGATGATCAGTGGTGTGGTACCTGCAATGATTTACTATGGGATGGATATTATCAATCCACATGTTTTCCTGATTACCTCGGTGGTGGTTTGTGCTATTGTATCAGTAGCCACTGGAAGTTCCTGGTCAACAATCGCCACCATTGGAATTGCTTTACTGGGCATTGGAAAAGCCATTGGTGTGAATGATGCCGTAACAGCCGGAGCTATCATTTCAGGCGCTTACTTCGGCGACAAGATCTCTCCTCTGAGCGACACTACGAATCTTGCTCCCGCCATGGCAGGCACAGACCTTTTTACTCATATAAGGTATATGTTTTACACCACGGTTCCCAGTATGGCCATTACCCTGATTATCTTTGCTATTATCGGAGTAAATTACAATTTTGAAACCACCATTTCGAATACAGAAATAGTAAAGGACACCATTGAGCAATCCTTCAATATAACGCCCTGGCTTTTTCTGGTTCCTGTTATTCTTCTCACTATTATCATTCTGAAAATGCCTCCACTGCCTGCCCTAATGATTGGAACGCTCATGGGAGGGCTCTTTGCCATCCTGTTCCAGCCTGAAATCATTCAGGAAATCGCAGGAAAGGGCATCAGCTACCTGAAAGCTTCCTACATAAGTGTAATGCAGGCCATGTTTGGCGATGTACAACTTTCCACCTCAGATTCCACGGTCAACAGGCTCCTGAGCACATCCGGCATGCGTGGAATGCTGGATACTATCTGGCTTATTCTGTCTGCAATGGTATTTGGAGGAGTTATGGAAGCCGGCGGTTTACTTACCCGCATTACCCGACCTATCATGAAAATGGCCAAATCGACAGGAGGTCTGGTTACAGCAACGGCAGGCACCTGTGTTTTCTTTAACACCACAGCATCAGACCAATACATCTCCATTGTGGTTCCCGGGCGTATGTTTAGAAAAACTTATGAAGAAAAAGGACTCAAACCTGAAGTTTTGAGCCGTACCCTGGAAGATTCAGGAACCATGACTTCAGTTCTTATCCCCTGGAATACATGCGGCGCCACACAATCCAGAATTCTCGGGGTTGCCACCTTTGACTACCTTCCTTACACTTTCTTTAATCTTATCAGTCCGTTGATGACTATTCTTTTTGCTTTTTTGAAAATAAAAATCAGAAAAATTAAAGACAGCAATAACAAGACAAAAGATTAAACGGGTGCTTATGCTGCTTTTCAATAGAACGGACAGACCAGTACTATAAACATCCATACAGAAGAAACTATTAATTATTTTGCTAAAACTCTCCTCATTTATGTCAGTATCCGTAATCCCATCTACTGACTAATCTATTCATATCTGGTAGTCTAACGATCTATGGTTATAGATAAGAATCTGAAAATCCAGCAATCTATATAATAGAAGAAACATTTAGAACTTAGCAGGACAAACATTTCAGTTCCACTTACTGTTTACTAACTTCGTGAAAAAGCAAAATCATGAAAGATAAAAAAGTAATCCTTATAACCGGAGGTAGTTCCGGAATTGGACTTAGTATCGCCGAAAAACTGGTTGCTCAAAATCATCAGGTCATTTCGGTAAGTCGAAATCAGAATAAAATTGAGCGTGCACTTAATGAGAAACCCCAACTGAAAGACAAAGTGGAATTCATAACAGGCGATGTTTCCAACCAGAAAAGTATTGACCAGCTGTTTTCGTATATTCAAAAAAAATACGGGGTACTTCACGGACTCATCAACAGCGCCGGAATCATTAGCATTGGAACACTCGAAACACTCAGCACTTCAGACTGGCAAAAAATGCTGGATGTCAATCTTACAGGGCCGTTTCTCATAACAAAAACATTGCTTCCTTTACTGAAAAAAGCCAAGGGAGCATCTGTCATCAACATTTCCTCCATTGCAGGATTAAGGCCGGGCACCAGCATAGGCTATTCAGTATCAAAAGCCGGACTGGATATGCTTACACGTTTCCTGGTGGCCGATTTGGGCCCTTACAACATAAGGGTCAACTCCATTAATCCGGGATTGGTAAAAACTCACCTTCATTTCGACAATGATATTTTCAGCAGTCAGGAAGAGTACAATAAAATGCTTGAAGGCGCCCGCGTGCGTCATCCTCTCAAAAAAGTTGGAGAACCTGAGGATATCTCCAACATGGTGAAATTTCTCCTTTCGGAAGAAGCATCCTGGATCTCAGGCGCAATTATTCCTCTGGCTGGCGGAGTTACAGAAGAAAATGGCTTTCTACCCCCAAAGAATGATGCCTTATTGAAATAAAAATCAAAAAAAATCAAAAAAATGAAATCAGAAAAAGAAAAGATGCTCGCCGGAGAGCCTTACGATGCCCATTGCGAAGAGATGATTACCATACGCACCCGGGTAAAGCGAATACTACACAAACTGAATGTCACTGAATATTACACTGATAATTTTAAAGATGTAATGTATGAATTATGCCCTAATTCTGCCAGAGACATACATCTGGAACCCCCTTTTTACTGTGACTATGGCGAAAATATCTATGCCGGCGAAAGTGTCTTCATAAATTTTGGAGCCGTCATTCTGGATGGTGCCCGGGTAACCATCGGAAGAAAAACTCTGATAGCGCCCGGAGTACACATTTATACTGCCCGCCACCCGGTTAACATAAAAGAACGCAGGAAATGGGAAGATTGCCGCCCTGTTACCATTGGCGAAGAATGCTGGATTGGAGGTCACGCCACCATTTGTCCCGGAGTAACCATCGGAGACCGGGCTGTTATTGGGGCAGGAGCAGTAGTCACCAGGGATATTCCTGCAGATTCTCTGGCTGTCGGCAATCCGGCACAGGTCATCAGGACGTTGAATCAGTAAAGGCAAAAAAATTGAGGGCTTCAATCAAAATGAAACCCTCAATACTCCTATTTTACAAAACCCTAAAAATTATCGGGCTCGATCTCAAAATGTTCCTGTGGATGATTACAGGCAGGGCAAGCCTTCGGAGCCTTGTTGGCTTCATGTACAAACCCACATACCCGGCATCTCCAGCGAACTTTCTCTTCACGCTCAAAAACTCTGCCCTCATCCACATTCTCTTTAAGTTTGCGGTAACGCGCTTCGTGCTCCTTTTCTACTTTTGCAATGTTTTTAAAAGCATTGGCAACCTTCTGGAAACCCTCGGCAGCAGCAACTTCAGCAAACTTGGGGTACAACTCTTCCCACTCTTCATTTTCTCCACAAGCTGCGGCTTCAAGGTTTTCAGCAGTAGTGCCTACTTTTCCTGTTGGATAGGTTGCTGTAATTTCAGCATCTCCACCCTCCAGAAAGTCAAAAAACCTTTTTGCATGCTGTAATTCCTGCTCCGCAGTTTCAAGAAAAATGGCCTCTATCTGACGGTACCCATCCTTACGCGCCTGCTTGGCGAACATAGTATAACGACTTCGTGCCTGAGATTCACCGGCAAAAGCTTTCAACAAATTCTTTTCTGTTTCTGTTCCTTTTAATGATTTGTCCATATCTTAATTTGTTTACTTTTTTGTCCAAATTATTTTGGCCCACGAAAATAGTATCAGAAATATTGAGAATGAAAACAAATAAGAATGGAATGCATTTAATCTGGTATCATAAAATTCTTACTTTTACTAGTATATATTAACGCACAACGAAATCAGAAAACATGAAAACATTTTTATTTTTTTCAGCTTTGATATTTATGGTATCATGCAACACAGATATAAAAACAGTTGAAAACACGCCTGTTGCCAAACTTGGTGAAGGCGCTGTCTGGCACCCTGAAAAAGAAGCCCTTATGTGGGTAGACATACCTGCCGGAAAAGTCTTTATGTACAAACCGGAAGAAGGTATCATCCAGGATATAACTCTGGAGAGCCAGGTAGGCACGGTAGTTCCTTCCACAGACAAGTATTTTGCCGTTGCAGCCCAGGAAACGGGAATTTTTGGTTTACAGGAAGATGGGAGTAATGAACTAATAGCAGCATTTCCTGCCACTGCTTTGCCCAATGTAAGATTTAACGACGGCAAATGCGACCCAATGGGCAGATTATGGGTAGGTACCATGCATAATGAGATAAAAGAAGGAGCCGGAAACCTGTATATGCTGCAGGAAGACAGTCTGCTGATAAAAGAACCGGGAGTAACCATCTCCAACGGCATCGTTTGGGATACCAACAAAAACCTTATGTATTATATCGACACCCCGACTCAAAAAGTTATGGCTTATGATTATGTTCCTGAAACCGGTGAAATCTCCAACAAACAGGTGGTAGTAGAAATTCCTGAAGAAATGGGCAGTCCTGACGGGATGAGCATCGATTCCGAAGGCAAACTCTGGATCGCTCACTGGGGAGGCAGCGGAGTATATCGGTGGGATCCCGAAACAGGTAAAATGTTGCAGAAAATTGAAGTTCCCGCACCCAACGTTACTTCATGTGCCTTTGGCGGGCCAAATCTTGAAACACTATATATTACAACCGCCCGCCTGGGTCTTAGCAAAGATCAACTGGAAGAATTTCCTCTGAGTGGTTCTTTATTTGTTAAAGAAACAAATGTAAAAGGAACAGCCGCCAATATTTTTAAATAAAAGTAAATTAGTCGTTAGGCAGTAGGCAGTAGTGATTTCTCTTGATAACGACATATCCAAAGAACTAGCTCAATCATATAAATAGCACATTTTAAAGGATTTATGTTTTTGAGTTAAATAAAAGATGGTCATAATTCCAACCTTTTTTGCCTAAAATCGTCTATCAAATACAAAAACAACCAAAACAATGCGCAAACAAGGTTTCTTTATTCTTATTTCAGTCGCAGTGCTTCTGTCGGGGGCATGTCAGAAAAAGGACGACCTTACATTGCCTACCAATGTGGAAGTGCAGTTCAACCTCAACCCTCACAATGAAACTGATATTGAAATACCACCGGAGCAAGCCTGGTTAAAAAGCAGTTTCGTCAAAAATGAGAAAAACGACAGTAAAAAAGTGGGAATTGGATTAATAAAAGAAATGGAGGTCAGCGAAGCAGCCATTTTCATATCTGACATTGAAATTGACGGTATTCGCGAACAGGGAGAAGATGTCTACCTTAATATTCAGTATAATCCTCCCCTTCGGGTTGACCTTGAAAAAAACTTCTCTTCTTTACCGGAGTTTTCATTTGATATTCCCCAGGGTATTTATCAAAACCTTGAAGTCAGGCTTTTTCTGGGAAACAATGAAATGCCGGCAGTGCGCTTCTCAGGAGATATCACACCCGGGAACTCAGAAAACGTCATTTTTAGCTTTCACTACGAGTCAGAAGAACAAATAAACATTCAGGCAATAAGAAAAAACGGAAGGCCAACTGATAATATCGTCCTCAACAAAAATCAAACTGAAATGGTTACCATTACCCTTGATGCCGGATATCTTTTCGAGTATTTCCCCACTCCTCTTCTGGCGACCCTAAAACAGAACGAAATTAATAAGCAAAACGAAATCAACATAACAAACAAAAACAAGAAGGATAAGCCATTTTTTAGCTTAATGCAGGGAAGACTCGAAAAATCATTTTCGTTTGTGTTTGAATAGATTGAATGGAAAGAGAGCTGGTTCCGGAAGAGGAAGTAATTGAAGGTTGTAAAAAAAAAGAGCGATACTATCAGGAATTGTTATATCGCCGTTTTGCCCCTAAAATATACGGGGTATGCATGAGCTATGCCAAAAATCGAGAGCAGGCACAAGATATTTTGCATGATTCTTTCCTCAAAATATTTAGGAACATCAACTCATTTTCAAAACAAGGCTCTTTTGAAGGATGGATACGACGGATTGTGACTAATACAGCAATCGATCACGTGCGCAAAAAAGGGAAAAGTATCCCGTTAATATCGGAAGAAATACCTGATACAGAGGATTATGAAATGGAGCATCATTCAATTAATATGAGCGAAATTCAGGAACAAGTGGCAAGATTGCCTGAAGGTGCCAGAATCATATTTAATCTTTATACCCTGGAGGGTATGACCCACTATCAGATTGCCGAGAAATTAAATATAACAGTCGGAACATCAAAATCTCAATTCAGCCGCGCCAGAAGAATGCTTCAGGGGTGGATGAAAGAATTAATCAGAAAGAAAGATGGACTTTCTTAAGTGGTATAAAAAAACTGTGGAATCGGGACGGAACGAACCCCCAACCAAAGTTTGGGAAGATATTCAAAATGATTTGGATATTGATCTGGTTTACGAACGCCTTGAAAAAACGCTTGCAAAAGATCGGCGAAAAGCCTGGATTTGGCGGGCATCTTCGGCTGCAGGCATTCTTCTTTTCTTGTCGATAGGTTATTGGTTGGTTTACCGAGAAGATTTCAGCCCTCATGAGCGGCCTGTTGCCCAAAAGTCAACCAACAAAGAATATACCATTGAACCAATTTCAAGACAATCAGACAAGCTGATTCTTCCAACGGATTCCACTGGCACAATAATTACCATAAAAAATAACGAAAAGACATTATTAAGTGCAGAAACAGCAGGGAACAATATGATTGCCGGAAGCACTCAAGAATCACTTAAGGTCCGGACTGCTTCCTTACCTAACGTTATTATTTCAAAAGCGGACAGCACAAAAGATCGAAACATTGACATTTCCAGTATTTCTCCTGAGAAACAGCTTGCTGCCCTGGATTTGTCCTTACCAGAGATTCCGCCAAACCTTGATATCCTTGAAAGTCCTCTTGTCCATATTGAAAACCCTGAAACAAAAACCGAGTTTCCACTGCCAATAAATAACAATACAAATAAAACACTCTCGAAAATAACCGTCTCGGCCCACGGCGAGGTGGCCAACACATGGCTAATCAGCCCAAAAACCAAAGAGGCATTTAATCCCCAGGAACTTACTGCCAATCGTGCTACCTTTAAGCAGAATTATGGTTTCAGTATTGCAGGAAACATTACCTACCGATGGGAAATTACAGGCCAATTTAGCCTTACGAAACAAAACGGACAACATTACAAGGAATATTATCAGGGTAAATACGTTACCAACCAAATAAATCTTGAATATACCGATTTAGCATTTAAAATACGTTACCGTCCTTTCAGAAAAAATCTAAATCATGCCCTTTCCTCCGGTATTTACCTGGGATTTCTTGATAATGCATATCAAAACATTGGTGGAGAAATCAAAAACATTACATCAGATTATTCTAATACCGATTTTGGCCTCATCGTAGGTTATCAGTATTTTGCCCCCATTACTGATAAAATCACTTTGGCTGCCGGTACTTTTTACCGCCAGGGACTCAAAAACATATTTGCCGGCAATCAGCTGGTCAATAATAGCTTAAATCACTCCACCAACACATCTTTTAACTTTACCCTTTCATTGGGATACACATTTTCTTTATAATTTTTTCCAACCCTTTTAACAACCTCTCGTCTTGTTTTACACAACAGCGAATCAGATTATTCCTGTTTTACGCGATAAATAATATTTTCTAATTTTAAAACCAGGGTTATTATGAAAAGTTTAATCTTTCTGACAATCGCATTAATCACACCATTTTTGTTTACATCCTGTAACGAGGATGATAATTCAACATCAGGAAACGGAACGCTTCAATTGTCCATTACCGATGCACCAATTGAAACAGACGGCATTGTAGCTGTCAATATTGGTGTTAAAGAAGTTCAGTATCACATTGAGGACAACCAATGGCAATCATTTGAAGGATTTGAAGCTGATACATTCAATTTACTTGAACTGACCGGCGGCAAATCTGAGTTTCTGGGACAATTTGAATTAGGTGCAGGAACCTATACCCAGCTTCGTTTTATCCTTGATGTACCGGAAGGCGAACAATCATCAGCGATAGCTAATCCAGGATCGTATCTTGAATTTGAAGATGGTTCCACACAGCCACTATTTGTTCCAAGTGGAGCCCAAACAGGCTATAAAGCCACAGGACAATTCACTGTTCCCGTAAATGGCCAGGTTTCGGTTACAGCAGATTTTGATGCCCGCAAATCAGTAGTTAAAGCAGGTTCTTCAGGCAAATACATTCTTAAACCGACTATCAGACTGGTAGTAGACAATCAGGCAGGAAGCATCGCCGGAACTGTAACCAATATTCCCGCAGGAAGTGGAATAATGGTTTATGCATACGAAAATGATGCCTACACTGAAGAAGAAGCCGCAGAACCTGAAGAAGAAACTGTCCGTTTCCCAAATGCTGTAACAAGCTGGGAGGTTGATGAGAACGGCAATTATAAACTGGCGTTTTTAGCGCCGGAAACATATGATCTTGCAGTGGTTGAAACCATTGAAGGTGAGTTCAGTCAGGTTATTGAAATCATTGAAGATGTAGAAGTAGGAAGCCTTGAAGAAACTACTTTGGATATAGAAATATAATTTTTTGAACATTTGAACTAGGGTTAAGTACTAAAGCCGGTGGACCACCAAAGTCTGCCGGCTTTTTGCATTCATACATCAGGGAATACAGATATATTAAGATTTTAGAAAAAATTTAACACCTATATTTATATAAGATTAACACCTTGCTTCAATCGGGTGATTGCAGGCCAACCAACAATAACCTCATCGGACATCCATATGATGGAAAAAGGCCGGTTCAAACCATTTCGAACCGGCCTTTTCCCATCTTTGGGTTTTTATAATTGTCGATAAATTTTTGTAATTGTATAAGAAATAATTGTTTATAAGTTGCCGAGCGTTTTATTAACAGAAAGATTATCAACATATTAGCATTTATCTTAAATCTAATATCTACAAATCTAACGATCTATTTTTTTATAATTCAAAAAACTACATCTGTCTGAGGTATTCCGAAGCACTGAGTGCCGCGACGGTACCTTCGGCCGTTGCTGTGGTAATCTGTCTGTATCTTTTGTTAATGCAATCGCCGGCAGCAAAAACGCCGGGAATATTGGTTTTCATTTCTCGATCCACCACAAATTCATTACGCTCATTCAGCTCTACCAATCCTTTGAATGGCTCTGTATTGGGCAGGTAACCGATAAAAATAAAAGTCCCGTCAACCGAAAGGGTTTTATTTTTTCCTGTAGGAAGATGCTCCACGGTAAGACTCTGCAGTGAACCGTTCCCGGAAAATTCGCGGGGTTCAGATTCCATCACAAATTCTATTTTAGGATTCTTTCGTGCTTCTTCCACCGCATGCTCAAAAGCCTGAAAATGGTCAAACTGATGAACAACAGTAACTTTGGTGGCGTAACTGGTTAATGTCACGGCCTCTTCAAGTGCAGAGTTACCTCCCCCAATTACCGCAATCGCCTTATCCTTAAAGAAATCTCCGTCACAGGTGGCACAATAAGATATTCCTGTTCCTTTGAAAGTATCTTCACCTGGAATCCCTAACGAACGGGGACGCCCCCCGGGAGTCAGAATTACCGTCTTTGATCTAAAAGTGCGCCCGTCTTCCAACTCCACCGATTTTACGTTACCTTCCAGGTTGTATCGGGCAATCTTCGCATTGGTTTTGATTTTACAACCAAATGATTTGGCCTGCTTTTTCATGGTATTGGCAAGAACATATCCATTAGTTGTTTCCACACCGGGATAATTAGCTACCTCGTTGGTCAGTACCATTTGCCCGCCTATGGCTCCGTCATTCAATATCAGCGTTGACAGCCGGGCACGGGAAGCATAGATGCCGGCAGTGAGGCCGGCAGCTCCCGCTCCGATAATCATTACGTCATAAGTATCGTTCATATTAGTTGAAGTGTTTGTCGAGTACACTGGTAATCTGATCCATGCTCTGAATACTGCTGGTAGCATGTGCAACCTTACCGTTTTTGTAATACATGGTAAACGGCAGTCCCATGAATCCCTGAGCCTCGGGTGCATTTCGGATGACATGTGCTTCAGGATTATCGAATGCCATAGAATAGAACTTCACATTTTCACGCTCCTCTTCCAATTCTTCCATCGCATCATAAACGGGGATACACATAGGTCCCATGCGTCCACAGCATACCATTACGTTATCGTTTTCTGAGATAACTTTTTGCAGCTCATCAGCTGATTCAATCTCCCGGATTTCTGTTTGTAACATTTTCATATCAGTAAATTTTTATTTGTTAGCTTATTTGTGTCAACGAGACTGACCATCACCGCTGACGAATAATTTGACAATGCAAACTTACTTCCACAGCGAAAACTTCACAACAAAAGAGCATTGGGCTATTCGGGTTTAAGAATTGAAATTTTACAGCTTTTTTTATGTCACGATAGAGTTTTGGGTTATGGAATTTTGGGTTCTGGGTTTTGTGTTTTGAGTTCTGGATTTTGAGTTTGGCTTGGAATAACTCATCAGTTTAACAGCTCATGACTCTCAACACAGAACTCCGAACAATCAACACAGAACGCTGAACACCTCAACTCCGAACACAAAACCCGAAACACAAATCCGACCGCTATTTTTTCCTTAACTTTACCATCTAATCCTTTAAAATGAATGCTACATGTCAGACCACATAAAAACCGACAGCATATTTGAATCAGCAGCCTGCTTTCAGGGACTTTATCCCCAAGAACTGGAAAAACTCAGTGACAGAAAAACCCGTGTCCAATATCTCAGGGGAGAAAATGTATTCAAACAGGG
>CAYOFH010000035.1:15165-17601 GCA_964403175.1 uncultured Marinilabiliaceae bacterium
AAAGAATTTGAGAGTGAAGGGATTGTGGAACTAAAGAAAAGAGATATTAAAATAACGGATATAAATAAACTGGAGAAAATGAGCAGGAATGGTTAAGAAGAATTTCTTCTATTTAAAAAGATCTGAATGTGTTCCTGCTCTAATAAGTCGGATTACCCCTTCATCATCTAACTGAAACCAGATAATCAGTAAATCCGGAAGAATATGACATTCCCAGGTTCCTGAATAATTTCCGGATAACTTGTGAGGATGCATTTTTTCCGGCAGGGAAGAAACGCCACCTGTCTGAAGAAGTTTCACAACATCACGAACTATATCAAGTTTTTGGGAAGAACGTTTCTTTATTCGCTTAAGATCTTTCCTGAATTGACCGGTAATTTCTATTTGATACATTAAATACTATTAAAGAAATCATCGACATCGTCAACCCTTTCGGTTTTTCCATGCATAGCATCATTAACCGCTAAAACTGTTTGTTTGGAGGGCCTATAATCTTTAGAAGAAATTTTTCCTGTCCATTTTTCAACAATAACCGATTTGTAAAATCGTTCCAAGCTTCTGGCGACATCTAATAAACCCCGACCTACTTTCGTTGAATCATCAACAATAATTGCATATCTCATAATATAATGTTTTTTTCAAATTTAATAAAAACCCGGACAAAAAGTCAACTCTGCCCGGGCCTAAACAAACTCTCAAAAGTAATATACAGATTATTTTTCTCTTTCAAATGGCCAGGCTGCAATGCCACCTTCAAGAATTTTAACGTTTTTCCAGCCATGATGATTCAATAAAACAGCGGCCTCATAACCTCTTAAAGAAATCTTACAAAGGGTAACAATTTCTTTGTTTTTGTCCTGTGGTAATTCGTGAAGTCGCTCCCTTAGTTTTCCGATGGGAATCAGGGTCTCACCTATGCCCAGACGCATTTGTTCGTATTCGTCGGCACCACGTGCATCGAGTATAAACAGATCCTCCCCTTTATCCAATTTAGCTTTCAAATCAACTGAAGAAATACCATCAAAAATACCTTCCAGTTTGTTTTGCATGATATGAGCCGTAGCTATGCTGTGGTCGATAGCCAGGGAGAATGGTGGCGCATAGGGAAGATCCGCATTTACCATATCATCAACAGTCAGGTTACCTTTAATTGCAGTAGCCCAGATGGCCAGCTGCTTGCTCACATCGCCGGGACCAAGACACTGAGCTCCCAGTATCTTTCGGGTTTTCTTTTCCACCACCAATTTTGTAATCAGCATTTGACCATTCATAAACCCTGGTTTATCGGGACTGGCATTCAATACTCGTTCGTAATTAAACCCGGCTTCTTTAGCTTTTTCTTCAGACAAGCCGGTAATTCCCACTGCATAATCAAAGAACTTACAGATACCCGTTTGAATGGTTCCCGGGAATTTGGCGATATTTCCTTTGATAATATTTTCACCAACTGCACGCCCCTGCAGATTGGCCAGGTCGCCATAAGGAGCAAGAACATTTTTCCCGGTAATAATATTTTTTATTTCGCAGCAGTCACCTGCAGCATAAATATCCGGATCATTGGTTTGCATAAACTCATTGGTCGTAATACCTCCCAGTTCCCCCACATTCAGGCCGGCCTCACGTACTAATTTCACATTAGGACGTACACCAATGGCAACCACAGCTAACTGACAGGGAATCTCTGTGCCATTTTGAAGTTTTACGGCATTTAATTTCCCGTTTTCTCCTATAAATTCAGCCACTCCGTTTTTTGTGATGACATTGGCCTTGGTCTTTAAATAATTTTCTACCAACTTGGCCATTTCGCAATCGAGAAACGTAAGCAATTGGGGCAATAGCTCTATTAATGTTAATTCTATCCCTGCCAAATGAAGTGCCTCTAATGTCTCGATACCAATAAGACCACCTCCAATAACCACAGCCTTCTTAATTTTACCATCATCACGAACTTTTCGCAAATAATCAGCATCCTGCATCGATTGCAATGTAGTAATACCCTCCAGATTTACACCGGGAATGGGTGGCATATTGGGAGATGCACCGGTAGTAATTACCAACTTATCATATTCCTGGGATCCTTTCTTTCCGGTCTCAATGTTGATATATTCCACCAGCTTCTTTTTGCGATCAATACGTGTTACTTCTGTATTCACCCTTGCAACAATGCCTTTTGCGTTCCAGTAAAACTTCGGATCACGTACCACTCCGGTTGGTGTACACAGCAGTTTATTCCGATCATCAAAAAAGCCTCCTACGAAATAAGGATAACCACAGGAAGCCATTGATAGATCAGGAGCTTTTTGAAATATGGTAATTTCTGCAAATTCGTCCATTCTGCGCGCTTTCGCGGCTGCTTTTGGACCGGCGGCAGAGCCACCTATGACAATAATTTTTTTCTTAGACATAGATTCTAACGTTTTGAATGTTGACAATTGA
>CAYOFH010000035.1:17701-27986 GCA_964403175.1 uncultured Marinilabiliaceae bacterium
GACAATAATTTTTTTCTTAGACATAGATTCTAACGTTTTGAATGTTGACAATTGATTTTTGAGTTTGGGATGTGGTATATATAAATAGAGACGCACGATCGTGCGTCATTACATTCTATCCAACAGCTATGTGCTAATGACTTTTCCAACTTCCAAAAACGCCTTCATTTGTTCCCATACTATTCTTACAGACCGGGCTGATTCACTTTCAGGCGAATATTCCACCACACTTTTTTTGTCAACCATTGACTCTACTACATGAGTATCAAAACCCCATCTGCCCAACAGAGAAATATTATTTTGAAGCAGGAAATTCTCTATTTCTCCGGTAACTTCTGCATTAATGTCGTCCTTGTTGATAAAAGCAAAAAGCGGAATATTAAACGAGTTAACCAATTCAACAAGTCGTTGAGCATCATGTAATCCTGAACGAGTAGGCTCTATTACCAGCAAAACCGCATTGGTTCCGGTAACAGAAGAGATTGCTGAACAACCGATTCCCGGAGGGCCATCATTGATTACAAAACCGGCTCCTGTCTCTTTGGCTATTTCTCTTGCTTTCCGACGGACTTCAGTCACCAGCTTTCCGGAATTTTCCTCTCCCGCCCCCATCCGGGCATGTACAAAGGGGCCAAAACGACTGTCCGAAACAAACCAGAAATTATTTTCACTTCTTTTGGATGTAATAGCTCCTACCGGACAGACGCGTTCACACAACCGACAACCTTCGCATTGGAACGGATTGATAAACAGTCCACCCTCTTCTTTGTAATGAATAGCATCAAAGTGGCAATGAGATTTGCAGAAACCACAACTGGTGCATTTATCCTCATCAATAGAAGCCACCCAGGCACCCTGGAAAGTATGAGTCTCTTTTATTTCAGGATTAAAAATCAAATGTAAATCCGCCGCATCCACATCATTATCGCAAAAAACAGCATTCTCTGCAACTGATGCAATGGCTGCAGCCACACTGGTCTTACCGGCACCGCCTTTACCACTTAAAATAGTTACTTCCTTCATATTGCAGATAATGCTCTTCTATAGATTTTACAATTTTTGTATAGGACTTGATTGTTTCCGGCGTAATATCAATCAGCAAATCACCTGATGCATACTTCCCGGCATAGGTTTTATTGAAAGGGATTTCAGCCAGAATATCGATATTCTGTTCACTCAGGAACTCATAAACATCCCGGTTTCCCAATCCGGCTTTATTAATGACTACACCAAAGGGCTTTTCCAGCTCTACCAGCAACTCTACCATCAGCACCAGATCATTAAGTCCAAATGGGGTTGGCTCTGTTACCAAAACCACATAATCAGCATCAGCTACCGTTTCCACAACCGGACAACTGGTGCCGGGTGGTGAATCATACAAAACCACATCATAATCACCGGAAATCGACTTCTTAAGTTCCTTTATCATCAAGGTCTGCATAGCTGAACCCACTTTCAGGTTTCCTTCAGCCAATCCGGCACCAATTCCTGTATCCATGCGGGTAATTTCTCCCACTTGAACCGGCTTTTCGTTAATCGCATCATCCTGGCAGGCCACACTGCACGCACCGCAGGAGTGACACAAAGAAGTATTGACCTCGGCAAAACCGGCAGGAGGCAGCACAACAATGGCATTAAATTCACAGTACTCCACACATTTGCGGCAAAAAGTACATTTATCGGTATCAATTTCAGGTACCATCTGATGTACCTTTGTATGAGAGATTACTTTCGCATCCGGAAAGAAAATCCGGTCATTGGGTTCTTCAACATCACAATCGGCAAGCAAAGCGTTTGGTGTTAGCTGCTCTGCTATTGCATATTGCAAATTCACTGAAACGGTTGTCTTACCGGTACCTCCTTTTCCACTGGCTATGGCGATTTTATAGGACATAAAATTTGTTTTAAATCTTCATTCGAAGGGTATAAGGTCGGCTCTTAGCTCGCAGCTCTTAGCTCTTGGCTGTTGGCTCTTAGCTCTTGGCTGTTGCTCGTAACTTTAAGGTTATGGCATATTGCTGCGCAGACGCTTTCCTTTGCCATTACCACAATCTCCTTTTCGCCGTTTACCCATTCCTTCCCCAAGTTTTCCGGAAGGAGCATCTCCGTCTTTTTTAGCACATTTTCCTAAATTTCGCCCCGAACGCGGACCTTGTCCCTCCGGGCCTGTATGATCCAACTTTGGCATAACACTATCCGTTTATTCGTTCAATAATTTCCTGCACCTTCAAATCATCCTCTTCGATGATAACCATTTGCACATTAAATTTTCCCAATAGATCTTTGGCCTTTGGACCAAAGTCACCCGAAATAACTTTCTGAGCGCCCAATTCCACAGTTTTTTCTGCAGCTTTCGTACCTGCCCCACCTGTGGCATTTACATGCTCATTCTCAAAGAAATCGGTTTTTCCTGATTCTTCGTCCAAAAGACAAAACCAGGCCGCCCGCCCGTATCGTTTGTCAAAAGCAGCATCCGGGCTTCCGCCTGTCGATGTAATTAGTGTTTTCATATATCACGTATTAATTTTAGTTTCGCAAAAACGCCCCCATGCTCGCAAACGCCAATCGGTCGCAGCGCATAAAATGGCTACGCTCATGCGATCAGGTTTTTCTGCCCTTTCACCATCCAACCTTGCTACCAATTCCTTGCTCCATGCCGCAAGCTTTTTGCCCCATACTCCTTGCGCTATGCCCCTTGCCATTTGCTATCCCACCGCCTCCACATCAGATGATTTACAAACCGGACATTTTAATTCCTTAATCGTGGATGGAATGGTAAAACGTGCATGACATTTATTACAGACAAGCCAACTCTTATCAAGATAAGCATGTCCGTAAACAGATTTTATTTCTTTCACTTCTACCAGTGCCAGAGCAATTTTCCTTCTGGCACGCTCATATATTCTTGCAAAAGTAGCCCTCGAAACCCCCATTACTTTGGAGGCTTCCAGATGATTCATCAAATCAAAATCGGCCAGCTTTAATGCCTCATATTCTTCGTAATACAACTCTACCGGACTATTACTTTGATTCTGATGACCATAAGGTCTGAAACCTTTGAAACCGGGTGGCTTCACAACTTTCCTAAGAGATTTTGGTCGTGCCATAAACGAACTATTGTTCATGCAAATATAATGAGAATATTCTCATAATAAAAAAAAGAGATAAAAAACAGATGTTAGAAGAAATTAGAATTTAGATAATTAGAGATGGGATGCATTATTCTTAAATCAGCTAATCAGATTTTCCAACCTTCTCAGAAATCGCTTTTTCAGCAGCATCAGCACCCAGTTTTATCATTTTATCAGCCCTGTGAAAATCAAAAGTATTGGCAGAATCGGCAGGAATATCAATTAAAATATCGGGTTTGTAACGTTCAATGTTCATTTTTGCCAATTTGTGAACCATTGCCGATGAACTGGTGGTTAGAAGGGAAATATACCCAAGACTTTCCTTGTCTCCGGTATCTACCAGATTAGATAATGTCTCAAAAATACCGCCTTCTTCATCCTTCTTGTTGTTTTCTTTGCTATCGTGCGCAGCTTCTGCTTTAGTTGGGGACTCGCCATATAGATTTACAACCACCAGCAAATCACCATCTTTCTTCTCTACATGTTCAATAGGTACAGGATTAAGAATACCTCCATCAACCAGAAAAGTCCCGTTATATTTCACCGGAGTAATCATAGCAGGAATGGCAATTGAAGCTCTGGCCGCCTCATAATAACTGCCTTTTTTAAATACGATCTCTTTTTTATTCAAAACATCTGAAGCAACAGCAGCAAAAGGTATTTTCATTTCTTCAATGTTAACATCAGAAATAAACTCTTTCATCTTATCAAAAACACGCTCGCCTTTCAACAGGCCTTTGGAGGTAAAAGAAAAATCCATCAGTCCCCATACAGCACTGCGATCCAATGTCCTTACCCATTCACTGTAGTCCTCCAGCCTCCCCATTGCCAGCAATCCGCCAATAACAGCACCTATGGATGAGCCAGATACTGAAGTAATATTGTAACCCCGTTTTTGCAATTCCTCAATGGCTCCAATGTGGGCAATTCCTTTGGCTCCACCACTCGACAATACCAGGGCTATATTTTTCTTATCTTCCATTGGACAATAGATCGTTAGATTCTTAGATAATAGTAATTAAGTCGTTAGGAAGTAGGCAGTAGTTATTTCTCTTGAAAACGACATTCCTAAAGAGCTAACACAATCATATAAATAGCACATTTTAAAAGGGTTATGATTTGAGCTAAATGAAAGCACCTGAAATAAATCCTAAAACACTGGTAATATGACTATTCACACAAATACCCGTTAAGTTCTATGTAGTTAAAACAATAGACAATTACAAAAGGATAATTTTTCTCCCCATTCATTTTGAGCAACGAAAATAATAAACCTCAAAGAATCTCACACGTTATTTAAGAATCAAATATTGTTTATTCTGCCTGTCATTGACATCTGAAACATTACCATTTTTCTCAAAAGTTTCCTTATTATTGCCAGCAAAAAATAAAGGGGGGCAGACCTCTCTTTTACTTTCTAAAATTAAAAACACATCATAAAACCCGACAATACTAAATCAAATAAAATGCAGTTCCAAAAATTAGTTGCGATTGAGCCCATATCTTTGATTCCTGAAGCAGAAGAACAATTACGATTGTTTGCCAAAGAAGTAATTTTTCATCCGGATATCCCCGCAGGGAATGAAGAAATGGCCAAACGAATTGGAGATGCTGATGCGGTGCTGCTAAGTTATACCTCCCAACTAAACAAAGAAGCTCTGGAACAATGCCCAAATGTAAAGTATATCGGCATGGCATGCTCCCTCTACTCCCCCGAAAGTGCCAACGTTGACATTCATTATGCCAACAGCCGCGGAATTACAGTGACCGGCATTCGTGATTACGGCGATGAAGGCGTAGTGGAATATGTTATCAGTGAATTGGTGCGTTGTCTGCATGGATTCGGTCAAACTTCATGGTATAATATGCCCAGAGAAATAACCGGATTAAAAGTAGGGGTTGTCGGACTGGGCAAACTGGGAGGAATGATTGCTGATGCCTTACATTTTTTGGGTGCTGAGATTTCATATTTTGCCAGAAGTGAAAAAGAAGAGGCCAAAGTTAAAGGATATCAGTTTCTTCCACTGCAACAGTTGCTTGGCAAAAATGAGGTAATCATTTGCTGCCTCAACAAAAACACAGTTTTGCTACACAACCATGAATTTGATGCATTGGGGAATAAAAAAATCCTTATGAACACCGGTTTGTCTCCGGCCTGGGATGAAAAACCCTTTTTAAAATGGCTGGAAAAAGACAATCTTTGCCTATGCGACAGCACAGGAGCTTTGGGTGGAGAACATCTTCTCAGTCATCCCCATGTAAGATGCATGGGAGTCTCTTCCGGTCGAACAAGTCAGGCATTCATCCGGTTAAGCAAAAAAGTACTGGATAATCTTTCTGAGTTTACCGGGATAAAAATTCAATAAAAGAAGGGGTATATAGTGGCATAAATGCCTTCTGTTTGAAAAAATTATCTTTGTACAACCGACAATTAAAGCAATACAAAAATGAGAATTCTCCACACATCAGACTGGCACCTGGGCAAACGGCTCGAGAGTTTTTTCCGCCTGGAAGAGCAAAAAGATGTACTTAATGAAATATGTGAAATCGCTGACAATGAAGAGATAGATGCCGTCATCATTGCCGGTGATTTGTTCGACACATTCAATCCGTCAACAGAAGCCGTGGAACTTTTCTATAAAAACCTGAAACGCCTCTCTGCCGATGGACAAAGACCGGTTATCGCAATAGCCGGCAATCACGACTCGCCCGATCGTATTGAGGCTCCTGATCCATTGGCCCGCGAATGTGGAATTATATTTTCGGGATTTCCCAACTCTGAAATCCAACCTTTCAGCCTGGAATCTGGCTTAAAAATATCCAGGAGTCAACCCGGCTTCATGGAAATCTTACTTCCCGACAATCCTGTCCCGCTAAGGATCATTACCACTCCCTATGCCAATGAATTACGCTTAAAAGCCTTTCTGAACCCCGAAAACAAGGAAGAATCATTACGCACGATATTGAAAGAATCGTGGCAAAAAACTGCAGATGAATTTTGTGACAATAAAGGCATCAATCTTTTGATGACCCACCTGTTTATGATGAAGGAAGGATCGGAAATACAGGCAGAACCCGAAGACGAAAAACCTATACTCTATGTGGGAGGAGCACAACCCGTCTTTACCTCTGATATCCCTGACACAATACAATTCGTGGCACTGGGACACCTACACCGCTATCAGGAAATTGGCGGAGCCAGGTGTCCGGTAATCTATTCGGGCAGTCCCCTCTCCTACAGTTTTGCCGAAGCAAATCAGGACAAGTTCGTGGCGATTATTGATGCAGAACCCGGAAAACCGGTTTCTGTAAATAAAATCCCTCTCAAAAGCGGACGACGATTACTACGCAAACGATTTGAGGATATCGATCCAGCGGTAAAGTGGCTTTCTGAAAACCCCAATACTTTTGTGGAATTAACAATCGTTTCGGACACCTACCTGAAAACCGAAGACCGCAAACGACTCTACAATGTCCATGACGGTATTGTAACCATTATTCCCGAGGTAAAAAACAACACTGCCTCCCCTCTTGAGCAGAGGCCCGACATCGACCTGGCCAAAAGCATGAACGATCTGTTTGAGGATTTCTTTTTCCACGCAAAAGGACAAAAACCAAATGATGGAATTAAGGAGTTGTTTAAGGAGATTGTGGGGGAGTTTTGAGTTTCTGGTTTCGGGTTCCGTGTTTGCGTTGCGGGGGATGAGATAGATGCCGGCTAATTGATCATTGATAATTGATAATTGCCCCATGCCCTTTGTCCCTTGCCATTACACCCTTTTACCTTTTTACCCTTTTACCCTCTCACCCTTTAAACCATAATAAAAATGACACCAAAAAGACTTACCCTACAAGGCATATATTCCTATCAGCAGGAACAGACCATTGATTTCAGCACACTTACGCAAGCCGGATTGTTTGGCATCTTTGGAAGTGTGGGAAGCGGAAAATCAACCATTCTGGAAGCGGT
Source organism: uncultured Marinilabiliaceae bacterium (assembly GCA_964403175.1). GTDB lineage: Bacteria > Bacteroidota > Bacteroidia > Bacteroidales > Marinilabiliaceae > Marinilabilia. The sequence goes on from CAYOFH010000035.1 coordinate 24,803, forward strand.
TTCGTTTGCTTTGTTCGGCCAGTCGGAGCGTCTCAATGCACGCGACAACCGCAATTACAATATGATGAACCTGAAATCGAACGAACTGAAAATCGATTTTGAGTTCACATCATGTGGGGAGACCTATCGTTTCATGGTCCAGGGACGGCGGAACAGCAAAAAATTTGAGGATGTAAAAAAACTTGAACGAACGGCTTATCATTTAAAAAACGGGGAATGGGAAAGCATTCCGGAAGATTCTGCCGAAGAGATAACCGGACTCAATTACAACAACTTCCATCGCACCATTATCATTCCGCAGGGCAAATTTCAGGAGTTTTTGCAGCTTGGCTCAAAAGAGCGAACCGATATGCTGCGCGAATTATTCAATCTTAACAAATTTGAACTCTTCGGACGGGTGGCAGAGATGCAACGCAGCAATGAATTGCACCTGGTGGAACTAACTACCAAACTTGAGAGTTTGGGAACCATCGACCCTGAGGAAGTAAAAGGGTTGGAAACAAAAATCAAGGAAACCAGTGAGAAACTAAAGCAAGCGAATGAAACTATAATCAACCTTCAAAAACAAATCAAAACAGCAGAGGGAATCCGGGAGATTCAGCACAAACTCAACGAAAGCAAAAACCGCCAAAAGAACCTCCTTAAAGAAAAAGAAAGAATTGACAGATTGGAAAATGAGCTGAAAGAATATGAATCGTTTTCGCGCATATTCCGCTCCCCACTGGAACGGGCCGACCGCCTAACAAAAGATAGGAACACGGTTGAAAAAGAACAGAAGACAGAAAAAGAGGAACTGCAAAAGCTCCGGGAAAGTCTGAAAAAACTGACTGAAAATTTTGAAAAAACACGACAACAATGGTCAAACCGCGACAAATGGCTCCGGGAAGCAGAAGAATTTGAGAAAATGAGCACGGTTCGGCAACTGGAAGCAGAAATTGCCAAAGAAAAGGATCGACATAAGAAAGGCTCCACCATGGTTGAGGAAAATCTTGTTGTTTTGGAAAAGTTGAAAGACCGCCTGAAAAACAACAAGGTAATGCTGAACGAAAAGAAAAAACAACTTCCCGACCTCAAAATATTATCCGATGTGCGGGACTGGTATTCACAATTTAAACAGCTTTCCCAAAGCCAAAAAGAGACCAAAGAGCTTCTAAATGAAGTTTCTAATAATGAAAAAGACATCTCTGAACAGGTCATAAAAATCGCAGAAAACTTTAACATCACTGCTGAAAAACCTGTCTCGAACCTCATCAAAACATTACAGACATCAATTTCATCCGATAAAAAGCAGCTCGAAGGAAACAAAAAAAAATTAGATGCTGACCGGCATGATCTGCAGGTGCAACAACAACTGCAAAAATACGCCCACGAACTCACTGATGGAAAACCCTGTCCCCTATGCGGCTCAGAGCATCATCCCAATCTCCTGGAAACAGATGACTTATCAGAAAAGCTATCTGCAATCCGGGAAAAAATTCATAAAAATGAGGAGCTGTACAAGCAACTTACCGAAACCGAAACCAAACTGCTGCGTTTATCAGACAGGATAGAGAACATATTCAAAGAACAAAAAAAACATACCGACAACCTGGAACTATTTACCGAACAAATAAAACAACACAGGGAAAAATTCCTGTGGACACAGTTTTCTTTCGATAAGGAAGAACAGGTTACAGAGGCTTTCAAAAAGCATGAACTGCTAAGCAAAGAAATAAAGGAACTGGAAGACGAGCAGGAGAAAATCATCTATGAATCGGAAAAAGCAGAGAAAAACAAGGAAGATTATCGTAAAATTCTGGAAGAAATTGAACGATCCATTCTGGAAAAGAAAAGCCGCATTGAAACGCTTTACAGCCAGTTCAGTGAATTAAACCCGGAAAATCTAGCCGGCTTTACCAATGATGAACTGAAACAAAAGACCACAACACTCAAAAAACAACACTCCGAGATAGATAAACGTTATCAACAGGAAGAAAAACAGGTGACAGAAACATCTAAAAAACTGGATACCCTGAGTGGAAGGATTGAAGCACGAGAGAAACAGCTAAATGAAATTGAAAAAGAATGGCACTCGATTGAGGAAAAAATCAGTGCTCTCCTTGAAGAAAATGGGATTCAGAACCGTGAAACCGTTGTGAAAATTGTTTTCAAAAATTTTGATACTAACAGCATTCGTAACCAAATCGACAAGCATAAGCAGGAGCTGAACAATGTCTCCACTTCTATCCGCCAGTATGAAACGGAGCTTAACGGTCGTTCCTTTGATGAAAAGAGGTATCTTGAATTAACCGGTCAGCATGGGCAACTAAACAAGAAAATTGAGGAGCTCAACCGTGCCTGGGGAGAGGCCAGCACCACGCTTAACCGCATAAAAAAGGATCAGGAAAAAGCAAAAGAAATAAAAAAACAACACCACAAAGTACTGGAACGGGCCGAAAACCTAAAAATGATGAAAAACCTCTTTAAGGGCGGTGCTTTTGTCAATTACATTTCCACTGTTTATCTGCAGGAACTGGTGCGTTCGGCCAACGACCGCTTTTACCGCCTCACACGCCAGCACCTCTCGCTGGAACTGGCATCCGACAATTCCTTCCAGGTGCGTGATTTCATGAACGAAGGACATCTGCGTAGTGTTAAAACCCTGTCGGGTGGTCAAACATTCCAGGCATCCCTGTCACTGGCACTTTCACTGGCCGACAGCATTCAGAAACATACCAGTTCCAGTGGAAACTTCTTCTTTCTGGATGAAGGTTTTGGCACTCTGGACCGGGAGTCACTCAGCATCGTTTTTGACACCCTCAAATCATTGCGTCACGAAAACCGGATTGTGGGAGTCATATCGCACGTGGAAGAAATGCAACAGGAGATTGGCACATTTCTGAAGATTGATAATGACGAAGAGAAGGGAAGTTTTGTCAATGCCAGCTGGAAATTGTAATTATTTACCCCAGGCACCAGGGGTTTCCCCGAATTCTTCTTTAAAACATTTTCGAAAATGCGCAACCTGTCTTAAGTGGAATAAAGCCTATGTTAAGAAAATCCCCCGTGAATAGTGACCCTGGAATTATTTTCACGGGTGGGGTGTGAGAAAGCAAAGGTTAAGCCAATCACTGAACTCGAAACGGAAGAAAAAAATATGGTATTCAAGATGATAGATACGAACTATTTAGTGAATCCGAAACAG
>CAYOFH010000036.1:0-27606 GCA_964403175.1 uncultured Marinilabiliaceae bacterium
CCACTTAAATGCATCAGACTAAACAGATACATCAGACCATCAAAATAGGGGTCAAAATAGCCATCGTCATAAGGCTCGAGCTTTTCATTCCAGAGTTTATGGACAAAATCCATACTGTTTTCGTTGTTGTTGATGTTGATAAGAGAGGCAGTGGCAGCTGTGGATATCAGTCCCAGGGAATGTCTCAGTTTTGGAGGATAATCACCTGCCGGAAGAATCCATTCAGGTGTGGAGCCATCCAGATTGTATTGATCTTTAAATGAGTCCATACCCTCGGATCTCAGGAAGTTCTGAAAGCGCTCTGCATAATCTTCCTGCCATTCTTTATCCTTTCCATACCACACATAATCCATGGCAATATTCATGGGTACGCGCCATGAATCGTATCTGAATCCCGGTTTCATCCATCGTGTGGGATGAGGTTCACCGCTGAACTCTGTGTAGTCTGAATTCAAGCCGGTAACCGGATGACAGGCCCGGTGAAGAAATACACGTGAAGTATCTGCGCAATCGCGGTAAAACTGCTCATGACCATCGTTGGCATATTCTGCCCATACTTCGTAAAAGGCAGGTACGTGATAGGAGGGATCTGTCCAGTTGTAGCCATCGCCCTCAGGAACAAAGGTTATTTGTTTGTGCTCTGTATTAATTACATTATATATATTATCTGTGCCATCTTTTTCCCACATGGAATCCAGAATGTAGCGGGCTTCGGCATAATAATCTATTTCTGCATCATTACCCCATCTGTTGGAGGCAAAAAGCAGGGCAGTAATGAAAAAGAACTCTCCGTCAGACGCGCTGCCCAGGGAGTTAGGCTCCATCTTAACCGGGTCAAAGCTCCAGGAAAAATAGCCCTTTCTGGGGCCTTCCTGATGTTGAAGGTAGTGTTTTGACCAACGCCAGATCCGGTCAAAAACATCTTTTTTGTCAAGTTGAACTGCGACCATCATTCCATAGGATACACCTTCACTGCGTACGTCCTTATTTTTTATATCTGAAACGTAGCCCATGGAATCGCCGACTTCGAAATAGACGCGATCGGGTCCCTCAAAAAGATCAAAGTATGCTTTCTCCAGTTTCTGGTCAATTTCATCCTGGCTGTATCCGGCTTCTAAAAACAGATTGCGGGTATTGTTGTGTTTTTTATGTTGTCCGAATAAAGAAACAGAGAACAGGAAAAAACAAATTATTAAAGTCATAGAAGATTTTAGGAGTTGTTTTTGGGACAGTGATTTCATTGGTTTGTATTTAACTATAAATGATTCGTAAATATGTATTCAATTAATTAATAAAAAACTCTGAGTTTTTCATCCATTGAAAAAGTGACTGTACACGTTTCATGTTTGAAAACGAAACCCTGTGTGCCTGTCTGATAGAGTTGCATTTCCACAGGGATATTCCATTATCTTATACACCTTATCCTCAATAATTAATAATATTATACCTTCCACCGGGGCAAATTATAACTACCGGACAAAGAGGATTGCTAACGGATGGCAGATACATTTCAAGTGTAGGAGAAATAACTATAATTATGGGAAAACTTCCCCTGAGGAGTTTATTCCCCGGGGAAGTGCAATGCTTTCGTCATTTTTGACATTATAAACTTTAAATGGTTTATTTTAAAGCTTCTTTAATTATTTTTTCAACTACAGGTTTTGGCTCATTATTTCTGTCGAACAACAATGGGTAGTCGGTTCTTCCTCTTACAGGCCAGTTATTTTTCCAAGAGTTGTTATCGTTTACGCCCCATAGTGTTACTCTTGAGATTACCTCCTGATGTTTGAGAAAAAGATTGAAGAAATCAAGGTAACGGTTTTCATAGGCCACGTTTACAGAGTCCGGGAGGCCTTCGGTGTATGGATTAAGTTTTTCCTGGTATTCATAATCTGTGGATATTTCTGCTCCCGCGTTCCAGTCGGGCATGGGTAAAACGGTAAGATCCAATTCTGTTATCATTACTTTAACACCAAGGTCAGAGTAGTCTTTGATGCTTTTTTCAAATTCCTGAATAGACGGATGATCAAGTCCAATATGTCCCTGCATGCCAATGGCATCGATTTTAATGCCATCTTTCTGAAGGTTTCTGACCATTTTTACAACACCGCTTCGTTTTCCCGGCTTTGCCATTGAAAAGTCATTGTAATATAGTTCTGCTTCAGGATCAGCTTCATAAGCAAATTGGAATGCCAGTTTAATAAAATCCTCTCCGAGGATCTCGTAGAACTTGCTTTTTCTGAAAGATCCATCATCAAGAACGGCCTCATTTACCACATCCCAGCCATGCACTCTGCCTTTGTATCGTCCCACGACAGTATGGATATGGTTTCTCATGCGTTCAATAAGAGTTTCTCTGGAAACCTCATTCCCCTCGTCATCAGTGAAAAACCATCTGGGAGCCTGGGAATGCCAGATCAGAGTATGACCGATTATAAACATGTTGTTTTCCTCACCAAATTTTACAAATTCATCGGCGAGTTCAAAATTAAATTCTCCTTCATTGGGCTGAATCATCCCACTCTTCATGATATTCTCGGCAACAATGGAGTTAAAGTGTTTTTTTACAACCTCCATGGTAGCAGAATCCTGACCCATTATTTGGGGAGCATTTAAAGCTGTCCCGATGTGGAATTTGCCGGAAAATGCGTCCTTAAGAGATTGGGAATTATCCTCTGCTTTCTTGTTGCAGGAAAATAAACTAAAAGTTGCAAGAATAAGAACTGCTGTAAAAAATAAATTTCGTTTCTTCATTATTAAGTTATTTTATATCGTTAATTTAAATGGTTTTGGGAGTGTTATATGATTTCTGGCAAATTAATGGTTAAGTATTTTGCAATAAAGGCAAGTGAGAAGTGAGCTGAAGTATTAAATGTTTTAATGTGTCAAAAATAATTGTATCTTGTTTAGAGTGGTTTCAATTTAAGATATTTAATTTTTGATTTCAGATATTAGTAAATGAAATCTAATGCCTGTAATATTAACGGTTGTGTCCCACCGCGAAGTGATTGCCCCGTTTTATTTGTTACAGTACGCTAAATTTTTAAATTCTGAGCAAATAAGTATAAATTAATTAAGATAAAGAAGTATCTCTTTTTTTGTTTTTTTCATAAAATATTAGGTTTTAATAGAAAGTAAAAAGAATCACAAGTATATTTTTTAAAAGATTTAATTCAAATAAGATTAATAAAAATAGGTGTTTGTAAATTGAAAAGTACTTCTTACTTTCATTTTGGATTTCAGATTTCAGATAAAATACTCAAAAAAGTGATAGTATTTTTCGCTATTTTTATTTTTCTGAAGAGGAATTAAATTTTATTGGCTGATGTTGTGTGTGAGTGTAATAGTCCTTAAGTGAAAATGATTTTTGTTTTTGTAATCGGCTGAAAATTTGTTGTAACGTATCTGAAATAATAAGTTTGTGTCTGATTTTAAAAATTAAAAATTTGATTTTAATCTATATGGAGACGTTATTTTTTCAGTTCCATAAATCATTTAACTGATACTTGAATTTTAAATAGAATTAAATACTTTTGAACCTGTCTTTTGTTTTAATATTGCAAGGGAAGTGTTGAATTGTTAATTCAGAGAATTTTTCAGAGATGGGGAAAACAACAAATTTCAAAATATTTTCCGTAGTCATTATAATTTTTCTTTTGCATGGAATAGGATCTACAGCCATTTCACAAAATAAAGTTTTTTATAATGTCAATGATATATATGACATTTCTATTAGGGGAGCCAATTCGGTGTGTGAAGATGAAAAAGGGTTTATCTGGGTTTCTTCGAAAGCCGGCGTTTATCGTTTCACCGAGGAGGATAAGAGACAATATTTGCTACCCTATGTCACGCCCAATGTAATAAGTGTTGACTTGTTGTTTAAAAACTCCAATTTGTACGCCTACACCAATAACGGACAGTTTTTTAAATATGATCCATTACTTGATCAATTTGATCTGATTTTGGATATGCGAAGTTTATTGAACAATAATTATTTAGTAGTTAGTAATATCCTTATTGATGATGACGGAACATTTTTTATTGCAACGACATTTGGGTTATATAAGTATACCGGAAATAAAGAACTGGAATTATTAAGTAAAAACAATCAGGAAGAACATTTTGTGGAGTGGTATGATGAAGAGTATTTCTTTCTGGGACGTGAAGGCAGTCTTCATATTGTGGAGGCCAAAACCGGGGAAACAGAACTTTTACATGCTTTTGAGAACCGGGAGTCCTTACAAATATCCATGCTTTATTTCGATGATGAAACCAAGCAGTTGTGGATAGGCACTAATTCCGGAGAAGCCTTTTTGTACGATATTCGCTTCGACCGGCTTTTAAATGTTCAAATTAATGATTTTCCAAGTCAGCCTGTTTTGGCCATTGAGGCAAATACGGATAGTACCATGTTGTTGGGATTTGATGGTCAAGGGGTTTGGGAGCTAAATAAACAGGGAACAAAAGTTTTGAATATTTACAGGGAAGATGTTGATGATCCTAACTCATTGGCAGGAAACGGAGTTTATGACATTTTTCTTGACAGGCAGAATCGTGTCTGGATTTGTACTTATAGTGGAGGTGTTTCTTTTTATGAACAAACAGTCCGGACAGTAAAAAAAATAAAACATCAGATAAATAATCCTAATTCTCTTGTCAATAATGTGGTAAATGATGTTTACGAAGACAGAAAAAATAATTTATGGTTTGCTACCAATAATGGTATCAGCAAATGGGATGTAGATCAAGATAGTTGGAGCACTTTTTTTGAGAATACCAGTGGAGAAGCTGAAATTTTTCTATCTGTTATTGAGGATGATATGGGACGTATGTGGGCAGGTACCTGGGGATCGGGTGTTTGGGTTTTTGACGGAGAGTCGGGAAAAGAAATCATGAAGTTTGGAAATAATATGCATCGCAATGAGGATTTTGGAAAATTTATTTTTGATATAACCGGTGATGATGAAGGTAATTTATGGTTTGGAGGAGTAGTTGAAGAGGTAGTTCGTTATAATACTGAAACCACTAAATCTGAGAAATTCGGTCACCATCCTGTTTATATGCTGGAAAAGTATTCTGAAGATAAGGTTTTATTGGGCTGTTCTTTCGGGTTGGTAATGTTGGATATAACGGAGGGTGATGCAGAAGTGTTGCTTGAGGGGTATATTATTCATGATTTCCTGATAGACAATGAAATGATTTGGTGTGCAACCAGTGGAGGTGGTTTGATAAGTTACAATATTAACAGCGGAGATGTTAATGAATATACAGTAAATGAAGGACTATCAAGTAATTTTGTAAATAGTATATCCCGGTTTGACGGATATTTTTGGCTTGGAACTGAAAGTGGTTTGTCTCGTTTTGCACCCGAGACAGAGTCTGTTGTGACGTATTCCTCGGTATTGTCTCTCTCGAATGCTTCTTTCAATCAAGATGCCAGCATAGTTTTATCCACCGGCGAATTGTTGTTGGGTACTAACCAGGGAGCACTTATGTTTGCTCCCGGCGATTTGCAGAAACAAGAAATAAAAGGAGATATTTTCATTCAGGACATTATTATTTCAGGAAGAACCATAAGAGATAAAGAGGTTTTTGATTTAGACATACCTGTGGATAATCTGGATAAAATTGTTCTTCCTTATTTCAGAAACACACTCACATTTGAGTTGTTGACGGTAGGAATATCAGAACCGCAGGCAAAAATTTCATGGAAACTGGAAGGAATGGATGAAGACTGGAATATTCCGTCTTCAAATCGCATGCTGACTTTTGCGAACCTCCCAGGAGGGGAATATGAATTAAAAATCAGGATGCAGAATAGTTCTTTATCGCAGATTATTGATGAGCGTAGTTTGATTTTGGTCATAAAACCGCCGTTCTGGCAGTCCTGGTGGTTTTATATTTTAGTGATTTTGTTGATAGTAGGAGTGCTTTACTTTTTCTTCCGCTATCATATTAATTTAATACAGCAATTGCATTCTGAAGAGAAAATTCGATTTTTCTCGAATACAGCTCATGAGTTACGAACTTCATTAACATTGATCACTGGCCCGGTTGAGGAGATTGAAAAGGAGTCAGGACTGTCTGAAAAGGGGAGATATTATCTCGCTCTTGCAAAAGAACAGATTCAGGGGCTTTTAAATGTTGCCACGCAGTTGCTCGATTTTCAGAAGATTGATAAAGGGAAGGCCCAGTTGAAATTTCGAATGGTTGATATCGTTGCTTTTGTGGAACAGAGAATTATAATGTTTGAATCTTATGCCCATCGAAAAAATATCTCTATCTCATTTGATGCTGATGAGAGACAGTTTCTTACAGCGATTGATACCGTGATGATGGAGAAAGTAATTGATAATTTGCTTTCTAATGCCATAAAATATTCTCATGAAGGAGGGATTGTGAAAATCAACCTTCGTTACAGCAAAAAGAGCTGGATACTTGAAGTAGCAGATAAAGGAATTGGGATTAGTGTAAAAGGTCAAAGACAGCTTTTCAAGGAGTTTTATCGTAGTGAAAATGCCGTTAATTCAGAAGTGGTTGGTTCCGGAATCGGGTTGTTGATGGTTAAGAACTATGTGGAAATGCATGGTGGTCGTGTCCTTTTGGACAGCAAAGAGAATGTGGGATCAACCTTTACTATTGAAATTCCCTTGCGTATTGTGGAGAAAGATTCTGAGAATGATGTTTCAGAGTCGGATCCTCTCTTTATATCCGGAATTAATTTAGAGGAAAAAACTGCCCCGAAAGTGAATGAAAGTGAAAGACTGATGGGAAAATTGAATATTTTGGTTGTGGAGGATAATGACAAACTGAGAGATTTTCTTCAGGTTGCTTTGAGGGATGAGTTTAATGTGTTTTTAGCCGTTAACGGGAAAGAAGCTTTTGATTTAGCCCGGAACCGGATCCCGGATATGGTGATTTCGGATATTATGATGCCGGAGATGGATGGGTTTGAATTGTGTAAATTGCTTAAAAGTACTTATGAAACTTCTCATATTCCTGTAATTTTGTTAACTGCACATACAGATAAATCTCTTGAATTGCAAGGTCTTGGCCTGGGGGCAGATGCTTATCTGACAAAGCCTTTCGATATGAAATTGTTGTTGGGAAGAATAAAATCCATTCTTGTCAACCGGAGGGTTGTGAGAGATAAAGCCCTTAATTTGATAGATACTAACCGGAGTGTCCCACTAACAGAAAATGAATTAAATGATTTGTTTGTTAAAAAGGCTTATGAAGTGGTTAAATCTAATATTTCTAATTCTAAGTTTGGGAAATCCGAATTTGCAGCTGAACTAAATGTTAGTTCTTCATTACTATACAAGAAAATGAAAACTCTTACAGATCAATCACCATCCGATTTTATCCGTACTGTACGTCTGCATCATTCTCAGGAGCTTTTAAAAACAGGAGATTACTCAGTTACAGAGGTGAGTGAAAAATGCGGTTTTGCAAGCGTTTCCTACTTTAGTACAGTATTTAAGAATTACTATCAAAAATCGCCTACCGACTTTCTGGGAAGCAAATAGCAGAGAAGTAAAGAGTGCATGAATTTTCCGAGACTCGGGTTCCTGAACCTGGAAGATATTCCATATTTTGATAGTACTTATCTAACATCTGGCACCTCTTTCCTGCTTATGTTCCATTTATTTCTTATTCACTCACGTGCGGGAATCATTGATAATACTGATTTCAATTCAATTATCTCTTCTTACAGAGGGTTGGAATTTTGCTCATATTCTTCCTTTAAGCTTTTCATTATTTTTTTTCATCAATTTGACAATATTGCTTAATAGTATAAAAAAAATAAAAGGATTTTTGTATTTGTTTAAATATTTCCACCTAAGAAAAATCATTGTATACAATTGTTGATAATTGTTTTTTTCAATTTGCGGTTAAATCATTTGATTTGGGGGTTTAGATATCAGACATTAATAAATTTTATAAAAGTCATAAAATCAGAATATAAGAAATTACGTGTATCTGAAAGTTAAAATGAATAATTGAAATTAATATGCCAGTCTCTTTAAATAGTTGTAACAAAAAATCACCTATTTCGTAAGCTTAAAGTCTTGAAAGAAAGGCTTTAGGGATTTTTATCTGTAATTTAAAATTGTATGTCTCAAATTTAAACAGTGAATTAATGGTACGTCTTACTTTTGTTCTGAAATGTTTTTAAATGTTAAGAGGCAAAGAGAAAAGTTTTTTTGCATTGAAGTATTAAAAAAAAATTATAGAAAGTTTAATCTTAAAAGATGAGACCATGAGAAAACAAAGCAAATTTGATCATCAGCGCGATGATCACCTGTTCTGGAAATTTATACTTGTACCGGGTTCTGCCAGGATAACACAAGTAAGTTTAAAAAACTAAATTGTAAATGAAAATAAACCAGAATTACAATGAAAAAAAGAGAAAAAATTGTAAATCAGTTCATGCCCTTTATTGGTAGGAAGTTGAATTTCAGCTTTAAAGGGTTTATGATGCTGATGTTGTTTTGCCTGAGTTTGAATGTAACTGCTCAGGACATGAAAGTAGTCAGCGGGGTGGTTACCGATGAAAACAGGGAGCCTGTTCCTGGCGCTACCGTAGTTGTGAAAGGAAGTACTTCATATGGAAGTGTTACCGATATGGATGGTAAATTTTCCATTGAAATTCCTGCTGATGCTGAAACGCTTGTAGTTTCTTTCATAGGAATGAAAGCCCAGGAAGTTGATGTGAGCAACAGGGAAAGAGTAAATGTTGTTCTCGGGAGTGAATCTGTTGAACTTGATGATGTTGTAGTTGTAGGGTACGGACAGCAGAAGAAAGAAAGTGTTGTTGCCTCAATTACACAGACCAAAGGAGAAACACTCGAGCGTGCTGGTGGTGTCTCCAGTGTTGGTGCTGCCCTTACCGGAAATGTTCCGGGAGTGGTTACCATGTCAAGTACGGGAATGCCTGGAGAGGAAGATCCTCAAATTTTGATTCGTGGTCAGAGTACCTGGAATAATTCAGATCCTTTAATTCTTGTTGATGGAATTGAGCGTCCAATGAGTAGTGTGGATATCAGTTCAGTAGAATCTATTTCTGTACTTAAAGATGCTTCCGCAACTGCGGTATATGGTGTAAGGGGTGCCAACGGTGTTATTCTGATTACCACCAAACGTGGTAAGGAAGGAAAAGCTGATATTCGTGTTGGAGCCAATTCGACCATTAAAATGCCGTCTAAACTTCCCAATAAATATGATTCATACGATATGTTTAATATTCGTAATGATGTGATTGAGCATGAGTTGGGTCTCAGGCCTGATAGTTGGGGAGATTACATGCCAGATCAGATTATTGATAAATATCGTAATCCGGCTGACCTGGCCGAAGCAGAGAGATATCCTAATGTGGACTGGCAGGATGTACTTTTTCGTGATTATGCCATGTCGTACAATGCCAATATTAATGTGAGCGGTGGTACTGATTTTGTGAAATATTTTGCAAGTGCTGATTTCCTTAATGAAGGTGACCTTTTTGAACACTTTGACAGTAATAGAGGATATGAGTCTGGGTATGGTTACAATCGGTTGAATGTTCGCAGTAACCTTGATTTTGAGTTGACACCTACCACTACTTTTAAGGCAAATCTTGCCGGATCATACGGAGTTAGGAAATCGCCCTGGGGAGCTGGAGGCGGTGATTACGGATATTGGATTGCTGCATATTCTACCGCTCCAAACTTGTTCCTGCCAAAATATGCTGATGGTACCTGGGGATTTTATTTCCCTAATGAACAAAGAGGAACTAACTCCGCAAGGGCTTTAGGTATCAGTGGTGTGGAAAATACTACCACTAACCGGATTACTACAGACTTTACATTAGAACAGGACCTTGGTATGTTGGTGAAGGGATTGAATTTTCGGGGAACTTTATCTGTTGACAATACTTTTGTTGAAGGAGACCGTGGTATCAACGATTTATATAATTCGGCTCAGTATAAGTGGATAGATCCGGATACTGGTGAAGCCCATTATAAAGAGACTTTTGACAGTAACACACGTTTCGACTTTCAGGAAGGGATTAACTGGAGTACCAGTGAAGGAAGTGTGGAAGATTGGTCCACTTACAGAAAGCTTTTCTATCAGATGCAATTAAATTATGGTGTTACCATTGGTGATGATCATGATATTACTGCAATGGGACTTTTTAACCGTAATGAATATGCTACCGGAAGTCAGATCCCTTTTTATCGCGAAGACTGGGTGTTTAGAACCACCTATAACTATGCCGGGAAATATACTCTGGAATATAATGGTGCATATAATGGATCTGAGAAATTTGGTCCTGACTATCGGTTTGCTTTCTTTTCTTCCGGTGGTCTTAGCTGGATGATTTCAGAAGAAAACTTTATGCAATCACTGTCTTTTCTGGACATGTTGAAATTGCGGGCATCATACGGTGAGATAGGTGATGACAATGTTAACGACCGCTGGCTTTACATGAATCAGTGGGAATATGGCGGCCATACCAAGATGGGGGTAACAGGAGAATCTCCTGAAGAAAGTCCTTATACATGGTATCGAATTGCAGCATTAGGAAATCCTAATATTCACTGGGAGAAAGTTCAAAAATCCAATATTGGTGTTGATTTCGCATTTTTTAACGGATTAATTGCCGGTAACTTTGATTATTTCGAAGATTTGCGTACCGATATTCTTTTGGATGGAGGCGGTCGTGCTGTTCCTGAATATTTTGGTGATGAAGCTCCTGTTGCTAACCTGGGCGAAGTGAAAGTTAACGGGTATGAATTGGAACTCAGACTTAACCATCGTTTCACGAATGGTCTCAGATTGTGGGGAAATATCAACATGACCCATTCTGAAAATGAAATTTTGGAAGCTGATAGTCCTGAACTATTGCCCGATTATCAGAAAGATGAAGGAAAACAACTGGGACAAACACATTCGAATGTGAGTTCTGGATATTATAATACCTGGGATGAGGTATACAGTAGTACAATTCATAATGAAAATGATAATCAAAAACTGCCCGGTGATTACCACATCATTGATTATAATGGAGATGGAATTATTGATGCAGACGATAACATTCCTTATGGGTTTTCATCCACTCCCCAGAATACTTATAATTCAACTGTTGGATTTGAATGGAAAGGGCTAAGCGCATTTGTACAGTTTTATGGAGTAAATAATGTTACCCGTCAGGTGGTATTCAGTAGCTTTGGAGGCCAAAACACTGTAGTGTATGATGAGGGAACTTACTGGACACCGGATAATACCAATGGTGACGTGCCTATGCCTCGTTGGTTATCAGATCCTAGTGGTTATAGTGACGGAAACCGGTATATGTTTGATGGCTCTTATCTAAGACTGAAGAATGCTGAGATTGCCTATACCTTTGATAAAGGATGGGTGGAAAAAGCAAAGATGGAGAGCGTCAGAGTTTTTGTAAACGGGAATAACCTTTTTGTCTGGACTGATATGCCCGATGACCGGGAGTCCAATTTTGCCGGTACAGGGTGGGCTTCTCAGGGTGCTTATCCCACTGTAAAAAGAGTTAACCTGGGAGTTAATATTATTTTCTAAACCGGTCTGTAAAAAACAGGACATGATATTTTTATTTGAAGGCGTAAATTATTGTTATCCAATAAAATGTTATGTTTCAACCTGACGAGGGTTATGTTTTAGACAGTTATCAACAGAAAATTAAAAAACATGAAACGAAATATTAGAAATATCATATTGGCAGGAACTTTTATCATGTCAATGAGCTTTCAATCCTGTGAGGATTATCTGGACAAAAGCCCGGAATCCATCATTTCGGAGGAAGAAGCATTTAAGAATTTTACCAATTTCCAAGGGTATACGGAAGAGTTATACAACGGTATTGTAAATTTCTCTAATAATTATTGGACCAACTCCTTTAACTGGGGTGAGGATGAGATAACCTCCACTGCAGGTGATTTTCACTTTATTCATAAAATAGACCGTGGAAATTTCTGGGGATGGCAAAGTGAGCACGACGGCTGGGGATCCGGATGGATGGATCAAGGTGATTTTTCCATGGAAAACGGACGTTTTAATAAAGATCTGTGGAATGCAGCATGGTATGGAATCCGGAAAGCCAATATTGGATTAGCCAATATGGATATGATGACCGATGCCACTCAGGAAGAGCGTGATATGATTAGAGGACAACTTCTTTTCTTCAGAGGATGGTTTCACTTCAGGCTTATCCAGTTTTTTGGTGGGCTTCCATATATTGATGAGGTCATTCCCAGTGATCAGGCATTTGATTTGCCACGGTTGAGTTATCATGAATGTGCTGATAAGGCTGCCGCTGATTTTCAGGAAGCTGCCAATTTACTTCCCATCGATTGGGATGAAACTACTGTTGGAAAGCGTACACTGGGAAAAAATGCTTTACGCATTAACAAAATAATGGCATTGAGTTATCTTGGTAAAAATTATCTTTGGGCAGGAAGTCCGCTGATGAATCTGGAATCAACCGGAAGTAGTACCTATAATGCAGATTACTGTAAATTGGCTGCAGATGCTTTTGGGGAGGTATTGAGTCTTTGTGAAAGCGGTCAGGCACCTTACGAACTACTTCCTTTCGAGGAATACCAAAAAAACTTTTATACCACAGGTCAAAACTGGGCTTTGCCAGGTGCTAATGAAGCTATTTTCAGAGGGCCATATAATAGCGCGAATGAATCAAACTGGGGTACAAGTAAGCAATATCTTCCATCAGTTGTTGGTGGTGGTGATTTGAAATTCTTACCAACGGCCAATTATGTAAATTATTACGGTATGGCCAACGGACTGCCCATTGAGGATATTACACAGCCAGATCCCGAATCCGGGTATGATCCTGAGTTTCCGTGGCGCGACCGTGATCCTCGTTTCTACAGCGATATTGTATTTGATGGAGTGCAGGTTGTTCAGGGAAGTACTTCCGATGAGGCCAATCGACATGCCAATCTTTATTCAGGTGGGAGTTACCGTGATGAAAGCACCGGGAGTCGTACCGGTTATGCTCTAAGGAAATTTATTCCAATCACCGCTAACCTTCATGATTTGGCGTATAATTGGGGAAGTAATCTTCATATTTATGTTCCTTATATGCGTCTTGCCGATGTTTACCTCATGTATGCTGAAGCTGCACTGATGGGTTACAATTCCGTATCGGCTTCAGCTCCTTCATACGGCAAAACTCCGGTAGAGGCCATTAATGTTTTAAGAGATCGTGCCGGTGTGGGACATGTAGATGAAAGATTTCAAGGTTCTGTAGATGTTTTGTTGGAAGAAATAAGGCGTGAACGAGCTGTAGAGCTTTCCTTTGAAGGCCATCGTTTCAATGATCTGCGTCGCTGGTTATTGCTGACAGAAAATCCATATACCATTAAAACAAGACTTGAGTTTGATCGAGTTGGAGAATTTAATGAAGATGATCCTACACAGAATCAGGTTAATCGTATACGTGAAGAAGTGATTCTTGAGCGTAGTTTCAGTACTAAACATTACTGGTTGCCACTAAAACGGGATGATGTGAATATGTATCCTGAATTTTACCAAAATCCAGGGTGGTAACAGGAGATTATATGATAATGAAAATATGTAATCTAAACATGAAAATAATGAAGTATCTAAAGATAGGATTGGTATTGTGCGTTTTATTTGCTTTGTTCCCTTTGCGGACAGAGGCGCAGGATACCATGAAAATTACAGTTAGCGCCACAGTTAAAGGTGCTGAAGGAGAGCTTATTGAAGGAGCCTCTGTTACCAGCGATGATAATGCTGTGAATGAGGTTACGGATGAGACCGGAATTTTTTCGGCAGAAGTTACCGTTGGATCAGAACTAACTGTAGCGGCCGTTGGTCATGAAACGAAGCGGGTTGTTGCAACGTCAGAACTGACTGAAATAAGACTTTCAGTGGCTGATGAATTAGTTAAGGTAAATGTCGCATATCGTGAAGTCGAAAAGCGAGACCTTCTTGGTGGAGTTTCGGTAGTAGATGTTCCTGAAGTTATGAAGGAGAACTATATTACTTATGGTCTTGAAGGCCTTGAGGCTCTGACAAATGGATTTAGCCAGAATATTTGGGGAATGGATGAATATCTCGTCCTGGTTGATGGAGTACCCAGAGATCCAGGTAATGTTAATACATCTGAAATTGAGCAAATTACGCTTTTGAAGGGAGTCTCGGCAGTAGCTCTTTATGGTAGTCGTGCTGCTAAAGGTGTTATTCAGATTACTACAAAAAGAGGTCAGGCCGGAGACCAGCAAATTGATGTCAGAGTAAATCATGGTATCCATATACCTAAAAGTTATCCAAAATACTTGGGATCTGCAGAGTATATGACTCTTTACAATGAGGCAAGGATTAATGATGGTCTTTCTGAAGCATATACCGAAGAGGAGATTTATCATCATTCCTCAGGAGAGAATCCTTACAGATACCCAAGTGTAGATTATTATTCAAGTGATTATCTTAAGGAGGTTTACCACAGAACCGATGTTACTGCTGAAGTGCAGGGTGGCGGAGAACGTGCTCAATACTACTCTAATTTTGGTTTTGTAAGTAACGGATCTTTGCTTGATTTTGGCGAGGCAGTAGATAACAATAGTTCCAACCGCTTTAATATGCGTGGAAATATTGATGTGAAACTGAATGATTTTATTACTGCTTATGTGGATGGAGGAGCCATCTTTTATACCGGAAAAGGGGTGAATGCTGATTTTTGGGGAAGTTCTGCCACCACAAGACCACATCGTTTTAGTCCATTTATTCCAATTGACATGATTGAGGAAAACGATGGTTCTTCAATGACTTACGTGAATAATAGTAATTATATTATTGATGGTAGATACTTACTGGGCGGAACCCAGTTGGATCAAACAAATGCTATTGCAGATATTTATGCCGGAGGAACCAATACCTTTAATAGTCGTGAATTCCAGTTTAAAACAGGTGTTAATGCTGATTTGAACAACGTGATTGAAGGATTAACATTTGAGTCAATGTTTGCGGTGGATTATTCATCTTCTTATTCATTGGCTTACAATAACGAATACGCTACCTATGAACCAACCTGGACTAATTATTCGGGCAAGGATTTGATTGCAAGCCTTCAAAAGTATGGAAATGACTCTAAGACAGGCGAGCAATCTGTTTCCGGCAGTTGGTACGAACGCGTTTTGGCCTTTTCCGGTCAGTTTAATTATAGGAGAACTTTTAACGATGTACACAATGTTACAGGTATGTTGGTAGCTGGTGGACATCAATTGAGCGAAACAGGGTCATATCATAGAACCAGTAATGCCAATATTGGTATATTAGCATCCTACAATTATAATCACAGGTATTATGTAGATTTTAGCGGGGCTGTTGCCCATTCGGCCAAATTACCGAAAGATAACCGTCAGGCTTTTTCACCTACTGTATCCCTGGGATGGAGATTGAGTGAAGAACCTTTTATGGAAGGAGTCTCCGCTGTTGATAATCTGAAACTGACAGCTTCTGCAGGTATTATACATACCGACCTGGATATAGATGATTATTATTTGTACCAGGGTTATTATACTTATAATAACGGGGCCTGGATTAGTTGGCGTGATGGAGCACTTGTTCATACTTATGACCGGCGAAGAGGTTCTAATCCTAATCTTTCTTTTCCAAAACGTAAGGAATTAAATTTAGGTTTAGAAGCTTCATTATTTGACCGGATGATTACTCTGGATGGTTCATTTTTCATAAACCGTATGAGTGACAAAGTTGTTCAGGCTTCAGTATTGTATCCCAGTTATTTTTCTACAGGATGGCCTGAGTATTCCAATATTCCCTATACCAATTATGAAGAGGATGAGAGAGTTGGGTTTGATTTCAAACTCAATATGAATAAGCGCCTTGGTGAGGTAGATATGCAACTGGGTGTTTCCGGGCTTTACTATGATACAAAAGCCATTACCCGTTCTGAACTTAATGAATATGAGTATCAAAACCGGGCTGGTCGGCCGCTTGATGGATTATGGGGACTTGAAAATGACGGGTTTTTTATGAGTGAAGAGGATATTGCTAACTCAGCTTCTCAGACATTTGGAGAGGTAAAACCAGGAGACATTAAGTATAAAGATCAAAATGGAGATGGGGTAATCGATAATAAAGATGAAGTCTTTCTCGCTAAGGGCGGTTGGTCTGGAGCACCTTTTACCATGGGTATTCATTTGAGTGCTAAGTGGAAAAACTTTACTTTCTATGCATTAGGAACTGGCCGTTTTAAAGGATACGCCATGAAAAATAATTCCTATCACTGGGTTGATGGAGATGATAAGTATTCTGAGGTAGTTCGGGACAGATGGACTGAGGAAACAAAAAATAGTGCATCTTATCCTCGACTGACGACAAGAAATAGCGATAATAATTTCAGGAGTTCTGATTTTTGGATGTATAACACGGATCGTTTTGACCTCAGCAAGGTTCAGTTGACGTATAGTATTCCACAATCCTTTATGAACAAAATGTTTATTGATAAAATGGATGTGTATGTGAACGGAAACAGCCTGCTGACTATATCTCCTGAACGTGAGACGATGGAAATGAATGTGGGACAGGCTCCTCAGACCAGATTTGTGAATCTTGGTGTAAAAGCTGTTTTCTAGAGGAGGTTTTACAACAAAAATAAAAGAATGAGAGATATGAAAAAATACATAATAGGATTATTAGCAGCCGGAGTGATTTTTTCCGGCTGTGAGGAAGATGATTTCTTTTCTCCTGCTAAGGAAAATAATCTGACGCTGGAAAATGCAATCAATACCGCCAATTATGCCCATGGTCTATTGATGAACGGGTATGCCCGTATTCCTGAAAACTCATGGTCCTTCAATGACGTGGCTACTGATGATGCCGTAAGTAATGATGATGGAAACAATATCCTGAAGATGGCCACTGGTCAGTGGACATCCAACAATAACCCGATTAGTCAGTGGACCAATAGTAATGCTGCTATTCAGTATCTGAATGTGTTGTTGTCAGTAAGTGATTCTGTACAATGGGCCAACGAAGAAAAGGTCCGCACACTCTTTAATGACCGCATTAAAGGTGAGGCTTACGGATTAAGAGCACTTTTTATGTATAATTTGTTAAAGGCTCACGGAGGATGGGCAAATGGAGAATTACTTGGTTTTCCCATAATTCTGGAACCTCTGGAAACCGGATCTGATTTTAACCGGCCAAGGGATACTTTTGAAGATTGTTTGCAACAAATTTACAGTGATCTCAACAAGGCTGAAGAATTGCTTCCCATGGATTACAATAATCTTAGTGACGATTCGGAAGTTCCTCAGAAATATCTGAACATTGGTGTTACCAAGAATGATTATAATCAGGCTTTCGGAGATTATTTTAAAACTAGGTTGACTGAACGTATTGCTAAGGGGCTTCGTGCTAAAGTAACATTATTGGCTGCAAGTCCTGCTTATACAGACGGAACCTCAGTTGATTGGGAAGATGCTGCCAATGATGCTGCTGAATTAATTAGCCTGAATGGTGGGATTAGTGGAATTGCTGATAACGGCTGGACCTGGTATGCAAATGCATCCGAGATTGATGGACTTGGTGCCGGTGAGAATCCTGATGAAATATTGTGGAGAGCAGATATTAGTGAGAACAATGATCTGGAAAGTGATCATTTTCCACCAACGCTTTATGGAGATGGACGTTTAAATCCTACCCAGAATCTGGTGGATGCTTTCCCCATGGCAAATGGATTTCCGATTTCTGAAAGTGATGCAAATTTCAACCCGGCAGATCCTTATGCCGATCGTGATCCTCGTTTGCAGGCTTATGTGGTTGTAAACGGAAGTACTGCCGGAACCGGAGATGCGACGATTTATACTTCTATTGATGGAGGGACTAATGATGGCCTCAACCGTGTTGAAACATCAACTCGAACAGGATACTATATGCGAAAGTTGCTACGCCAGGATGTCAACCTGGATCCTTCTACTACAACTACACAGAAGCATTATAAGCCTCGGATGAGATATACAGAGATGTATTTGATCTATGCTGAAGCTGCTAATGAGGCTTGGGGACCAAGAGGTGATGGAGGAAATGGGTTTTCAGCCTATGATGTTATCAAAGCACTCCGTGAAAGAGCTGGTGTTGGGGTAGAAAATGGAGATCCTTATCTGGAGCAGGTAAGTACTAACAAGGATGAAATGCGTGAATTGATTCGTAATGAGCGTCGTCTTGAGCTTAGTTTTGAAGGATTTCGCTTCTGGGATCTGCGTCGTTGGGAGGATAATATCACTGAAACTGCGGAAGGTATCAGAATTAGCAACAGCACCTTTGAAACGATTTCTGTGGAGAATCGTGTATATGATCCGTATATGAATTATGGCCCGATTCCCTATAGTGAATTATTGAAATTTGATGCTTTAATTCAGAATAACGGATGGTAAGCAATTATTAAGCTACCAAACATTTTTTCTTTAAAATGTAAAATCCCGGGAAGGATGTGATGCTTATAATAATCATAGATTACAATAAAATGATAAAGTTAAGCGTTACATTTTTCCCGGAAATAAACTGAGAATATGAAAAAGTTAATATTGATATTACCTGTTTTGCTGGGAATTCTTTCATCCTGTGAAAACGGTGACTGGGAGTTTGACGATTTTGATTATCAGACTGTCTATTTTGCCTATCAGACTCCTGTAAGAACGATTACCCTGGGAGAGGATTATTTTGATAATTCTCTGGATAATGAACATAAATTTGAAATAATGGCAACTACCGGAGGAGTATATGAAAACTCTGGTGATATTGTAATAGATTTTGTTGTTGATAATGATCTTTGCAATAATCTGACCTTTGGTGGAGGAGCGGATGTTTTGCCTATGCCTGAAGAGTATTACAGTATTGCTGAAAATGAAATTGTAATCCCTTCAGGGGAACTTGCCGGAGGGGTAGAGGTTCAATTGACGGATGCTTTCTTTGAAGATCCCCTGGCGTTAAGCAATAATTATGTTATTCCTGTTCAAATGACTTCTGTACAAAATGCAGATTCAATTTTATCTGGAGTAGCACTGGTTGATAATCCTCGCAGAGGAGTGGAGGAAGATTGGGACGTTGCCCCTAAAGACTATGTTTTTTATGCTGTGAAGTACATTAATGAGTATGATGGAGAATATCTCAGAAGAGGAGAGGATGTTGTTACCGGAAAGAATGGAAATTCTTCTCTTGATACCACTGTTGTTCGTCATGAGGAATATGTGGTTGACGATGAGGTAGTATCATTAAACTCTAAATCACTTTCACAGGTAGAATTAGATTTCTTTGTCATGAATGGTGAAGGAGAGAATGTTGATTGTACAATTCTTATGACTTTTGATGAAGACAATAATTGTTCTGTTTCCACCGAGTCAGAGGATTATACAGTTTCCGGGAATGGTAGTTTTGTCAAAGATGGAGAGAAAAATAGCTGGGGAGGAGAGGATCGCGATGCGATTTATCTTGAGTATCAGGTTGATTTTCCTGAAATGAGTGTTTCTGTTACTGATACCCTAGTGTTAAGAGACAGGGGCGTAAAAATGGAAACTTTCTCAACAGTTCTCAAATAGTATTACCCAATTAGAATAATGACGATATGAAAAATTTGAATAAATTATTGCTTTACGCTACAGGGGTATTTTTGTTTATGTCCTGTGAGGGATATGAGCCTTTGGAATTTGACGTGGATAAACCTGAAAGCTTGAATTTACAAGAGCAAATTGACTCTTATGATCCACTGAAGTCTTATATTGACAGAAGTGCCCATCCCGACTTTAAGCTTGGCGCCGGGGTAACTGTTAGTGATTATAATGAACAAGGCCTGGCTTACCGGGTAATGAATTCTAATTTCGATGAACTTACAGCCGGCAATGCTATGAAGTATGGCTCTGTAGTGCAGGAAGACGGATCCATGGATTTTTCTCAGGTTGTTCAATTTGTCGATGGGGCGAAGGATGCGCAAATAGATATTTATGGACACACCCTGGTGTGGCATGCTCAGCAGAATAATGAATATCTTGAAAGTATTCTTGAGGATAAGGAGATTGAAATAGATCCCGATGCAGCTGAAGAGGTGATAGATGGAATGAAAGATTATTCTGTAGATCCTTTCACAGGTTGGGTTGGTGGTCCCGTAACTCCTGTCGTTCAGGATGGGGTATTGAATGTCACTAATACTGAAGAACAGCCCAATAATTATGATGTTCAATATCATGTGGCTGATGGTATTCCTACCATTGTAGGCAAAAAGCATCAAGTCACTATACGTATCAAAGGTTCTACCGCCGGTGAAATTACTATGGCCTTGGGAACATGGGGTAATACAGAAGACAAGAAAATTCCAATTACAGAGGAATGGGAGGAAGTGACTACAGAATTTAATGGCCTTGTCGATAATAGCTTTGTTATGTTACAATCCGGTCATTATGTGGGAACCTATGAGATTGAATGGGTGAAAGTAGCACATGAAGAGGCTATGTCAGTAACGTATTTTGAAAACCTGGTTACCAACAGTGATGTGGAAGGTGAAGATATGTCAAGTTTCTTTGCTACAGAAGCTACTAGCGGTCCTGATCCAGCTACTAAAGGTGAACTCGGAACCGGTGCTGACGGAGTAGGTAGTGCCATTGTGGTTCAATCAGGTGATAATCCGACAAACCCATGGGATACCCAGTTTTTTGTTAATGTTCCTTATGAATTCGAAGCGGGTGACAGAATTCGCTTCAGAATGAAATATAAAGCTGAAAAACCTGCAAATTCAGAGTCGCAGGCACATACCGAACCAGGATCGTATTTATTTTATTCTATGGTTGGTAACCCCTCTTTTACTACCGAGTGGCAGGATTTTTCCCATACAATGACGATTAATAGTGATCAGGAAGGAATGAGTACTATTGCTTTCAATTTAGCACTTTTAGAGGAAGCCAATACTTACTACTTTGATGATATCTATTTTGAATTGGAGAAATCAGGAAATACAATTCCTCTGACTAATGAAGAAAAAGCTGATACTTTAACCTGGGCACTAGATAGCTGGATAGCCGGAATGATGGAAGCTACTGATGGTTACGTGCTTTCATGGGATGTTGTAAATGAACCGATTTCTGGAACTGATGGCGACGGAGATGGTTATTATGATCTTCAATCTGCTGAGAATGGTGATCCCGAAAGTAATTTCTACTGGCAGGACTATCTTGGAGCCGACTACGTGTGTACAGCAGTTGAACTGGCACGCAAACATGGTCCTGAGAATCTGAAGTTGTTTGTAAATGACTACAATTTGGAGTCAGACTGGGATGATAACCAAAAGTTGAAAAGCTTGATTTATTGGATTGAGCAATGGGAATCAGATGGTGTGACCGTGATTGATGGGATTGGTACCCAGATGCATGTTTCATACCATTTGAATCCTGAAACACAGGCTAGCAAGGAAGAGCATATTGTAAAAATGTATGAATTGCTGGCAGCAACCGGGAAATTGGTGAAAGTCACCGAGCTGGATATGGGACTTGTAGATGAAAACGGAGATACTGTAGAAACAGATGCTCTTACTGATGAGCAGGATAAGGAGATGGCAGAGTTCTATAATTTCATTATTCGTAAGTATTTTGAGATTATCCCTGCCAATCAGCAATATGGTATCGCTCATTGGAGTCCTGCAGATAGTCCTGAAAGCTCATCATGGAGAGGCGGCGAGCCTATAGGTCTATGGGTTGAAGGCTTCGATTATCGTAAACAAACGTATGCAGGATTTGCCAATGGTTTAGCTGGAGAGGAAGTAGTTGAAATTGAGTAAAACTTTTTCTTTTCTTATAGCTAATAGAAATTAATTTATACTTAGCTCCCTCCGTTTTTTTCGGGGGGAGTTTTTTTATGCTTATTGCTTGTTCTTTTTGTTGGAAAGTGTAATGGGGTAATGGGCAAACTTGTCATTAGCGATGGCTATCTCAAAAAAGTTTGGGGCATATGCCATATATTACAGATAGTCGAATTCCTTATTTAGATAAGGTCAGAACCGGTTCGTTAAGAACGAAGAGGATAGGCATATCCGTCCCGAAGGTAATCCAGGAAGTGATTTTCCTTTTGTGCAGACCGGTTTTGATGACAGCTTCTGGGGAATCGGGTAACCTGACTCATGACTGGGCCATCGACGGGCCGTTTTATTGGATTTTATCGGTTTGAATTATCAGGGCGAAGGCATTCGAAATGCACCCGCATATAAAGGATTGCAGGGAGTTACTACGCAGCCGATGTATCCCGCCTTTCATGAAGAATTTCCGGATAAAATGATTTTTAGCAACGAAGCAGCTGCGGCTGTCAGTTCGCGAGGAACTTATTTATTTCCCGTACACAAGGGGATTAGTGCTCCGGTAAAGGATGGTTCAGGAGGGGATTCCAATAAACAGTTCGTCAGTGCGTATGATTTAGATACGGCTCCGTCTGGTTCTTCGGGCGATAAGGTGTTTTTAAATATGGAGTTTCGTAGCAGAAAACGATAGAAATTTGCTGTTGTGGTTTTGAGTGAATGGCAGTAGATGAGTTTGGAATTTCCTGGAATTAAGATTGCGGAGCCTTGGGTAAGGGTTGGAAACAATATGATATGGTTCTCAACTGATACCTCAGGCTCCGTATTTTCTCTTATTGATTACAATGCTCTATCAATTTTATCAGATCCTTTTCATTTTTAACTTTAATCCTTTCACTCTTAATATAATCCTTAATATCCGGACAATGTGGTTTCAGGATCTTTTCCAGATCTTTTTTTCGCATTACCAGTTGAGGCCTTTCTTCCTCAATAGAAATGAAATAACGGTCTTTCTCTTTTTCGAATCTATCTGGCTCTGCTTCCTGAAATCCTTTTGGTTTTGTTGCTGGCTCAAAACTAATCCTGTGTTTTTTGTAAAGTTTAATTTCTCCATCGGACAGTAGTTCCAAAATTCCCTTTTGTTTTTC
Source organism: uncultured Marinilabiliaceae bacterium (assembly GCA_964403175.1). GTDB lineage: Bacteria > Bacteroidota > Bacteroidia > Bacteroidales > Marinilabiliaceae > Marinilabilia. Next base: position 22,999 of record CAYOFH010000036.1, read on the forward strand.
GTTATTATAGAGGTAATTTTTATTTTTAAAAGTTTGGTCTCCAATATAAAAGGTGAAATTGGCATCAGAATTGTCAATTTCCAAAATGTAATTTTGAGGAGTCATAAATTCCATTTTATCAGAATAGACATTATAGCGAAGGGGGACTTCCTCGAAACGCGTAGTATCATTCAACTTTACTTCCCCCGGAATAAAATCTTGATCCAAATAGGCCGAGCCTTCAATTTTATTATAGGATGTACCTTCCAGAGCATGGGTTTCACTTTTTTCAAAATTATATTGATCCGTAAAGGATTCTAAATCCCTAAAAATATTGGATTGAGAAAAAGCTGAAGATGGCAGAACAGATAAGAAAAGAAAAAAAACAATTTTTTTCATAGTGTTGAAAATTTAAAGGTTGAAATGAAGTCAATTATTATTGTTTGTTTTGTGTTCTGTTTTAGTGAGATCTATAAATATATCATTTAAAAATTTAAATTCATTTAAATTAGAGATATTTCAGTTTAAAAATTGGATATAATATATATGAAACAGGTTGGTGATGTTTGAATTGTCTCAAACTTAAAAATGTATGTCTTAAAACGAAAATATTAGGTGCAGAGGAGTTTTAATTTTGAAAATAAAGAAAAACAATCTGCGCTTATGAAAACCCGAATTTTATTTCTTATTACTTTTTTCGCAATACTTTCAGTTGAATCTTTTGCCTGGGAAAATATGCCTACTCCACGGTTACATGTGGAGGGAAGGTATTTAACGGACACCCACGGAAATACCGTTAATCTGCACGGATTTGCTCAAACCTACAGTCCCTGGTTTAATGAGCAGGGCAAATATTGGGACAATTATGATGTAGAAGGTTGCCTTACATATAATCAGGGACTAATCGACGATATTCTGAATGCAGGTTGGAAAATGAATTTTGTGCGGTTGCATATGGATCCATACTGGTCTAACGAACCGGGTTGTACTCCCGATGGACATGAACTGCCTAATTGTTTCAACGAAACGCGTTTCCGAAAATATCTGGATGAAGTTTTTATTCCTATGGCTGAGTATGCTATTTCCAAAGGTCTATATGTGGTTATGCGTCCTCCCGGTGTTTGCCCCGAGGTGATTGGTGTGGAAGACGAATATAATTATGCTGATTATCTGATGACGGTCTGGGACATCGTATCCTCCCATCCCAAAATTAAGGCGATGGATGAAGTAATGTTTGAATTGGCCAATGAGCCTGTCAATATTCGACTTGCTGATGGGAGTGAAGGTAATAATACTCAAGCCCATTTTGATGTTTTAAAAGAAATATTTCAACCGGTTGTAGATAAAATCCGGACAAACGGTTTTCATAATGTTTTGTGGATTCCGGGTTCTGCCTATCAGGCCCAATATAAAGGGTATTCGGTTAATCCTATTGAAGGCAAGAATATTGGTTATGCTGTTCATATCTACCCCGGATGGTTTGGTAGTGCCGATGGATACGAGGTGTTTAAAGAAGAATGGGATGCTAATGTAAAGCCTGTTTCCGATTTTGCTCCAATTATGATCACTGAAATGGATTGGGCCCCTGAGGAATATGAAGATGTTTCATGGGGGACCGGAATAACAGGAACTGCTGGTGGCGATGGGTTTGGCGCTAATTTCAAAAAAATCATGGACGAAACCGGTAATGCGAGCTGGCTTCTTTTTACCAGCCCTCATTTTTTAGCAGATTTTACCAGCGAAGAGCCGGCTGAGGGAGAACCCTATACTTTTTTAAATGATCCGGAAGCTTGTCCCTGGCCGGTATATCACTGGTATGAGGATTATGCCCAGGAGAATTATCCACGTCCGGAATTTGAATATCAGTCGCACAGCGATAATGAAGACGGAACATACACCAATCCACTGATTCATGCCGATTTCCCCGATCCTGACGTGATACGTGTGGATGATGTGTATTACATGGTAAGCACTACGATGCACATTTTCCCCGGAGCAACCCTTTTGAAAAGCTACGATCTGGTCAACTGGGAGTATTGCAGCAATCCATTGGAAATGATAGAATCAAGTGATGCTTACAATCTTAGGAAGGGAGAGAATCGTTATTCACACGGACAATGGGCCTCAAGTCTGCGATATAAAGACGGGAAATTTTATATCATGTTTAATACTCTGGATGAGGGAGGGTATCTGCTTACCGCTACCAATCCGGAAGGCCCGTGGGAATTAGAGCCACTGTCCCGCAGTTACTATGACCCTGCTTTATTTTTTAATGATGATGGCAAAACCTATGTAGTACATGGCATAAATACCATCAAAATCACCGAATTGGATGAGAACTTTGAAGCTGTAGGGGAGGATAAGGTGGTGATTGAAAGGCCTGATGCCGGGCTGGAAGGCAGCCACATGTACAAAATAGGCGACTATTATTACATTTATGCCACCTATGGTGGATGGCCTGCCTCACAGGTCGCTTTCAGATCCGCCGATCTTTTCGGAGATTATGAGGAGAAAATATTGCTGGAGGATGATAATATTCATCAGGGAGCCTTGGTGGAGACACAAACGGGCGAATGGTGGACAGTTTTGTTTTATGATAAGGGTGCTTATGGGCGATTGCCCAATTTACAGCCCGTCACCTGGGTTGATCACTGGCCTGAAATTGGAGAAAACGGAAGAGGTGTTACCACCTATCGCAAGCCTGATGTAGGACAGGAATATCCGGTTAAAGTATTACCAACCACCGATAATTTCAGGAATTACAAACTCGGAATGCAATGGGGATGGAATCACAATCCGGATAATTCGGAATGGTCGTTGTTTGATCGACCCGGGTTTTTAAGATTAAATACTGCAGGTGTGGTAAACTCATTGCCCGAGGCACGGAATACCCTTACTCAAAGGATTTTTGGCTATCACTCAGATGAAGAAGATTCGTATGGCACCATTAAGTTACATGTTGCCAATATGGCGGAAGGAGATGTGGCAGGACTGGCCGTTTTTCAGGATCCCTATGCTTTTATAGGTATTACTGTAGCTGATGGAGAACGCAGATTGATTTCTGAAAATAATGGTACGGTTGAAACAGGCATTGCCGTGGAAGATACGGTGGTTTATCTTCGTGCTGTCACTAATTATGGTAGTAGTAAGGCTCATTTTTATTACAGTACAGATAATAAAACTTACACTCAGTTTGGTCAGGAGCTGGACATGGCATTCGATCTTTCTGTTTTTACGGGGAATAAGTTTTGCATCTTTAATTATGCAACCGAAGCCACCGGTGGTTTTGTTGATGTGGACTGGTTTACCACGGAAGAGATCTTTTCCGAGGAAATGTATTATGATGACAGTTTATCGGGATATACAAAAGAACAATTAACGATTGAAAGTCTGTCTCTGGACAATGATCAGGTTCAATTATTAACCGGAACCAGTCAGACCTTAAGAGTAAATGCTTTGTTCCGCGACGGACATACCGAAAATGTTGCAACGGAGGTTTCTTATTCAATAAGTAATCCTGAAGTAATTAGCATCATTAACGGACAGATTATTGCCGGGCAGAATGGTGAAGCACAGATTACCGGTGTTTATCAGGATCGTGTCGGGAATCAGAAAACCATTGAATTTAATGCTACAGTAAGTACTTTTCCTTTAACAAATGAACTTTTCGATCCTTCCATATGGGAAAATGGCACATTTGATGAAACCACAGGCGAGTTGATTACCGGCCAGTATGGTTTTGGTGGATGGCAATACGACAATGGTTTGGATTTATCCGGATACAAATTTTTGGTTGTGAGATTGAAAGATGTCCCTGGAGGCGGAGCGTCCTTTCGCATTTTTGATGAAAACAACTACTGGTCTTCTCCATTTTCATTCGATGTGGAAAATGAAACAGAATTGGTGATTGATCTGAACCGGATGAAAAAAGAGGTGGACGGTCAAATGATAGCTGTAGATCCATCACACATTTATATCCTTGGTTTCTGGTCAGTGGGCGGAAGCCCGATAATTATAGAAGAGGTATTTTTATCTGATTCTGATGAATATGACACCTCTGTGCAGGAACTGGTATTTGAGAAGCTAAATCCTGATGATGTGGTAGAAGTGTATTCTGTAACTGGTCAGTTGTTACGGTCAGATGTGAAGCGCAGAGATGCTGTTTCCGGACTGCCAGTTGGTGTTTATATTATAGGAAATATTAATAAAGGATATGGGAAAGTAGTAGTTTCTCAATCATTTTAGTGATCTGACGGAACACCAAATGTTCAGGTTTTACATCAGGCCTGAGCATTCAGTTTTTCTCAGTAATTCCCCTGGAGCGTGTGCTGTGCTTCCGGGGAATTTTTATAAGCGGGCAGAAAAGAGTAGATGGTTCGGAAAATTTGGCCATAGCTAAACAAAATGTTTTAGTCAAAACAAAATGCTTTAATACTGTTACAAACTACAGATATAAAAACGATATATAATTTTGAACATTAGGATAATTTCTTGACATTTTATGCCCTTTTTCTTAAATTACAAATATATATTGTTTCACTAATTGTACATTTTTATGAAAATAGCCGGAATTATTCTTCTTGTGTTGGGGATTGTTGGATTAATTATATTTGGCATTCAGGCCATAAA
>CAYOFH010000037.1:0-4628 GCA_964403175.1 uncultured Marinilabiliaceae bacterium
CTTTGAGTAATTTTTCACCTTTCTCAATAGCTTGTTCAATGGTTCCCACAAGATTAAATGCCGCTTCAGGATATTTATCGGTTTCCCCGTCCATGATCATATTAAACCCTTTAATGGTATCCTCGATAGAAACGAGCTGTCCTTTAATTCCTGTAAACTGCTCGGCCACATGGAACGGCTGTGAAAGGAATCGCTGCACACGACGGGCTCGCCCAACAACCAGCTTATCCTCATCCGACAATTCCTCCATCCCGAGGATGGCAATTATATCCTGTAGTTCTCTATATCGCTGAAGAATTTCTTTAACCCTCTGAGCTGTCTGATAATGACTCTCCCCGACAATTTCGGGAGACAGGATCCGAGAAGTGGAATCGAGAGGATCAACCGCAGGGTAGATTCCAAGCTCTGCAATTTTCCGGCTTAACACTGTGGTTGCATCCAGGTGAGTAAAAGTGGTAGCCGGAGCAGGGTCTGTAAGGTCATCTGCAGGCACATAAACCGCCTGGACAGAAGTAATAGAACCTGTTTTGGTAGAAGTAATACGTTCCTGCAAAGCACCCATCTCTGATGAAAGTGTGGGCTGATAACCTACAGCCGAAGGCATCCGTCCCAGAAGTGCAGAAACCTCTGAACCTGCCTGGGTAAAACGAAAAATATTGTCAATAAACAGCAACACATCATTACCGCCGCCTCCACTATTCACGCTGTCGCGAAAGGTTTCAGCAATGGTAAGAGCTGATAAAGCCACTCTGGCTCTGGCGCCCGGGGGTTCATTCATTTGTCCGAAAACCATGGAAACCTGGGAGTTTTTCAATGCCTCCGGATCTACTTTATCAATATCCCATTCCCCGTTTTGGAGACTTTTCTTAAAATCTTCACCATAATCAACAATGCCGGTCTCCACCATTTCCCGCAATAAATCATTCCCCTCACGGGTTCTTTCACCCACCCCTCCAAAAACCGAGTAACCACTGTATCCCTAGGCAATATGATTAATAAGTTCCTGAATCAGCACGGTGTTTCCCCACCCGGCACCTCCAAAAAGTCCAAACTTACCACCTTTGGCGTATGGTTCAATCAAGTCGATTACCTTGATTCCGGTAAAAAGAATTTCTGATTCAGTAGAGAGCGTTTCGTATTCGGGAGCAGGTTTATGAATAGGACTGCGCTTGCTTGACTTAATATCAGACAAACCATCAATGGGTCGGCCGACCACATTCATCAGCCTGCCTTTTACATTCTCCCCTGCCGGCATGGAAATCGCTTCTCCTTTGGAAATTACATCCATTCCCCGCATTAATCCATCGGTTGAGTCCATGGCAATACATCGAATCGAATGTTCTCCAATATGCTGCTGACATTCAAGAATCAACACATCACCCTTTTCTCTGGGTATTTCAAGCGCCTCATTAATTTTTGGAAGATGTTCTGTTTGTTGCTCAAAATTCACATCCACCACAGGTCCTATAACCTGCGATATTTTACCTCTGATTTCAGACATGGCAAACAATTTATTTTCAACCGAATTTAATCATAAACACACTCAATCAGCGTGCACGAGCCATCAAATTATGCGCAAAATTCTGAAGTTCGGTTTTTATCTCTTTGTTACCTCCAACTTTTTCAAGGTTATCAATAGCCCTGAAAAAGAATTCATCACGTTTCTCCTGCAGCACTTCAGAAACTCCGGCTTCATTAAACAGACGGGTGATGGCAGCAATTTTTTCATCTGCTTCATACTCCTTACGTTCCAACCACCCCAAAAGTTCCTTTTTCGATTCTTTTTCCAACCGGTTGATGGCAGTAATCAACAGGAAAGTCTTTTTGTTGGCCAATATGTCATTCCCGATTTTCTTTCCGAAGGATTCCTGATCTCCAAAAACATCCAGCCAGTCATCCTGCAGCTGAAAAGCCATGCCAATATCCTGTCCGAATTTGTAAAGAAGACTACAATCGCGCAAACTACCTCCACCAAGAATACCCCCAATTTTCAAACTTGCCCCCAGCAAAACCGCAGTTTTCAGACGGATCATATCAAGATAACCATCCTCAGTAACATCAGTGGTTTTTTCAAAATCCATATCAAATTGTTGTCCTTCACAAACTTCAGTGGCTGTTTTATTAAAGATCTCCAATACCTGAGGTAATACACCCACCGGACTTTTGGATATTAATTCATAGGCTTTGATAAGCATTACATCCCCTGAAAGTATAGCAGTATTGTTGTCCCATTTTTCGTGAACTGTAGGTTGATTTCGGCGAACAGAAGACTGATCCATGATATCGTCGTGCAGCAAAGTAAAGTTATGAAAAACCTCCAGTCCGATGGCGGGCAGAACTGCTGTGGAATAATCGCCAAACAAAGCCGCAGATGTAAGACAAAGAGCGGGACGCAATCGCTTACCTTCAAGAGAAAGTACATATTTTACAGGATCATAAAGACCCTCCGGTCGCAGGGGACGCTCCAACATCCTGATTTGGTCTTCAATTATCAGGCGAAACTCTTCTATTTTCGACATAGTCTTTTATTTTTCAGTACGATCAGAAACATCAGTTCTCTCATTGTTGCCGGATTGCCCGTAAATCCTCAATTCTTCGTGATCAATATCCTCCTCTTCATTGTAAATGGTAAGCATGGGCTCTTTGAAGGATTCATTGGTAATCAACCGTTCCAGACCAAGTAACAACGAAGGCAGCAAAATAAGATTGGAAAATAAGGCCATCAAAAGGGTAAATGCCACCAGAGCACCCAATGCAACAGTTCCACCAAAACTTGATACTGTAAATATACCAAATCCAAAGAAAAGAATGATAGATGTGTAGATCATACTTCGGCCTGTTTCTTTCAAAGCCAGTACCGTTGCGGCCCGTATACTCCAATTGGTTTCACTGAGTTCCTGCCGGTATTTAGCCAGAAAATGAATCGTATCGTCTACCGAAATACCAAAAGCAATGCTAAAAACCAGTATCGTAGAGGGCTTGATAGGGATTTCGAAAAATCCCATTAACGCTGCGGTAGTAATCAGAGGAACAAGGTTGGGAAACAGGGAAACTACCACCATTCGTTTAGAACGGAACATCCAGGCCATAAAGGAGGCGATCAGAACAACTGCCAGTCCCAGACTAATAAAAAGGTTCCGTATAAGATATTCAGTGCCTTTAAAAAACACTACACTTGAACCCGTTACCGAAGTGTCATATTCTTGAGGGGAAAAAACGGAATCCACAACAGCCCTGATTTCCTTATCCAGTCCCTGCATCCGGGTGGTCCCAACATCCTGCATTCTAAAGCTGATTCTGGCTTTTTGCTGAGTCGAATCAACAAAAGAACTGACAACGCCGGCCCCTCCTTGCCCGTCTTGAGGCAAATACGAAAGAATGAAATTCCGCTCCATAGAATTGGGGATGGAGTAGTAAGCCGGATTTCCATTATAATAGGCCTGACGGGCCAGTTTGACTACCTGTAACATGGATAATCCCTGAGAAAGCTCGGGAAATGTCTTCAGTCGCTGCTGAAGTTCATCCATTTTTTGAAGTGTTTGCTGGCTCATCACACCTTTGGATTTTCGGGTGTCAATCATGACTTCCAAAGGCATCAAACCGCTGAAATGCTTTTCAAAAAACTTCAGATCACGATATAACTGATGATCATGTGGTACATCATCAAGCATATATCCTGTAGTTTTCATTTGAGAAATACCGACTCCTCCGAAAACCAGTAAGAGCAATGTGCCCACAAAGACTACCTTTTTATGGTTCAGGGAGATATGTATCAATTTTGAGATCACTTTTCCGAAAAATGGACGTTCGAGATGCTGAACATGACGTTGTTTGGGATCGGGCAAAAAGCTAAAAATAATCGGAATCATGAGTAATGACAGTACAAAAACCATCATAATATTGATGGCCGCCATAATACCAAACTCAATTAATAGCTGACTGCTGGTAAAAATAAATGTGGCAAAACCACTTGCGGTAGTCAGATTCGTTAGAAAAGTGGCATTTCCTATTTTCCGGATGACCCGTTGAAGAGATTTAATTTTATTCCCATGCTCCCTGAATTCATGATGAAATTTATTCAGCAAAAACACCGAGTTGGGAATACCAATCACAATAATCAGGGGAGGGATCATTCCTGTAAGGATGGTCACTTTAAAACCCATAATTCCCTGCCAGCCAAGAGCCCAGATTACAGCAACTCCTACCACCAGCATGGAAAAAATAACCACTTTGAACGACCTGAAAAATAAAAAGATAATAATTGCAGTTATTCCAAGAGCCAGCCAGATGAACATATTCAGTTCTCTCTTAATCATTTCGGCCGTTTCCACCCTTATAAATGGCAACCCTGAAAAATGCAACTGATTTTTAGTATCCAGTTCATAGACATCTCCCTTTTGCTTGATGGATTCGATCAATTCTACCCGGGCCGGACTTTCCAGAACCTCTTTATCCAGGGTAATGCCCATTAAATAGGTTTTTGTAGCAGGATTGTATAATAACCCTTTGTAAAAAGGCATTCCTTTAAATACAGATTTTAGGGAATCAAGGTTTTTCTGGTCATGTGGATCCTGAAAAATATCTTCCACCCTGAAGCGTCTGTTCTCATTATCCCTGACCAGTTGATA
>CAYOFH010000037.1:4728-26652 GCA_964403175.1 uncultured Marinilabiliaceae bacterium
CCAAAATAGATAGAAATATCCACTAAAGGCCATAGAGACAGAAACCGGGAACCAAAGTTACCTATACCAAGAACATACCCCCCGGACAAAGACAAATCACGAAATGGGAAATATTCCACTGAAGATTGTTGCTCAATAGCCATACCTGAAGGAAAATTTCCCACCAGCGCCCTTATCTCTCCCCGTCCGAAAAGAACAGGATTAATTTTCCAGTCGCCTCTGACAGAAATTGTTCCTAATAAGCCTTCTCCCAGATAAGATTTTGCCCTTGGAGTTAGCAGATGTCGCTCTTTCATATAAATTTCCTCTTCCGAAAAAGCTATTCCGTAATCAAGTGCCAAAGAAGCAGAGAGCACCAAATACGGCTGATGCGGGTTACAATCCATTACATCATAAAACAGTTTACTCACAATAAGCTGATTCTTTACCGATAATGTCAAAGGCACACCGGACAATGAATCGGCAGGAAAAGGACCCCCTCCGGATGAAACCTGTTTTAATCCCGGCCAGGATGAATAGAAACCATGAAGAGAAGAAATCCAGATATTCCCCCTTGAAATCTCCCGCTTCACAAATAAATTGGGAATCCAGTAATCTAGTCCCAGCCAGGTTTGTAACTCAATGCCCTGAGATATTCCATAACGGGAAGCTGAGGATAAACTCAAATTTCCTGCTTTAGCATAGGAAGTTGCTGCGGCACCTGCCGTCCAGATATGATCGTCACGCAAATTGGTTTTATTCGCATCGGTAGTTTGAAGCCGGTTAAAAAGATTTCCCTGTCCTACTTCCTGTTGCCGTTGGTATAAATTTTCAGTAGCTTTCTCTGCCTGACTTCGCTTCCTGAAAGGCCAAATCTGTCCCTCACAGGTTCCGGAAACCATAAACAGTCCAAAAAACACCAATAAAAAAAGCTTTCTGACCATACAGACACTCTTACCAATGCAGGGAAAAATTTAATATCTGTCTTAACGAAAAAAGAGTGATTAAAGTGCCGGAAATTCAATCAATTACCCTGAATAGTTTATGAATGGATAAAAAATCCTGACTGACAGCAACCATTAACCGATATTTTTCGGTCTTTTACCGGAATCTTATAGTGACTCCAACAAGGTTTTTTGTTTTCACATATAATGATGTTGTACTTTTACCGCTGAAAGAAAGGGTAAGAACTCTCCTAATTACCCCCGGGAGGGATTTTAAGAACCTTCGGTAAAAATGAAACGAGCATGGAACTTTGATTTCTCAAATCTGCACAAAAGTGATGTATAAAATACAACCATGCGAGTTCCATCAGACCAATAACTTAGACGAAATTCATATTAATGAATAAAACTTGAAAGGAAAGCTAAAGCCTCTGTTTACAACGAATCCGAAGAATTAAGATTTAGGCAGTAGTGATTTCTTTGAATATCTAATGACAATAGATCGTTAGACTTTTAGATATAAGCTTTAAGCTAAATCATATAACATTGATAATCTGTACTTTAATACAAAAACCCACTCGCTTACAAACGGTTGACCTTCAGGCTTTTATAAAAGTTTAACGAAGTATTGTAATGAACCGGGGAAATCATATTACCAGCCCATTTCTAAACCATTGTGAGTTGGATAAAATGAAAGTATAGAAAACCTAATGCCCTTTGAATATTGAAAATGTGATCAAAAAATAAAGAAAATAAAAAATAAAGTCCGATGCAAATCAACCAAACAATAATCAGAGGCCTTTTCTGGGTCATCTTTTTCTGGCCTGTAACAAACATTGTATCAGCTCAAAGCCGGGATACCCTGTCTCTTTCACTGGAACAGGCAATGGAATACGGATCCGTTCACGCATATCAGAAAATAAGCTCGGAATATGATGTGGCATCAGCAAAGAAAAAGATATGGGAAACCATCGCTTCAGGATTGCCACAGGTCGATTTCTCGGCCCAATACAATCACTCTATTGATGTACCCGTAAGTTTGCTCCCTGCTGAAATTATCCCGGAAGACATGCGGCCTCCCGGCATTGGTAGCGGAGATAAAGTTCCTGTCTCTTTTGGCACAGCTTACGATGGTAGTTATTCATTTTCGGTATCTCAGATGATTTTCAATGGGTCTTACTTTGTAGGCCTTCAGGCCACTCAGGTATTTTTGGATTTAACGAGACATCAGGCCACCAAAACTGAAATAGAGATCCGTGATGCCGTTGCCAAAGCCTACTTTTTGGTTTTGTCGGCACGTGAGAATCTGGAGGCATTTAAAGAGAATCTGACTGTAAACAAAAATTTGCTTAAAGAAACAGAAGCCTTATATGAAAATGGTTTCCGGGAGTCTCTGGATGTGTCTCAGCTAAAGCTAATGGTTCGCGAGGCGGAAAAGCAGATTGTGGAAATAAAAAGAAATGAAGAAGTAGCAATGTCCGTTTTGCGCTTTTCCCTCGGGATGGAAGAACAGCAGGAAATAAAACTCACCGAGGATCTTCTTTCGCTGTCGGAAAATGCCATCAGCGGAGAAGCCAGAAAATCCGGCTGGTCGCCCGAGGAGCATATCGATTACAAAGTGGCAAACACCAATGTGGAAAGCGAAAAGTTGCAGCTCAGGAACATCAGGGCTAAGTATTTACCGCAAGTCAATGCCTTCTATACCTATCAAAAAACAGGTTACGGAGATGATTATGATATTTTTGGAGACGAATGGTACAAATCCCAGTTTGTGGGACTTTCCTTATCCATGCCGATTTTTTCCTCGGGAATGCGCCATGCACAGGCCCAACAACAAAAACTGACATGGGAGAAAAGTAAAAACATCAGAAAACAAACCATGGAACAGGTAAAAACACAGAGTCTGACAGCCTTGACCGATTACAACAGTGCCATAGATCAATATGAAATTGCTATTGATAGCAAAGAGCTGGCAAACGATATTTATGAAAAAACCAGAACAAAATTTATTAACGGAATAACCGGCAGTTTTGAGCTGACACAGCAACAGGGACAATATATACAGGCCCGGATAAATCATGTACAAGCGGCTCTTGCAGTCCTGAATTCCAGAATTGCTTACCTGAAAGCCACAGGGAAATTATAGCTCTTTAATTTGTGAACTCAATAAAAAACATAACATGATACGATTATTCATACTTTTAATTCTTCCGGTTTTGGCACTTTTGATACAAGGATGTGAGACCGGTGAGATATCTGATGAAAAGGAGACAAAAAAAGAACAACTGAAGACTTACCGCGAGGAACTGAAGGAGTTGCAGAAAAAAATTGCCACTCTTGAAGCAGAAATGAATACAGGAACCCCCTCGAACGCTGTAAATGTGGAAACTTCAACACTGAAACCTGTTACATTCGAACAATTTATTGAAGCAACAGGTATCGTCTCCACCGACCAAAACATTATTGTAAGCCCTGAAACTTCCGGTATCATTCAGTCTATTTCAGTATCCGAGGGCGATGAGGTAAAAAAAGGACAAATTTTAGCCCGCCTGAACACGGAATCGCTCCAACAATCCATCGAAGAAATAAAAGTAAATCTAAAGATGGCCACCACACTCTACGAACGAAGAAAAAAACTTTGGGAGCAAAACATTGGCAGCGAGGTGGAATATCTCCAGGCAGAATCGGATATGATGTCTTTGCAGAGAAAGCTCCAGGGACTGGAAGCCCAGCTGGATATGGCGGTTGTCAAAGCTCCTATTTCAGGGATCATTGATGACCTGATGCAAAAACAAGGCGAAATGTCAGGGCCGGCGATTCCCTTTGCACGCATCGTAAATCTTGAAGATGTCTATATCACAGCAGATGTATCTGAAGAGTATTTAAACAGGATAAGCTCCGGAGATTCCGTCGAAATATTCTTCCCTGTACTTGAGAAGAAGAAGACAGCCCCGGTTTTCAGAACCTCAGCTGTGATAGATCCTGACAGCAGAACTTTTTCAATCAGAGCCAACCTTAACAATCCTGATCTTCTTCTTCAGCCAAACCTTATGGGCGAGATGAAAATGCGTATTTCACGCATTCCTGATGCACTGGTGGTTCCATCAATACTGGTAAAGAAAGATTTTAACGGGGAATTTATCTTTATTGTCTCTGAAAGTGAAAACGGCACCCCCGTGGCCAGGAAAAAATATATTACATCAGGAATTAAAGACAATAACAACACAGTGGTAACCAAAGGACTGGAAGAAGGAATGGATATTATTACCAAAGGGTCCGGACAGGTTACGGATGACTCTCCATTAAATATAAATTAGCACAAACACTATCACAATGAACGAATATAATGATAGCGACGCCGAAAAAAAAGTGGAAAGAAAATTCGGCCCTACGGTTGCTGCGTTAAAAAACAAAAACACCATATTCATACTCACGATCTTCCTGTTCATTGCAGGATTGATGTCCTACAACAGTATGCAGCGTGAGCTGTTTCCTGAAATCGTGGTTCCTTACATCATGGTGTCCACACCTTATCCGGGAAACAGTCCTCTGGATATTGAGAACCTTATTACCCGTCCCATTGAAAAGGAGCTTAAGGATCTTACCGGCGTAAAACAGATGTCTTCATCATCGTATCAGGATATGAGCCTCATTCTGGTGGAATTCGAAACTGATGTGGAAGTACAAAAGGCTCTTCAGGACACCAAAGATCAGGTTGACAAAGCCAAAAGCGAGCTCCCCGAAGATCTGGAAACAGACCCGATGACAGAGGATCTGGATTTTTCCGAATTTCCTGTTCTCAACATTAACCTTTCGGGTGATTACAGCATTTATGAGTTGAAGAAGTTTGCTGAAGATCTTCAGGAAGAATTTGAATCCCTGCGCGAAGTGCGCGAAGCGGATATAAAAGGTGTAGACGAGCGTGAAATAAAAGTACACGTGGATCCGCGAAAGCTGGAAAACACTAATCTGCAGTTCAGCGATATTGAATTTGCACTGTTAGGCGAAAATGTAACTATTGGAGCCGGCGAAATCATCGTTGACGGAACACGCCGATCGGTGCGGACTGAGGCAGATTATAAAAGCATGGATGACATCCGAAACACCATTGTAAAAAGTGAGGCAGGGAAAGTCGTTTATCTTGGAGATATTGCCCGCGTCATTGACGGCTTTGAGGAACGCTCATCCATTTCAAGGCTCAACAAACAACCGGTTGTAACGCTGTCTATCATAAAGAAAGGCGGGGAAAATCTCCTGGATGCCACGGATAAGATTTTTTCCATCATCGAAAGAAAACAAACTGATAATACGATCCCACAGGATTTAAACATTACCGTTACCGACGATCAATCGGTTTACATCCGCGATCAGATAAGCAATCTGGAGAATTCCATCATCATGGGAATGCTCTTCGTTATGGTGGTGCTTTATCTTTTCATGGGACTTCGAAATGCCATATTTACCGGCCTGGCCATTCCCATGTCAATGTTTATCTCGTTCCTGATTCTCGGGGAATCAGGGTACACCATCAACACCATGATCCTTTTTGCCCTATTGATGGCATTAGGAATGCTGGTTGACAACGCCATTGTTGCCGTGGAGAATACTTACCGGCATTTCGAAGAAGGATATTCCAGATTCAAAGCCGTACAGAAAGGGGTGAGCGAAATTGCCATGCCCATCATCAGTTCAACAGCCACTACCCTTGCGGCTTTTTTCCCGCTTTTGTTCTGGCCCGGAATCATGGGCGAATTCATGCAATATCTGCCCATCACACTGATTATTGTTTTGGCCTCCTCCCTTTTTGTGGCACTGGTGCTGAATCCGGTTTTTGCTCTTCAGTTTATGATCCGGGAAAAAGCACGGAAAGAAAAAGAAAACTACCGAAAACTCTTTCTCATCACCGGAAGTATGGCACTTATCGGCATCATCAGCTATTTCCTGGGAAGCATCCTGTGGGGTAATCTGTTGGTTTTGCCTCTCCTCATTTCCCTGCTCAACATTTATGTACTAAAACCGGGAGCTTATCAGTTTCAGCATAATGTCTTACCCAAGTTGGAACATATGTATGAGGAAACTCTCATAAAAGCCATGGGACGCAGAACTTCCAAATGGTTATTTACCGGAATGATTCTGCTGCTTTTCTTTTCTATAGCTTTTTACGGGCTCATCAATCCCTTTGTGATATTCTTTCCTGATAATGAACCCAAAACAGTTTTCATTACCATGGAATTACCACTGGGAACTGATATAGATAAAACCGATGAAATATCCTACGAAGCAGAAGAAATAATTGAAGCCACGCTCAAACCATATGATCATATCGTTCAGTCTGTAGGAGTGAATGTGGGTAACGGGAAAGGCGACTTCTTCGAATCCAGCAGAAGTCCGAACAAAGCACTTACAACCATCACTTTCCGGGATTATCAGTATCGTGATGGCATCAGCACATCAAAAATAATGAAAGAGCTGTCGGACACTCTGCGCACATACACAGGCGCCAAGTTCTTTGTAGAGAAAGAAGAAAACGGGCCCCCCGTAGGGAAACCAATTAATATAGAGATCTCCGGAAACGAGTTTGAACCTCTGGTAAATGTGGCTTCAAGCATAAAACAAACCATTGACAACAGCCATATCGAAGGAATTGAGAACCTGGAAATGGATATCAATATGGACAAACCTCAAATGGAAATCCATATCGACCGGGACAAGGTTCGTCGCATGGGTCTTTCTACCCAGATGGTTGCCGGAGCCCTGCGCACAGCACTCTATGGAGTAAAAGCCGACACCTACAAAGACGGTGAAGATGAATACGATATCATGGTGCGCCTAGATGACCGTTTTCGTCATGACGTGACATCTTTAATGAATTTCAAGATAAAAATAGAAAAAGAGGGACAGGGTTACCACATTCCCATCTCTGCAGTAGCAGATTATTCCTACGGTTCCACCTACGAAAATATCAAAAGGAATGACAACACCCGGGTAATTACACTGTCTTCAAATGTCATAGAGGGTTACAATGCCAATCAAATCAATGACGAAATAAGGAAAATCCTGGCAAATGAAGATTTGCCGGCAGGGTATCGGTGGGAAATGACGGGTGAGCAGGAGGATCAGGAAGAAACATCCGACTTCTTACTTAAAGCTTTACTGATAGCCATTGCCTTTATAGCAATGATTCTTATTACCCAGTTTAACTCTGTGGCTAAGCCGGCCATTATTCTGGTGACTGTTTTGCTCAGCACCATAGGTGTATTTATGGGACTGGGAACTTTTAATATGGATTTCGTTATTCTGATGACCGGAGTGGGAATTGTCTCTCTGGCCGGAGTTGTTGTAAATAACGGAATTGTTTTAATTGACTATATCGATATAACCCGGAAAGAGAAAAAAATGGAACTCAATTTATCCGGGAATGAACGATTGTCACCGCAGGATGAAATCAAATCGGTGATAAAAGCCGGTAAAACCAGATTGCGCCCCGTTTTGCTGACTGCCATAACCACTGTTCTGGGACTGTTGCCCCTTGCAACCGGAATGAACTTTGATTTCACAGGTCTTTTTACCCGTCTTGACCCTAACATTTATTTCGGAGGAGACAATGCAGATTTCTGGGGACCTATGGCCTGGACAGTAATATTTGGCCTTACCACGGCAACCTTCCTTACTTTAGTAATGGTTCCTGTCATGTATAATCTGGCAATTAGAGTTCGTAGCCGTGTGCAGAAGACACCGGTGGAGACTGGAGAATAAGTACTCTCTAAATCTCTCCCGGGGAACTTGAATAAATGATAGTTGAAGCAGACGGTAGGTCTACCTTATATTAAAATAAGGAAGTACAGGGAATTTAAGTTTGAAGAGGCTGTCCAAAAAGATATATATTCAGAGGCTTTTGTCATTCAGAACATAGTGAAGAATCTCATAATTAATGATCTTCTAAAATGTAAAAACAATGCCTTTAGAGACTTTTTGGAGGGCCCCTTCAAACTAAAACTATCTATTTTTCCATCCTCTTCGCTGGCCTCCCTGTCTGTGACGTCCATGTCCCGGGCCACGGCCTCTTCTGTATTGATCAATATCTGAGATTACCTCATTAAAACGTTCTCTTTGTTCAGGAGTACAGATACTTTTGACCTCTAAAAAATGATTTGATGTTGCTTTCTTCAGGGAATATTGTATTTGTCCGGTGCTGGCTGCCAGGGAGTCTAACCGTTCCCTGTCCGGTTCTTCTTTCTTTATCTCTTCCAGAATATTCAGGTCAACACTGTCCATCTGTTCCATATAAAAAGTCATTCGTTGACGATACTGACGTTCTATTTCTGTAAAAACACGGATTTGTTCTTCTGAAAGATCAAGGACATTAACCATTCGGTTGAATCCGGCACCTACATTCTTTCCCGGCAGTGATGATACATTTCCAAACCCTGTTTCACTATTCACTTCCGCCTCCCGGAAACCGGAAAAAGGAGTCCACCATCTGTTTATTGCCCATCCGACCACGAATGCGACTACCAGAATAAGAATAATAGTTATTATCTGTTTTTTACTCATAGGTATAAGAATTAAGCCAGATTTCTTCTAATTGAGAACCCGGATTCTCAGAGAAAAAATAGTCCGTGGCAATTATTTCGGTGGAATCTGCAAGAGCCGGTGTCCCCGCATTTGAAAACAGACTTGAAGCAAAGAATCCCAATATAAAGACCATCACTGACATAGCCGCCATCAGGGCAGGACGTGGGAACCATGAAGATTTTTCAGCACGCTCAATTTGACTCATGATTCGTGTAGTAACAAAGGGAGAAACCTTTTGGGATCTTTCTTCTCCCACAAAGTCAAAAAGCATCTGAGTTTTCTCAAATACCTTACTACATGAATCACAATGCTTCATATGCTCCTGCATCTCTACAGGTATTTCGTCCGTATAATGCAGCACTGCTAACTGATTGTTAAAAACTTTACAATTCATCATCTTCTTTTTATCGGGACAATAATTCCTGCAATTTTTTTCTGGCTCTGAAAATAAGACTTTCCGTGGCTTTTGGAGACATTTCTAAAATTTCTGCCACTTCAATCAGACTCATCTCCTGATAATAAAACAACACAAATGCTTTTTTCTGATTAGATTTTAACCGGTTAACGGCACTTTTTATCTGAGCACTTTGTTCGCTACGCAGCAGATTAGTATCCGCGTCATCATCAGAATATCCTGATTCTGTTACCTCATCATTAAAACCAATAAATGATCTCAGCTTATTTTTCCTCGTATGATTAATGGCTCTATTCACAGCTATCCGGTATAGCCACGTGGAAAACGCAGCCCGTCCGTCAAACGATTTCAAAGCACTCCATGCTTTCACAAATATTTCCTGAGTCAGGTCTTCGGCATCATCCGTATTATGTACAAACCCCATGCAGGTTTGAAATACTTTCTGACGGTATCTGTCCACCAGCACAGAAAAGGCTTCTGTTTGCCCATCTCGTGCCTGTTGTACCAGGTAACTGTCTGTCAGATTTGTGTGCATGTAAACTTCTGCGCTGGTTGTTATTTTCATTGGGAGCATAACAGACAACTATCTACCATACCCCCAACGAAATTACACTTTTTTCAATGAACGGCTAATTCGCTTGTGCATTTCTTCTCCCCTGGCCTTTACCACTTCCATCACGTAAACGGCCGGTACCATTTTCCAGATTGTCACAGGTACCGTTATTGTTGGAATCAGTAAAATTCCCGTTACCTCCACGTCCCTGTCCATTACCCCTACGTCCAAGTCCTTTCCCCTGACAACGTCCTTCCCCGTTACCATTCCCCGGACCAAGTCCTTTTCCGGGACGCTTGCCATCATAATTGTCACAAACTCCATCTCCATCACTGTCAACAAAACCGGAGCGAACATTTTCGGTGGTTTCCTGCTTCTGATCATTGTCAGAGTTATCCTGTGCATTAAGATTGCTGGCAGCAAATGCAAATCCTGCTACCAATGTTAAAGTGAATACTAATTTTTTCATAATACTGTTTTTTTATTGTTTTCGATCTTTTGACATTGGAAAATAAGAAATCATTCGTTTTTTTTTATGTCATCGATAAAAATTATTGGTATTTACTTAAATTACAAAAAACTGCTAATGGCAGTAAACCAAAGCAATCCTGAAGAAGCTGTTTCCTTATTCAAATAATAAAAATTCAAAAAAAAATCATCTGACTATTTGAATTGTGGATAAACTTGTCCATATTTGCATAGAGATAATTAATTGAATGAAACAAAACACCCAAAATATTATTTCTGATTCCGCAACAATCAACTGCGGAATTTCCTTCACTACCACAACAGGTATGATGATGGGACGAATGTCCATGTTTATGGCATAAGTCTCGTTGACGCATCATATCTGTATCTTTCCAAAATTTTCCGATAAAATTTGCATTCAAATTAAATCAGATACCGGTGCGTCAACGCAGCCGGATAGAATTTTTTACTTTTAATTAACCTATAAATTCTTAAAACTATGTCTGATTTTAAATTTGAAACGCTGCAGCTACATGCAGGACAAGAAGTGGATCCAACCACCAACTCACGGGCAGTGCCCATTTACCAAACCACCTCGTACGTATTTAACGATTCGGATCACGCGGCCAATCTCTTTGGGCTGAAAGAATTTGGTAATATCTACACCCGTATCATGAATCCGACCACCGATGTGTTTGAAAAACGCATTGCCGCTCTTGAAGGCGGGGTTGCTGCGGTGGCTGTAGCTTCCGGACAGGCAGCCCAGTTTATTGCCATTACCAACTTCCTGGAGACCGGGGATAATTTGGTGGCCACCTCCAATCTTTATGGCGGGACTTATAATCAGTTTAAGGTGCAGTTCAAACGTATGGGTATTCAGGTCAAGTTCGTGGAAACTGATGATCCCGCCGACTATGAAGCCAAAATTGACGAAAATACCAAGGCACTTTATGTTGAAACCATCGGAAATCCGAGGTTTAACATTCCTGATTTCGAAAAACTAGGTCAGATTGCTGCCAAACACGGCATTCCACTGATCGTTGACAACACCTTTGGTGCAGGCGGATACCTCTTCCGTCCTCTGGAGCACGGCGCTAATGTAGTGGTAGAATCTGCCACCAAATGGATTGGTGGTCATGGAACGTCCATCGGAGGCGTTATCGTTGACGGAGGAAACTTCAACTGGGGCAATGGCAAATTCCCGGCTTTTACAGAACCATCAGAAAGCTATCACGGACTGAAGTTCTGGGAAGTATTTGGTGCCGACGGTCCGTTTGGAAACATTGCCTTTGCTATCCGTGCACGTGTGGAAGGTCTCCGTGACTTTGGCCCCGCTTTGAGTCCGTTCAATGCATTCCTGTTGCTGCAGGGATTGGAAACCTTATCGTTAAGAGTTGACAGGACTGTTCAAAACGCACTGGAACTGGCACAATGGCTCGAAAATCATCCACAGGTTGAGTATGTCAAATATCCCGGATTAAAATCAAGCCCATATCATGAACTGGCAAAAAAATACCTGAAGCGAGGCTTTGGTGGTGTGTTAACCTTCAAAATCAAAGGAGCCAGCGAAACGGCAGACCAGTTTATCAACAATCTGTCGCTGGTCAGCCATCTGGCAAACGTGGGAGATGCCAAGACACTCATCATCCATCCGAGTTCTACCACCCATGAACAGCTGTCGCCTGAGGAACAAAAAGCTGCAGGAATAGAGCCCGGTCTTTTGAGAGTGTCGGTTGGTATCGAGCACATCGACGACATTAAAACAGACTTGTCTTCAGCTTTTGAAAAAGTTGGTAAATAGTTCGTACCTTTGATTACAACGAATATTGGTTCTGGTATCCGGGGATTTTCCCGGGAATCAGAACCTTTTTATCTCATTCACTTCCGCAAAAACTAAAGAAAAATGTCAAGGCAAAAATTAAATATCGGTCTTTTTGGATTTGGTGTTGTTGGTCAGGGCCTCCATGATGTGCTTGAAAAAAGCCCCGCTTTGGATGCCAAAGTAAAAATGATATGTGTGAAACGACACATGAAAAGATCGCTTCCTGACGAAATGTTTTGTTACAACCCGGATGAAATCCTGAATAACGAAGGCATCAACACCATTGTAGAATTAATTGACAATGCGGATGATGCCTATTTTATTGTAAAAAAGGCTTTACAAAACGGTAAAAATGTAGTGTCGGCCAACAAAAAAATGCTTGCCGAAAACCTAAGCGAAATGGTATCTCTCGCCAGGGAGAATAATGTATCTCTGCTGTATGAAGCTTCCGCCTGTGGCAGTATTCCCGTCATTCGTAACCTTGAAGAGTATTACGACAACGATTTGCTGCTCTCGGTGACGGGAATTCTTAACGGTTCATCCAACTTTATTCTGTCTAAGATTTTTGACAATAATGAGAGCTATTCAGATGCACTGAAAAAAGCTCAGGAACTGGGATTTGCAGAGTCCGATCCTACCTTTGATGTGGATGGCTTCGATTCTCTTTTCAAGCTCATTATCCTTACCATGCACAGTTTTGGGGTAGTGGTGTCACCTGATGATGTTCTCAACTACGGTATTTCCAATATTTCTGAGTTTGACATTAACTATGCTCGTGAAAAAGGCTACAAAATAAAGCTCGTGGGACAAGTGGAACGGCTGCGCGATAAAAAGATAGCCCTTTTTGTATTACCCCGGCTTGTGACCCGTGATAAATACATCTACAACGTAGAAGATGAATTCAACGGCGTGGTGATAAAAGGAGTGGCCTATGATAAGCAATTTATGTTTGGCAAAGGAGCCGGCGGCCATCCTACAGGGTCAGCAGTGCTGTCGGATATTACTGCTCTGGGACATTATTACCGCTATGAATATAAAAAGGCAAACTATTTTAAAGGCTTCCAATATTTCAAGGAGGGTGCCATCGAAGTTTATTTGAGGTACAGCAACCCGGAAGTGCTTAAAAGCTTTGAATTCAAATCGGTATCGGAGGAATATCACGGCCCCAGGTATCACTACAAAATCGGATTTATCAGACTTGACAAGCTCATTGCCATCAAAGAAAAGTTGCGGTCGCTGGATATTTTCCTGGCAGCCACAGGTAAGGCATTGAATTATTAAATTATCCGACAGCAATACCGATAGTTAATACCGATAATCTGACGTTCTCAACTTCGGAAAATGCGGCACAAAGAGCTTCAATGGTGGCACCTGTGGTAACCACATCATCCAGAATCAGCAAATGCCGGTTATGAAAATGATGGGGATGAAGGACTTTAAATATTCCTTCCACATTTTGCCACCTTTCATAGCGTCCCCGCCGGGTCTGACTTTCGGAATGCACCGTTCTGATTACAGACTCCGTGTTGACCGGCACTTTAGTGATTTCACTTATTCCACCTGCAATGATCTTACTTTGATTGTAACCCCTGAGCCTTTCTTTTTTGGGGTGTAAAGGCACCGGCACAATGCAGTCAATTTTCCCCGCCAGCTCCTCTTTCAGCAACACCCGCCCGGCAATTTGTCCCAGGTAGACACCTGCGTTTTTATCTCTTTTATATTTAAGCTGGTGAATGAGCTGCTGGAGAAGTTCTCCTTTCCGGTAAAAAAACAAAGAGGTACTAAATTCGATCTTTGCCCTCCCCCAGAAGAGCTGTTCTGCCGGGTTTCCGGGAACCTTCTCGAAGTAGGTGCGGGGCATCTCAGACTCACATTTGCGGCATATGGCCGTACGGCCCGAAACTAGAGATTCACCACAGCCCTTACATATTTCCGGAAAAACAAGAGCCGAAAGTCCCTGGAGGTATTTTCGAAAAGGGTTAGGCATAAGAATAGATGGTTAGATTTTTAGATTTAAGACGTCTCCTAAAGTCTTGATAATATGCCAATTAACGCAAACACCTCTGAACATTTCAGCAATTAATTATTAGACAATTACAAGAGTTTAACGAACCATTGGCAATGATAGATTTCTCATTAAAAAACAGCGACTCAACAACAATAGTCTGTTATTCAGTAAATTAAAATTACAAAAAATTATTGAGTATAAGATATTAATTTTCTATTCTCCATCATTTTCTTCCAGCGTTTCCATTAACTCCTTACTCTTTTCGGCAGGTAATTCCTGCACTTTCCTGAGCTTCCGCATCATAACATTTGTGCGGGTCGTTACCAGGGTTTCAATTTCATTATTGGCCTGGTTAATTCGTTCCTGGGCTTTCCGGAGCACTCTGCCAAATTCTCCAAACTGCGTTTTTACTGCACCAAGAATTTCCCAAACTTCGCTGCTGCGCTTTTGGATGGCCAGTGTCCGGAAACCCATTTGCAGACTGTTAAGCATGGCAGCAAGGGTTGTAGGGCCTGTTACAATTACTTTGAAGTCCCGCTGTAGTACTGCAACCAAATCGGGTTGCCGCACCACTTCGGCATAAAGTCCTTCAACCGGCAGAAACAAAATACCAAAATCAGTGGTATATGGTGGATCAAGATACTTATCACGAATATCGGCTGCAGATTTCTTAACAGCAACAATCAGTCGTTTTGTTGCCAATGCCATAGCCTCAACATCGCCTTCATCGAAAGCTTCCTGAAGTCGGGCATAATCTTCCTGGGGAAATTTAGCATCTACAGGCATATATACCGGTTCTCCGTTGTTATCCTGCCCGGGAAGTTTTATGGCATATTCCACATGGCCTGAAGCATCACGTTTCGTTTTTACATTTTTAACGTACTGTTCGGGAGCCATTATCTGTTCAAGGATGTTACCCAGTTGAATTTCCCCAAGCACTCCGCGCGTTTTAACGTTGCTGAGTACACGCTTAAGATCTCCAACTTCGCCCGCCATACTTTTCATTTCCCCCAATCCCTCACGTACAGCTTCCAATCGCTCGGTCACGAGTTTGAATGACTGCCCCAGCCTTTCCTCCAATGTTTTGTGAAGCTTTTCATCCACCGTTTCGCGCATCTTTTCAAGGCGGTTTTCCGTAGATTTAATCAAGTCATCCTGTTTGCGGGCCATATCGTCGAAACGCAGTTTTTGCAGATTTTTAAACTCGGTAACATTTTGGGTAAACGACTCTCCGAAGTTCTTAAGAGATTGCGCCAATTCCTGACGATTTGAGAAGGCGTTGGTATTCATTCCCTCCTGCATTTTTAAAAGCTGCTCCTGCAAAGTAGAAGTCAGCCGTTCAAGATTATGAGATAGTTCCTGGCGGTTTTGTCCCAAAGCATTGCCAAGCTCAGAACGATTATCTCTAAGCTCCTCTCTCATTACCTGCCGGATGGAATTTTGCAAATCAATATTTTTATTTTGTCCAGTTCGAAGAATCAGCATCATCAAAAGAACCACGCACAACAAAAGCAAGACAATCAGGAATCCATCCAAAAGCATATAAGAATTTTTTTAGCAAAATTATTGTTATCTACGGAAAACTATTCAATATTCTCCTTTTTTAGCTTACAATGTCAACCCAATTTATGACTAAAAGCAACAAGGACATTATTAAATTAATCCTAAAAACTGGTTATTTTCTATTTAGCAGTGAAGCAATCCATAAAAAAATAATGGCACCCACAGTAGCAGCAATCAGCTGCCGGGAAACACTATCCCCATGAAATCCATGAAATTCAAATAAAGCACCTCCTATAACACCACCAATCAACCCCACAATCAGGTTCCAAAAAAGGCCCAGACCGGCCCCTTTAAAAATTAAACTGCCCAACTCAGGGGATAAAGATATTGCTTAAACATATTGGATTGATTAAAACTAACCATGCATAATTAATCCGCAGTCATCTTCATTCAAATGATTTTTTCATCAATCCCTTATATCAATACTTCGTTAACCTTTTGAAAAATCCTGAAGTTCAAGCGTTTGCAAGCGAGTGAATTCTTGTCTTAAAGTGCAGATTATTAATATTATATGATTTAGCTTAAATCTTATATCTAAAAGTCTAACGATCTATTGTTATATGATTCCCAATCCAAAACTACTCAAAAAAACTTTTCAACGACTTTACCAGATTGACAGAATAGGTAACCAGGTTGCGTGTTTCGCCCAACAGTTCCATATAAATAATATTAATACGCGTTTTCCCATGACCCGACCGGATTTGCCGGATATGATGAAGACGAAAACTTTCAATCAAAGAGAAAAGTGCTTGTTGCCTCTGCATCAGTTCGGGCAACATGGTAAACTTTTTATCCTTTTCCACATACACCATAAAATTAAAAAAGGCAGTTGTCTCATCAAGAATACCCGTAAGATCCTCCCGCTGATATTCGACCAGACCTTTATGCTGATTTTTCACATGATCATACGCCGGAATCACCATGGCCAGAAGGGTATTTGTTAACTCAGTAAGATAGTCTAGTGCCTGAATAAAAAACTGTCCGGGATCCTGTGACCCTTCAGGCATTTTACTCATTGCCCTGAAAAACTCTGTTTTAGCCCCCTTAACACGAGCCTTTAGCCCTTCCGTTTTTTCCTTAACCTCAAGTAATTTAAGCTCATCCTCATCCAGCAGTCCCTGAACAAGCAAAAGATATATTTTGGATGACTCAAGTAACATCTTTCGTACTGTATCGCTCCCGGCATTACGCATCCACCCGATATTCTGGGCAATTTCGTTACTGATTTCCTGTTTGAAATGCTGCCTTTCCTGTTGTTTTTTTCTATGGTACTGAGTGCTCTTTACCAGATATATTACCATGAACACCAATGCTGCAATCATGGCAATCCAGGTACCCCACCATAACAGCAATGTAAGAATAAATGCCCCCAAGAACCCCAGACATGCCGTAATAAACCAGCCTCCAAGTATGGATAAAACTCCTGAAATACGATATACCGCACTTTCCCGCCCCCATGCCTGGTCAGCAAGCGATGTACCCATGGCCACCATAAAAACCACAAATGTGGTCGACAGCGGAAAACCCCAATAGGTTCCCAGACTTATGAGAATACTGGCAACCACAAGGTTTACTGATGCTCGTAAAGTATCAAAATAAATCACCTCATCCACGCTTTTCCCGGTGTTCTGCCCGGCACTCCGCTGATATTGCCCGGAAATGAACTGATGAACTCTTCCGGGCAAAAGCACATCTGCCTTTTTGTAAAATCTCAGAAAGTGACGAACCAGGGTACGTGACAATTGTGATGGCTCAAAATGTTCCTGCCCCGCCTGCTGACGCCCCAGATAAACCTCTGTCTCGGTAACGGAACGTGCTTTTCGGGAAAAAAACAAAGTCAGAATCATAATGATTCCTGATCCCAGGAAAAAGGCAGCATAAATCCAATCCTGAAAACCATGATCGCGCAGCCAGTCATCGCTCAAAAAAGCCAGGTCAAAAGATTCCGGTGAAACGTTTGCGCCGGAAGTCAGAAAAGCACGAAAACTTTCTATTCCTGCCAGCGGAAGGCCGATGAAGTTCACAAGGTCGTTGGCGGCAAAGGATAAAGCCAGAGCAAATGTGCCAAACAATACCACTACCCGCGGAATATCAATCTGGAACAATAACCCAGGAAGATATAAAAGGAAAAAGATTGAGGCAAAAATCATCAGAAAAGAAAAAAACGGATAATCGCCCGACCATAGAACCAACGGATAATCCCAAATAGATGAAACTTCTATGCCTTTCTTGAATATCAGAAACAGAATGGCTGAAACAGACAACGCACCGAACAGGGCAAATAAAAACCGAAAACGACCGTGATATCTGAAAGAAAAAACAATACGCGAAAAGAACTGAACAATGGCACCTGTCAAAAATGCAAAAAGGATGGAGACCAGAATCCCGGAAAACAATAGAAAGACTCTTCCTGTATTAATATAATCGGAAATAACTGAATCCCCTGAAAGTGAGCCACCCGACTTTACAAGGGCAATGGCCAGGGCTGCTCCTGTAAGCTCAAAGACAACAGCGATGGTGGTGGATGTAGGAAAACCCAGCGTGTTGTATGTATCAATTAGAATAATGTCAATAATCATCACGGCCAGAAAAATTATCATCAGTTCCGTTAGATAGAAATTCTGAGGATAAATCACCCCTTTACGGGCTACTTCCATCATGCCGGCAGAAAAGAAAGTTCCCAACAATACCCCGATACCAGCAATCCAATAAATGGTGCGACGTGAAGCCACTCTGCTCCCAATAGCAGAATTTAGAAAATTTACGGCATCATTGGACACTCCTACTATCAGATCAATAACGGCCAACAACGAGAGTACAATGGCAATAGTCCAGACAAGTGTCATATTCCTGTATGTTTTGACTGCAAAAATAGTCCCCGGCGATGGATCTTTTCCGAACCGAATATTAATTTTTTGTTAGGTTTCCCTATTATTTTTCCTCAAATTTAAGGTTAATTTTAATGTTTTCAGCACTTCCGGCTACTTAACAGAAAATTAACATATCGAATAATCATTTTTATTTGACAGCTACTAACCTTTTTCATATAAATTTGTCCTGCACACAGATATAACAAAAGTTTTTCAATGAGAAAAAGAACACAGGTTAAATAACAATAGACCGTTAGATTTTTAGATGTAAGATGTAAGATGTAAGATAAATCATATAATTTTGAAAATCTGCATTTTAACACAAAAACCCTTTTGTTTGCAAATAACTGACTCAAAGGTTCTTATAAAAACTTAACGGACTATTGAAATAAGACTACATCATTGAAATAATTACATACTTATGAAGTCTATCGCACCACAAAGAATTGTTGGATATATTACCATTACTTTCCTGATTCTTGCATTACTGTTTTTTCTGATTAATTATTTCAGCCCCAGCCTGGTTGTTTCCTTGTTAATTACCATTCCACTGTTTACCGGAATCGCTTTTTCTGCAGTTAACCACCTCATCAGCCTGTTTATTTATGCCAAAATAAAACCTATCTATAAATCTATCCACAACTTCAAACCGGGAATAAAAGAAAACTCCGGAAATGAGAATGACATTTTCTCACAGGTAAACCGGGAGGTGGCAGAATGGATGAAAGGCAAAACAATGGAGATTCAGCAGCTTCGTCAACTGGAGAAATACCGCAGAGAATTTCTTGGAAATGTATCACACGAATTGAAAACTCCTATTTTTAATATTCAGGGATATATACTTACCCTCCTGGAAGGTGGCATCGACGACCCCGGAATCAATATGTTATATCTGGAGAGAACCGAAAGAAGTATAGACCGGATGATTTCCATTATTGAGGATCTGGAAGCTATTTCAAAACTCGAATCAGGCGAATTGGAACTGAATATCTCCAAATTCAACATCTACCAACTTGTAGAAGAGGTTTTTGATTTACAGGAAGTACGTGCCGAAAAGCGAAACATCAAACTAAAATTTGGGCGCAGCGCCGACCGAAACACTCTGGTAAAAGGAGATAAACCACGGATGTTTCAGGTAATCAGCAATCTGATTGTAAATTCCATTAATTACGGCAAAGAAGGAGGTCATACCACGGTAAGCTTTTATGATATGGATAATCTCGTACTGGTGGAAGTGCGCGACAACGGAATCGGAATTTCAGAAAGGGATCTTCCAAGGGTTTTTGAACGTTTTTACCGTACTGACAAAAGCCGCTCACGTGAACAGGGAGGAACCGGTCTGGGACTGGCAATTGTAAAACATATTATTGAAGCACATAAACAAACCATCAATGTAAACAGTACTCCGGGAAAAGGAACGTCATTTACTTTTACTATGGAGAAGGCCTGAATTCAGAAATTAGATTATAGAGAATAAAAAATTGAACAAACCTAACGAATTAATAACCATGAACGAATCATCAAACTACAAAATCCTTTTGGTGGACGATGAACCCGACATTCTGGAATTTGTCGGGTATAACCTGAAAAAAGAAGGCTTTACTGTGCTCACCGCAAACAACGGACAGGACGGTTTGAAAATAGCACAGGCCGAAAACCCTCATTTAATTGTACTGGATGTCATGATGCCGGGCATGGATGGCATAGAAACATGCGAAGAACTGCGGAAAATTCCGGATCTTAAAAATACCTTAGTCATATTTCTTACTGCACGGGGTGAAGATTATTCCCAGATTGCAGGATTCGACGCAGGAGCAGACGATTATATAACTAAACCTATCAAACCAAAAGTCCTGATATCGCGGGTCAAGGCACTCCTTAAACGATACTCACACTCCACTCAGGAAGAAGAACCAAAAGAAGACAATAAAATTACTGTCGGGGACTTAGTTATTGACCGTGAAAAATATATGGTGACTTCTGGAGACAAAAACCTGTCGTTACCAAAGAAAGAATTCGAATTGCTTCTTCTCCTTGCCTCCAAACCGGACAGGGTTTTTACCCGCGATGAAATCTATACCTCGGTGTGGGGTGATAACATAGTAGTAGGAGATAGAACCATTGATGTTCACATAAGAAAATTACGTGAAAAAATAGGACAAGACCACATCCGGACAATTAAAGGGGTGGGATATAAATTTGTGGATTGATTTTTTTGCAAAGTTGGTCAAATAATAGCTTTATTTGTAACTTTATTTTTTTAAATTGCAATATTTAAGCCTGATTTGAGCCTTTTAAGCAAACTAATTTCACAATTATGAAGAAGATTTTTTTATTGGCTACAGCATTACTGGTAATCACAGCAGCTTGTAAGGATAAAAAAGAACCTCCTGAAAAAGAACCTGTTCAGAAAGTTGCTCCGCCTCCTGAGCCTGATACCATTGCACAAAAAGCTGAAGAACCCGAACCAGAGCCAGTCCCACAAGAACCAGATAAGTATTTCCTTATTGCAGGTAGTTTCTCAAGCCAGGATAATGCTGAATCATTTAAAAAAGAGTTATCCGATAAAGGATTCAATTCACAAGTGATCATGCGTAACTGGGGAGAAAACAGTGATTTCTACAAAGTTTCATACATGGGCTTTTCCGATAAGAAGGAAGCCATCAATATAATGGAACAGGAACGCACACAGCCGGGAAAAGAAGATGTCTGGGTACTGGTGAAAAAATAGTAAAATTTTATTTTCTGTTAAATTCCCTGAACCAGCCGGGCAGATCAAGTCCCGGAGTTACATGAAGCGTCTGAATACCAAGTTTCGCTGCTGATTTAATATTTTCGGCCAGATCATCGGCAAATAATGTTTCAGCAGGATTTAACCCGTTTTCCATCAGCACCCTCTCATATATTTCAGGCTGAGGTTTGCGTAAACCCATAATGTGGGAATAATAAAGCTTTTCAAAGAGGTCTCCCAGATGCTCTATCCCGGGAACCTCTTTTTCGTATTTTCCTGCATGGATTTCATTGGTGTTACTGAGAACAAAAAGACGATAATGGTTTCCCAATCTCTGAAGCATCTCCACATGATCGGGCGGGAAATTGCCAATTATTCTATTCCAGGCAAGAGTAATTTCTTCATCTGAAACTTCATCCCGAAAAAAAATCCGGATATTTTCAATAAATTCTCCAGAAGAAATTATCCCGGTTTCATAATCAATAAAAGCGTCCAGGGTTTTAAAAGAAAAAACATCTGTTTGCTTATGATCTTCTGATAGTAACTGACTAAATGCAGCCCTTGCAGCCTCTCGCTCAAGAGGAATGAGGACATTTCCCAGGTCAAATATTATGTTTTTTATTTTCATAAACAGCTTCTTTTGAAGCACCAAAAATAACAAAGACTGAAGGATAAATCTAATTTGCCTTTTTATTTGTGTTTTTAAGTTTGAATATTCAGTACGGTTTTGTATTTTTGCATCCGCTCAGGCAAAAAAAATAAGTCCTGCTGCCGGGCCCATAGCTCAGCTGGTTAGAGCACCTGACTCATAATCAGGGAGTCGTAGGTTCAAGCCCTACTGGGCCCACATTGATAACAAGCCACTTACAGAGGACTTCTGTGAGTGGCTTTTTTGTTTACTACACAATTTGCTACACATTTCGTATTTTCACATTCACGATACAACACAATAGATCGCTAGATTTTTAGATATAAGATTTAAGATAAATCATATAA
>CAYOFH010000038.1:0-26453 GCA_964403175.1 uncultured Marinilabiliaceae bacterium
TCCACCTGTCCGCGACGCTTATTGAAATCGGAAATAACATCTCCCATGTATTCTTCAGGAGTTACCACTTCCACTTTCATAATAGGCTCGAGCAACACAGGTTTGGCTTTCATACAGGCGGCTTTAAATGCCTGACGACCGGCTATTTCAAATGAAAGCTGATCAGAGTCCACAGGGTGGAAAGATCCGTCTAGCAGCTCAACTTTAAGGCTGTCAACATTAAAACCTGCCAGAACACCATTCTTCATGGCGTCTTTAAAGCCTTTCTCAACAGAAGGGATAAATTCCTTTGGAATATTACCACCTTTAACAAGGTCGATAAACTGAAGACCTTCCTTCTCTTCGTCAGCAGGACCGACTTTAACGATTACATCAGCAAATTTACCGCGACCACCGGTCTGCTTCTTAAACACTTCCCGGTGCTGCACTGTTTGCTTAATTGCCTCTTTATAGTTAACCTGGGGCCGTCCCTGGTTACATTCAACTTTAAATTCACGCTTCAGACGATCAATAATAATCTCAAGGTGAAGTTCTCCCATACCGCTAATTACGGTCTGTCCGTTTTCTTCATCAGTAACTACGCGGAAAGTAGGATCCTCTTCGGCCAACTTGGACAGTCCGGCTCCCAACTTATCCATATCCTTCTGACTCTTTGGTTCAACGGCAACACCGATTACCGGTTCAGGAAATTCCATTGATTCCAGTGCAATGGGATGTTTTTCGTCGCACAGGGTATCACCGGTACGAATATCTTTAAATCCAACTCCTGCACAGATATCTCCGGCTGAGATGGTATCCCTGGGCAATTGCTTATTGGACTTCATCTGATAAAGCCGTGCGATCCGCTCTTTCTTTTCGGTACGAGAATTCCATACATAGGAACCTGAGTCAATTTTTCCGGAGTAAACACGCATAAAGGCCAGTCGACCCACAAACGGATCGGTAGCAATTTTAAAGGCAAGTGCTGTAAAGGGAGCATCTTCGTCAGTAGCACGACTCTCTTCTTTTCCTGTTCTAGGATTGATACCTTCAATTTCAGCTACATCAACAGGCGAAGGCAGGAAGCCGATAATCGCGTCAATCAAACGCTGAACACCTTTATTTTTGAAAGCCGAACCACAAAGCATCGGAACGATCTTCATATCGATGGTAGCCTTACGCAGTACTTCCAGCAACTGCTCTTTGGTAATAGATTCAGGATCTTCGAAATAACGCTCCATTAAGGCATCATCATACTCCGCTACTGACTCAATCAGTTTTCCGCGCCACTCTTCTACTTCGTCCACCATATCGGCAGGTACGTCCTGAAGTTCGTAACGAGCACCAAGCACATCATCGTCAAACCATACAACAGCTTTGTTTTCGAGAAGGTCAACTACACCACGAAAATCCTCTTCAGCACCAATAGGCACCTGAATCGGCACGGGATTGGCTCCAAGTACTTCTTTAACCTGACGAACCACCTCAAAAAAGTTAGCTCCCGAACGATCCATCTTATTCACAAAACCCATACGGGGAACACCATACTTATTGGCCTGTCTCCATACGGTTTCTGACTGTGGTTCAACTCCACCTACTGCACAAAATACAGCAACTGCACCATCAAGAACTCTAAGCGAACGCTCTACCTCCACGGTAAAATCCACGTGTCCCGGAGTATCAATAATGTTAATTTTATAATCTTCGTTGTTGTATTTCCAATTGGTGGTAATGGCAGCGGAAGTAATAGTAATACCTCTCTCCTGCTCCTGCTCCATCCAGTCCATCGTAGCAGAACCATCGTGCGTCTCACCAATTTTGTGAGTCATACCGGTGTAAAACAAAATCCGCTCAGTAGCAGTTGTTTTACCGGCATCAATGTGCGCCATGATTCCGATGTTTCTGGTATATTTTAAGTCTGCCTTTGCCATATTTAAGGTTTCCTTTTATTTAGTTAAGTTTAAAATCTAAAGTGGGCAAATGCACGGTTAGCCTCAGCCATTTTGTGCATGTCCTCTTTTCTTTTGAAGGCTCCGCCTTCCTGATTATATGCAGCAACAATTTCAGCTCCCAGTTTTTCGGCCATCGATTTACCACTACGTTTACGAGCGTATGCAATCAGGTTTTTCATACTTACCGACAACTTCCTGTCAGGACGAATCTCAGTAGGCACCTGAAAGGTAGCACCTCCAACACGACGACTCTTAACCTCAACTGCAGGTGTTATATTTTCCAATGCTTTCTTAAACATCTCAAGGGGAGTTTTTCCCTCCTTTTCAGCTTTATCAGCAAAACGATCCAGCGCATCATAAAAAATACCATAAGCGATCGACTTCTTTCCGTCGTACATCATGTTATTTACAAACTGAGTCACCATGGTGTCATTAAACTTCGGATCGGGAAGAATAATTCTCTTCTTTGGTTTACTTTTTCTCATCTCTTCTTTTTGTTTATTAGCTTTTTTATTGGTTGTATCCGTGTCTTCAACGGTCTCACGACCATTTACTCAACCTTTGTTTACAAACCAATAAACAAAGACCAAACAGTGAAATTAAAATTATTTCTTAGGACGTTTTGTCCCATACTTGGAACGACGCTGTGTACGTCCCTCAACTCCTGAAGCATCAAGTGCTCCGCGAACCAGGTGATAACGAACACCAGGCAGATCTTTTACCCTGCCTCCGCGTACCAATACAATTGAGTGCTCCTGCAGGTTATGACCTTCTCCGGGAATATAGGCGTTCACCTCTTTTCCGTTGGTTAATCTTACCCTAGCCACCTTACGCATGGCTGAGTTTGGTTTCTTAGGTGTTGTGGTGTAAACTCTCACACAAACACCCCGTCTTTGCGGACATGAATTCAACGCAGGAGACTTACTTTTCTCCACCTGTTTCTTCCGTCCCTTCTTTACTAACTGATGAATTGTTGGCATATAAACAATTGTTTTAAACTTAATTTACTCTCTTAAAACGGGTTGCAAAGGTAGTCTTTTTACATTAAAAATCTCCCTGATTTTCAACATTTTTCGCACCTATGCACAAAAAAGCGGTGCAAAAGTACTAATTTTCAATTGAAAATACATAATATAACCTGAAAAAATCTTGTAAATATTTGGTTAAAAATACTTTTAATAAAATTAGTCCCTACTGTTACCCTTCTTTTCATGATCGGTTAAAACCTGATTGGGATTCAAATACCGATTATAGTTTATCTCATTGCCATACTTGTTTCTTAATTTTATATTAACATGATTTCGAATCAAAACCACCTCTTGAAAGGCAACCCGATATCAGGATAATGCAGATCGGCTATGCCCTGATATAAAAAATCAAGTTCTCATTTGTTAACCTTTAGGTTACTTAATAGTTTATTAATATTGTATATTTGCACTTCAAAAAATGTAAATTCATCAAAACCAACAAAAAATGAAGGCATACGTATTTCCCGGACAGGGCGCCCAATACGTTGGAATGGGAAAAGATGTTTACGAAAACAATCCCATGGCCAAGGATCTTTTTGAAAAAGCCAACGAAATTTTAGGGTTTCGCATTACCGACCTCATGTTCGAAGGTTCCGACGAAGACCTGAAACAAACGAATGTAACCCAGCCGGCCATTTTCTTACACTTCGTTATTCTGGCTAAAACACTGGGCACCAACTTCCAGCCCGAAATGGTTGCAGGACACTCTCTGGGAGAATTTTCGGCACTGGTAGCTGCCGGAGCCCTTTCATTTGAGGACGGGCTAAAATTGGTATCACAGCGAGCGTCAGCCATGCAAAAAGCGTGTGAAATAAAGCCTTCAACCATGGCTGCAATTGTGGGACTTGATGATACCACTGTAGAAGAGGTTTGCTCTGTAATTGAGGAGGTAGTAGTTCCTGCAAACTATAATTGTCCCGGACAACTGGTAATTTCCGGAACCTTTGAGGGGATTGACCAAGCCTGCGAACTGCTAAAAGAAAAAGGAGCCAAAAGAGCCTTGAAATTACCTGTAGGCGGAGCATTCCACTCACCAGTGATGGAACCTGCACGTACCGAACTGGCCGATGCAATCCAAAATACCAAGTTTGAAATCCCGGTTTGTCCGGTTTACCAGAATGTAGATGCGCTGCCACAAACTGATCCGGAAAGCATTAAAACAAACCTGGTTTCCCAGCTTACCGCTCCGGTGAAATGGACTCAGACAGTACAGAATATGCTGGCAGACGGGGGTGACCATTTCACTGAAATCGGTCCCGGCAAAGTACTTCAAGGCTTAATAAAGAAAGTGGATCGAAGTGTTCAGACTGAGGGAATTAGTAAGTTATAATAAACCTCATGTAAAAAATAAAAACAGTCCGTTGAGCATTTCAACGGACTGCTTTTTTTAAATCCATATTCACTATTTTCAGGAGAAACTTATTATTTTAAAGAGACTGATTCTCCCTATTTCGTGTCCCCTCTTATCGTAATGACACCGCTCTGCTGATTTAAGCTAATTTGGCTCACAAGAATGTTTCTTGTTAAAATATGGAATATCAATCCTACATGGTTTCTCCAACTTCTAATAATCTCTTTTTCCACTTCAATTCCACATAACTACTGCTTTTTGCGTCTTCCCATCCATCAAAACGGTAAGTGGTTTTTCAAAGTGAACTACCTTGAAATACCCTGTATTCTCAACATATTCCAATGATTGAAGAAAATCCAGATCAACAAATTCCTGATCTGTTTCTCTGTTAACAGAAAAATAGCCAACATTCATAGATGTTACATTATGAAAAAAGTGAGATCCTAAAGAAGCGTCCAGTGGAAAATCGGGCAACCCAATTTCCACAATAACCCTGGCCTGAGATATTTGTGACCAGTAAACTGGAATTCCGGTGAACGGATCTTGTGTTCCCCATCGACCAGGCCCAATAAGAACATATTCTTTCCCTTCTTTCTCCATCTTTCTATTGAGTTCTGCCATTTCAACAGCCATCTCCCTTGTTTTTGTCCTGTCAAATTTGCTGACATCCATAAATACAAGATCATGAATATGCTTATATTGTCCGTTCCCCATTCCTTTTTCTGACTTAAGAATAATCCGCTCATCCACAACTTCGGAGAAATCAACATCCAAATGATTTTCGATACGTATCAACGGTTTTATTTGCAATAACCATAAGGTTGGATGCCCGTTAGGTGCTTCATCCAAATCCAGAGCAAATTCTATTTCAACAGGGGCTCCCATAGCCTCTCTGAAATAACGCAGCAAAACATCGAGGGTATGTGGCAATGGTACAAGGTCGTACTTCAATATATTGGCAAAATTAACTACCCGCGGGCCGCGAATAGAAAAATCGGTTGAAAGACGGTCGTTATTAATATCATAAACCATGGCACAATGCTTAAGATTGCCATCCTCCTCTGCCTCTGAAATATCAAGCTTCCGAATAAAAGTATCCTCACCTCCTTCATGCAGGGAGGATTCATTTTCTTCCAGATCCACGGCATAAAAATAATCCTGTGAATCTTTAATCTGATCGCCCAGAGAACTTAATTCAAGATTTGGGAAACGAGGGCAAAAGCGCCAAGCCTTCTCGCCTCCGACCACATACTTTCCTAGCCCTACACCAATAACAGCAAAACCGTCTTCAGGCTTCATATAAGAAAACGGGTAGTAATTATATGATTGAGCAACACCACTCACATGGGGATAAAACCGATGATGAGCTTTCTGACCTACCAGCTTCTGAATAATCACTGCCATTTTTTCCTCATCAATCTTGTAATGCACAGCATTAAAATACGCCCGGGCGGTGGGACTGAAAATAGAGGCATAAACCAGCTTCACAGCAGAAGCCAGCTGATTGAAACGCACCTCCGGATTGGGATGATTATTGGGTAACACGAAAGTTGAAAAAACCCCTGCGAAAGGCTGCAAAAGGCTATCTTCGAATAAGCCTGAAGACCGAACGGCCAACGGGGCATCCATTATTTCAGCATACTGACGTAGTTTTCGGTCAACCTCATCGCTAAGTCTGGCAGCCAAAAATTGCTTCTTTATTTCTTCATAATCTTTTTCATCATAAACAGATTTCTGAAAATTATTCTTCTCCAAAAATGCTGTAAATTCACCAGCTCCAACAATGGTTGTAGGTGGAATCTTGACATTAAGATCAGGAACGATGGAATGGAAATCAATGTTTTCAACAAAATTACATAGAAAAGCCAAGCCACGGCCTTTACCTCCGAATGAGCCATCACCTATACGCATCACAAAACGATCCATATTCACCATGGCTGGATCAAATTGAACCACTCTCCCTCTTAAACGCTCCATACGAGCGTCCTCAAAAACATCCAGAATTTTCTTCCTTAACTTGGTAGTACTGTCAAAATCCTCTATTTTGTATGGACGCAATCTTTTAGCTATGGAAATTTCTCCTCTGGCCATAAGCCAGGTAGAAATACCATTGCGCCGGGCATGATAAAGAAGTGACTCGGGTGGCACCTCTTCCAAACAACGAATAAACTCCTTAAGATTCCTGGCCGTAGCAATCGTTATTCCACGAGAATTGGTAAAAACAAAATTTCCGAAACCTAATTTTTGATGAATAAAATTGTAAATATCCATACTAAGGGTTTCGGAATTTTTGTCGATAAAATCAGCATCAATCTCCCGGGCTTTATCAGCATTCGACGGATCTGAAGATTGCAACAGAGCAGGCAGGGTTGTTTTAGATTTTACATACTTAATTAGATCCACACCTGCATTGCTATCCAGTTTTCCCTCCCGACAATATTTAACATCAGAAATCACGCATATAAGATTCTCCAGATACTGATCAACAATATTCACAGCTTCCTCGTAAGAACTTACCAGCAACACTTTGGGGCGTACACGCATTTTCAGTATTTTATGCGTTTGATCTGCAGTTTCCTCTGTGAGAATATTCTGAGTCTGCGTCATTATAATGGAGTACAACAAAGGCAAATACCTTGTATAATATCTCTGAGAATCTTCCACCAACAGAATTATTCTTACATCCCCCACAGCTACATCATTGGCTACATTCATCTTATCTTCAACATATTTGATCATAGCCAAAAACACACGTGAATCTCCGTTCCACACAAAGACTTTATCAATACTTCCTCCGGGAGAAGATGGTTCATCAAAATACTTTAAGTCCTCATTATTATTCACCATCAGAAGAAGTGGCAAATGAGGTGACAAACGTCTTATCTCCTGACTCAAAGAAATCGGCATTTGTTTATCCAGACCAGCCATAAGAATAACCATATCAAATCTGCGTTCAGATATCAAAGACAAGGCCTCATCATAGGACGCCACGCTCGTAATACGTGGTGCAGAAAAAAGATTGAGTTGCAGGTACTCACCAAAAATCTTATCAAAGAACCGCCCTTCACGGACAATTGAATAAGAGTCATAATAAGTAGCCACCAACAAGACTTCAGTCACTTTAAACGACATCAATTCCTGAAAAATATCCTGATCTGATTTTTTTCTCTTGAATATTTTAGAAAGCTCAACGTAATGGTTTTCATGGGCCATAGCAAATCCGGCTTTTTAGTATAACATTTAAACAAGGTATAGGATTTTAAGTACAAAACAAAGAATTTTTGTATTCTCAAAAAAACCTAATTAATTAAAGACTGGATAAATCCTTTTATCTTGTTAACCATCCCTTTGACAAAATCATTTTTGACGGGAATAAATTGAGAGTACAAACAAAAAAATCCTGCCGAAAGACAGGATTTTTATAAGGTTTACGTTTATTACTTCAGGGAAGAGTAGATTCCAGCAATGTGGTGCGAAGAGTTGGTAAATCATCTCCGGAGAATCCAACAAGCTTATTTCCCTCCCATATAAAATGAATGGTTCCGTTAAACGGATCTTCTAAAACATATTTTCCTTCCTTCAGATCAGGCACTTCCATTTGAGCAAACTCAAAATAATTACGAAGAATCTCCTTTATCTTTCCCTGATTTTTACGCTCCATAACAAACATGGTTAACTCTCCATTATCGTTTTGGTACATGGCTCTGTATGCCCTGTTCAGGAACCCCAGTCCCATAAAAGTATCGGAAATAAACTGACGCGAATTGGGAACCAGGTTTTCTTCCGGGAAAAAGTCAACCAAGTCAGGCAAATCATGATGTTCTGACAAACCCTGGGCAACCTCTCGTGCAGTTTTTAGCAAAACTCCGCTTCCAGCATCCGGCTCACGATAAGAATTCATTTTTACATAATACCGATCAATTACAAAATTCAAAATAACATCTTCATAATAGCCCTGGGCTCCGATTTTCTTTACATCAGCCTCTGGTGACCGTTCCATACTGTAAATGCCGTATGCATGATCCGGGTCACCATGATCATACACCTCCAGTGTCAATTCCGCATCCTCTTTCTTATATCGAACAACCCACACTTTTTTAAAATTATAACTAAAATAAAACTCAGCAGCACCATTAATGTGGTTAAACAAATTACTCTTATCGAAAGTTTTAACATCACCATCCTGTTCCCATCCCTCAATTTCAGGGGGATCAAAAGAAAATGCCTTCGCTGAAACAGAGGAGACAATCAGGAAAACAATAAATAATAACTTCATCGCTTTGAATATTAAAAGAAATAAATAATTGGTTGGCAAAAATAAAAATCAAGAATCAGACCAACATTCAACAACAACACAATCAGGAGGCAACTATTCAAAACTTAAATATATTACCTTCACAAATAAGGCTACACAAGAAATTCTCCTGGAACATTTCTGATTCTGGCAATATTTGTAATTTTTGATTTTACATCAAATCCGACCTTACAGTTTACAGTACATTCCTCGCAGTCGGCACAGGGATTGTCAGAGAGATTCAGGGAAAGTACCGTTTCCCGTGCCTTAGCCGGATAAGCATACGCAAAGTTATACATATAAGAACGCATCAAATCGGAAACAGGCAAATTGCGGGGGCATTGGCCAACGCAACTACTACAACCGGTACAAAACATCCCTTTTTCATTACAGGCCAGTTGCAAATCTTCTTGTTCATCAGGGGTAAGAGTATTATCGGAGGCAACCGACCAATTTTCCATCAACATTTCAAAAGAAACGATACCGGGAATACAAGTATGTACATAAGGAGAATTCAGAGCAAATTTAAGAGCAGCTTTACCGTTAACCGGTTTGGTTTTATCCTCATCAAGCCAGCCTCCTGCCATATTTTTCATGCCCACAATGCCTACACCTGCATCATGAGCACGTTTAATCGCACCGTTCAAATCATCATCTTCTGCATATCTGAAGTTATATGTAGTCAAAATAACTTCGTAAAACCCTTTTTCCACCGCTGCATCAATCAGGGTTGCCATATTTCTATGGGTTGAAAAGCCCACATGCTTAACCTTTCCCAATTCTTTGGCTGATTTCATGGCCTCCAGAAATACAGGATTGTGAAGATATTCTTCATCATCAACCGCATGTAAGTAAAGAATATCGACATAATCCATCTTTAGTCTTTTCAAACTAATATCCAGCATTTCCAGAAAGTCTTGTTTTGACGATTCTCTACCGGGTTTCACTTTGGTAGCTATAACAAAGGAATCACGCGGCTTATTCTGAAAGAAATTACCACACATTTCTTCATTTCTACCTTCCTGATATACATGGGCAGTATCAAAATGTTTAAATCCAATATTGTAAGCCGCTTTAAGAATATTCGGGTTATCAGCACTCATTACACCCATGCTCACAATTGGCACCTTAATTCCGGTATTCCCAAGTTGACGATAAATTATGT
This sequence comes from uncultured Marinilabiliaceae bacterium, assembly GCA_964403175.1. Taxonomy (GTDB): domain Bacteria; phylum Bacteroidota; class Bacteroidia; order Bacteroidales; family Marinilabiliaceae; genus Marinilabilia. The sequence goes on from CAYOFH010000038.1 coordinate 9,770, forward strand.
CTTTCTGACCCGCAGATTTTTCTGGAGCAGCATTTGAAAGATTTCCAGCGGTAGATACAAAACCGGCGGTAGCAGCGGCTCCGAGTCTGAGAAAATTTCGGCGGCTAAAGGATGATTTGTCCATAATATCACAATTTAAAAATGATTTCTTACATGTATAAATATAAGCAAGATAACCTCCAAAAACAAAAAAAGGTCGATCTCAGCTGAGATCGACCTTTTTGTTATCTTGATCAAAAAACTTGTATTCTAAAAATGCAAGAGAGTCGGAAGGTCGCACCTTAATGCCAAATCCTAAATCGAGTTTCCACTTCAATATTTGTGAAGGAAAGCCTTTTTTCAGGAAAGCAAAAACGTAAGGATGCACCCACAGGGTCAAATTCTTTAATTTATGCTCTTGCACAACAAACCGGAGTTTATTATCTAAAGTATCAACGAATAAAACAGACGGAGTAATTTCGCCGGTTCCGTTACAAACGGGACATTTCTCGGACGTTTCTATATGCATTTCGGGCCTGACTCTTTGCCGGGTAATTTGCATAAGACCAAATTTACTCAATGGCAGAATGTTATGTTTCGTTCTGTCTGAGTCCATTGCCTCTTTCATTTTTTCGAACACGCGCTGTCGGTGTTCTGCAGTTTGCATATCAATAAAATCAACTACAATAATGCCACCCATATCTCGTAGTCGTAACTGCCTTGCGATTTCCTCGGCAGCAGCCAGATTAACCTCAACGGCATTGGTTTCCTGATCTGATGATGAACGTGATCGATTACCACTATTGACATCAATTACATGGAGAGCTTCAGTATGTTCAATAATAAGATATGCTCCGCTTTTAAATGAAACAGTTCGTCCAAAGAGGGCTTTAATTTGTTTTTCAATCCCAAGCTGGTCAAACAAAGGTGCATCACCTCTGTAAAGCTTTACAATTTTTTCTCTTCCGGGAGCAATCAACTCAACGTATTCTTTTACCTCCCTGAAGATTTCGGCATCACTAATATATACCGACTGAAATGAGGGATTAAGAAGATCTCTGAGAATGGCAGAAGTACGCCCCACTTCTCCCAGAACAAGTCCAGGGATTTTTACATCGCGTATTCTGGCAATAGAATCTTCCCATCTTTTTACGAGGGTACGAAGTTCTTTGTCCAATTCGGCCACTCGCTTACCTTCGGCTACAGTTCGAATAATAACCCCGTAGTTTTTGGGTTTGATACTAAGCAGCAATCGTTTCAGACGACTTCTCTCTTCAGGAGAATCAATTTTCTGACTCACCGACACTCGGTCAGAGAAAGGAATGAGAATAAGATTTCGACCAGCAATGGAAATTTCTGATGTTAACCTGGGGCCTTTGGTGGAAATAGGCTCTTTAGCCACCTGGACAAGTACTTCCTGTCCTCCGGTTAATACATCTGAAATAGTCCCGTTTTTATTAATATCGTTTTCCGGTTTGAACTTGTGCAATGACACACTTCCCTTTTTAGTTTTGGCGAGTTTGATATATTTGTTAAGACTCTGAAACTGGGGTCCCAGATCCAGATAATGCAAAAAAGCATCTTTTTCATAACCAACATCCACAAACGCTGCATTTAATCCGGGCATAATTTTTTTCACTTTGCCCAAATAAATATCGCCAACTGCAAATTTGACATTACTTTGTTCACGTCGGAGTTCAACCAATCGTTTATCTTCAAGTAAAGCAATGACAAGTTCGCTGGGAGTTACATCTACAAATAGTTCTGCACTCACAACACGAATTAAGTTAAATAAAAATCATTTCAAAGAGCGAATTAAATTCCTTATACGAAAAGAACAAACACCTCACAAAGGGCGTTTGTTCTTATAAATTTTATGGGGTCAAAAGATTATTTCTTCTTCTTATGACGGTTTTTCCGTAATCTTTTTTTCCGCTTGTGCGTTGACATCTTATGCCGTTTTCTTTTTTTTCCGCTGGGCATAGCATTTCATTTTAACTGTTAAACATCTTTACTGAACATTATTTTTCACTTTCGTCACAAAGCTTTTTGAGGGCTTAAACGAAGGAATAAAATGTTCCGGAATGATAATGGTCGTATTTTTAGAAATATTCCGGGCAGTTTTTTCTGCACGCTTCTTCACTACGAAACTACCAAACCCCCTGAGGTACACATTCTTACCTTTTACCAGGTTACCTTTTACTGTTTCCATGAAGGCCTCAACAGTCTTCTGAACTGTAACCTTCTCAATTCCAGTATTCTTCGAAACTTCGTTAACAATATCAGCCTTTGTCATCTCTTTATAAAATTATTTAGTTATCAACTAATTAGACCTTTTTTTCGAATTTCAGAATGCAAAGATAAAGGAATTCCATAAGAAAAAAAACAAAACCCCTATTTTTGCATAAAATTTTAATAATGACCAATTTCCCACAACAAATAAAAGAGTGGTACAAAATTCATGGACGCCAACTGCCTTGGCGTGAAACCAAAGATCCCTATAAAATCTGGATATCAGAGGTTATTCTCCAGCAAACACGTGTAAGTCAGGGTTTGGAATATTATCGCAGGTTTATCAGGGCATTTCCAAATGTTATTGCGCTGGCTAAGGCTTCGGAAACCAAGCTAATGCAGCAATGGCAGGGTCTTGGCTATTATTCCAGAGTACGCAATCTTCAACATGCAGCACAAACCATTGTCTCCGAATACAATGGGGATATCCCACAAACATACAAAAAAATCAGGACTTTAAAAGGAATCGGCCCATATACTGCTTCGGCAATTGCCTCTTTTGCTTTTGATCTCCCCTATGCTGTGGTTGACGGCAATGTTTACCGGATTCTTTCACGGTTTTATGCAAAAGAACTTCCAATAGACTCATCAATAGGCCAAAAATATTTTGCCACTTTAGCCCAAGATTTACTCAACAAACAAGATCCGGCCACCCACAATCAGGCGATGATGGATCTGGGTGCACTCATCTGCAAACCAGCAAATCCTCTTTGCGAAGAATGCCCGGTGAATCAGACCTGCGCAGCAAATTCCACCGGCACTCAAAAAAACTTCCCCATCAAAATAAAAAAGACGAAACGAAGAAAGCGTTATTTGAATTATTTCATTCTGAAATCTTCAACACATATTATAATAAATAAAAGAAACAAAAAAGACATCTGGCAGGGTTTATTTCAGTTTCCACTTATTGAGACGCCAGAACCAACAACAAAACAGGAAATTCGAAGACTACTTGAAGCCTCTTTTAAAACCCCATTTGAACTGACAGTAATTTTGGAAAAAAAGCACCTGCTCACCCATCAGGAATTACTTGTTCGATTTTTAAAAATCAACCTTTCCTCGGAGATAGATTTCAGTAATCCGGAAAAGATCTACTCCAAGGAAGCATTCCGAAATTTACAGAACAACATTTTACTGAGCGAACATAAATCCATTGTAAGTGAGGAACAAGCCAATGTTTACCCTAACCCTGCAGACTGTTACCTTACAGTGTCCATCAAGAAAATTGAGGACGTTCCTTTTCCTCAGATCATCAAAGAAAACCTTCGCCTGCTACTAACTCCTTTATAAGAAAAAGAATATATATTAAACTATCTCATCGGATTTGTGCCGGAGTATTTATTTTAGCTGAGGCTTAACACAATAGCGTAAACTATGCAGACAGACACAAATAAAAAATCCACAAAAAATAATAACATGAAGCCAAAAAGTTTAGTACTTTAGCTGAATAAAATCCAAAACCTCAAAATAATGATAAACAAGGTAATTTTAGTAGGTAATGTTGGGAAAGACCCTGATGTTCGCTACTTCGACAACAATGAAGGAGTGGCCCACTTCCCGCTGGCCACCACCGAACGGGGTTTTACTACCCGTGATGGCAAAGAAGTGCCCGAGCGAACTGAGTGGCATAACATTACCGCATGGAGAGGTTTGGCCAAAGTCGCCGAATCCTATATCCGAAAAGGAACACAATTATATATTGAAGGCAAATTGCGCACTCGTTCGTATGAGCAGGATGGTGTTACCAAATACACCACTGAGATAATCGCAGAAACCCTCAAATTACTGGGTCGTAAATCTGACAATCCTGCTGTTGGAGATAATTTACAGACTAGCTCATCTTTAGGAAACAGTTCATCCCAGCCATCAAACGTAAGCAGCAGCAACAATAATGCTGCACCACAAAACCAGTCTGCCGGAAACGAAGGCTTTAGCGCTGGAGATAACAGCAGTGAACAAGAAGATGATCTTCCATTTTAATTAAGAACAAAAAAAAATTTTTATCATTGGAAACAGAATTTATTCTGTCAGGAATTTTTCTAACAGCGTTTGATATAAGCTTGCAACCGCTAACCACAAGTGTCATTATTGCAATATTGGCTGCCGTTGTTTTACTTGCAGGTTCGGCCCTTATATCGGGCTCCGAAGTAGCGTTTTTCTCGCTCAAACCTGATGACATCGGCCATCTGAAGGCAAGAAACACACCACGAGGCGACATGGTACTCAGACATCTTGAAAAACCTGAACTACTTCTGGCCACTATTCTTATAGTCAACAACTTCATAAATATAGGCATCATAATTTTTTTGGCCTTCATATCATCAAATGTTATATCATTTGGGGCCAACGCAACACTGAAATTTATTTTTGATACCATAGTAATAACGGCCATTATTTTATTTTTTGGGGAAATTCTCCCCAAGGTTTTTGCAGGCCAATCTCCCGCAAAATTTGCATTGCGGATGGCCTTTCCCCTGCAAACAGCCAGTAAAATCCTGAAGCCGGCAAATTTAATGTTTGTTAAATCATCAGAATACGTTAAAAACAAAGCTGCACAGAGAACACGCAACCTTTCACTGGACGACTTGTCAGATGCGCTGGATTTAACCGGAGATGAAGTATTCGAAGAGAAAGAAATCCTCAAAAGTATTGTAACCTTTGGAAACATCAATGCCGGGGAAATAATGACATCCCGGGTTGATGTAACTGACATTGACATCAAAAGTGATTTCAACAAAGTTCTGGCAGTCATTGTAGAATCGGGCTATTCACGGATTCCTGTTTTTGAAGAAACTCCTGACAATGTCAAAGGGATTCTTTACGTAAAGGACTTACTTCCATACCTGGGAAAGGACAACACCTTCTTATGGAAAAGTCTAATCAGACCCGCCTTTTACGTTCCTGAAACCAAAAGAATAAATGACCTGCTTTCCGAATTCCAAACCAACAAAATACACATGGCGATTGTTGTAGATGAATATGGTGGCACTTCAGGTATAGTAACGTTAGAGGATATTCTGGAAGAGATAGTTGGTGAAATCAGCGATGAGCTCGATGAGGATGAAGATTTTTTCTCTGTTCAGCCTGACGGCACTCTTGCCTTCGAAGGAAAAACTCTGTTGAAGGATTTTGCCAAAATCACTGGAATTGATGAATATGCATTTGACCCATACAAAGGAGAAGCAGAAACCCTTGCAGGATTATTGCTCGAAGTAAAAGGGGTAATTCCCGAAAAACACGAAATCATTGAGATAGGCCCATTTAAATTTACAATTCTTGCAGCAGACAATCGCCGAATAAAAAAAATAAAATTCTCACAAAGGAAGGTTTTATGATACGAAAACACCAATACATCAGATTTCTTTTTTTACCGACTCTCATAATCCTTTTTTCGTGTAACAGCAGTCACACACCCAAACCAAGAGGTTATTTCAGGATTTCCCTACCTGAGAAAAGCTATGCTGAAACGGATACCACACTGCCATATTCATTCGAACTACCTCAATATGCACAACTAAAGCCGGACAGCACAGGTAAACGTGATCCTAACTGGGTTAACATTGACTTCCCTCAGTTCAATGCAAAAATTCACATGAGTTATAATCCGGTTGAAAACAATATGTATCAGCTTTTGGAAGACAATCGGGAACTGGCTTTTAAACATACAGTAAAGGCAGATGCTATCAAGGAACAATTATTCGAATCGCCGGAAAAAAATGTATATGGAATTCTTTATGAAATAAGGGGAAATACTGCTTCGCCTGCACAATTTTTTTTAACAGACAGTACAAATCACTTTCTGCGGGGATCATTGTATTTCAACTCCATCCCCAATAAAGATTCAATTGCCCCTGTTCTTGATTTTGTGAAACAGGATATGATCCACTTAATGGAAACCTTGGTCTGGAAACCGAACTAAAATGCCATTTTTTTTTGAAAAAAAAGTAAATCCTTACCTTCGGGTGGCTGTTTGGGAAATTACCGAAACGGAAACGGAACTGTTGCAATTACTTCCACCTTTGCAAAGTAAAGAGGCATCTTTTCTGGAAAGCATCAGTTTCGTTCCTCGAAAACTTGAATGGCTTGCTTCCAGAATACTTATTTATCGACTTACCGGCAAATATCCGGCTTCACAATATAAAGACAACGGTCAGCCATTTCTGACAGGATGCAATGAAAAAATCAGCATCTCCCATACCAGAGGATTTGCAGCTATCGCATTATCCGCAGAAAAAATGCCGGGTATTGATATTGAGTATCCATCCAACAGAATCGAAAAAGTCTCAGACCGGTTTCTGCATCATGGTGAAATTAGTTATTTGTCCACCGGAGAATTAAAAACCCGCCAGCTAGGACTTATTTGGTGTCTGAAAGAAGCCGTCTTTAAACAAATTGGAAGCCCCGGACTAAATTTTAAAGAGCAAATCATAACTCATCGGTTCTTTCCAACATCAGATCAAGGACATATAACTGCATCGGTTTGTCTTCCGGAGAATCCATCAAAAACCATTGACCTTGAATATCTTATTTGTCCCGGTTTTTATTTAGCGTGGACTCTGTAATTTCGTGATTAAGACTATTCATAAAAAATCGGGATAATATGTTCAGACTGTTGGAAATATTGACATCACAGATAAAAATGATGAAGGAAATAGTGAACTAAGGACGTTCATATTTCGTGAATGGCTAGACATCACTATAATCAATTTATAAAACGAAATTCGGAGAAGTCAATAGGTCAGGCTAAATTATTTCACTGCTTTCGCAAATAGAAAATTTTTTAATCAATAATTCATTCGTATAAAATTCGTCTAAGTTATTGGTCTGATGGAACTCGCATGTAAGAACTTATACATGTTCTTTTGAGGTAAACCTTGCCATGTTCGTTTCATTAGACATTTTAAGAAAAGAAGTAGGTATAGCTCTGCGAAACAAGGCCTTAATATAAAAACATATAACAATTGAACAATTGACTGACAATTCATTTCAAAAATTTACCGGACTATTGGTATATTTGATTTAAAATTAAGCAAAAAAATTTCATAGTGGCTATATACTCATATATTCAAAACCAGATAGTTAATGGCAGAAAGATACTGGCCATGCTAATTGACCCTGATAAATGCAGGGATGAACAACTTGTGAAGCAATGCGAACTCATCAACAACCATCCGCCAGGGCTCATTCTGGTGGGAGGCAGCCTTACTTCCAATCCCGTTGACCCGGTAGTTAACTATCTCAAAAAAAACACCACCATTCCGGTTTTATTATATCCCGGACATCCCTCTCAGATTTCTTTCCGAGCCGATGCTCTCCTTTTTTTATCAATGATATCTGGACGAAATCCGGAATTACTTATCGGAGCTCATGTAACGGCAGCCCCGTCCATCCGCATGCACAATCTGGAAACCATACCTACCGGATATATGCTCATTGACGGAGGAATACCCACTTCTGTAGAATATATCAGCCAAACCCGGCCCATTCCATCAACAAAAAATGATATAGCTGTGGCTACGGCCCTGGCAGGTGAGATGTTAGGTTTAAAAATGATTTACATGGATGCAGGCAGTGGAGCACTGCGAGAGATTCCCTCAGCCATGATTAAGGAAGTAAAAAGACAAATTAACATTCCTTTGATGACAGGTGGTGGAATCAATACACCGGAGAAACTTCAAACAGCCTATCAAAGTGGTGCCGACATTGTTGTCACTGGCAATATACTTGAAAAAAAACCTGATCTTTTAAAGTCTTTTGTAGAAATAACCAATCAATCATAAATCTCCCCATACCTAAGCACTTCAACCTCCTGCATGGTTATAAGCCCCCCTGTCCCGGCTTTATCCATTAACCGGTTAATTATTAAAGCGAAATCCTGAAGACGATCACCAACATCTATAAAACTAAGCACCATAGGAACATCCTCAGATAAGGAGAAGGTTTTACCACTTTGGGAAAGACTCCCTTGTCCATAAGAAAGCACCCCGCGGATAACCGTAGCTCCGGATATCTTATACTTTTTTGCAGCATACACAATAGCCTCATAAAGAGGGCGCTGATAAACTCTGTCAGACTCACCAATAATAATGATTAGCTTTTTGACCTTTCCTGTGAGGTGCATAGGATTCTATTTGGTAAAAAAGAAATCAATTTACTGATTCATTACGTAAAATTCAATTTTACTTTTTCAAAAATCTCTCTTTTCTATAAATATGAGAGAGCATTACATCTACAAAGCTACCAGTAATAATTTTATTTATTTACTCCATTTCCTAATTATTTTTAACACTTCTTGTCCGGAAATTTATCTTCATTACTTGTATCTTTTCAGGGATTTACTAATTTTACGGTCAGCCCCTTTTTTAACGTATATTATTAACCTTTTATTAAATTTATACTGCTATGAAAGTATATCAGGCCGATCAAATTAAAAACATATCGCTGCTTGGAAGTAGCGGCTCGGGTAAAACCACCCTTGCAGAAGCAATGCTTTTCGAGGGTGGTGTCATTAACCGCAGAGGAAGTGTAGAAACCAAAAACACAATATCTGATTATCACCGGGTAGAGCATGAATATGGCTACTCGGTTTTTTCGTCCGTTCTTTTCACCGAGTGGCAGGAGAAAAAACTCAATTTTATCGATGCTCCGGGAGCTGATGATTTCATTAGTGGAGCCATAACAGCATTAAATGTTACCGATACATCACTTATGGTGCTAAATGCATCACAGGGAGTTGAAGTGGGCACCGAAAATCTTTTCCGGTATACTGAAACCTATCATAAACCTGTAATTTTCGTGGTCAACCAGTTAGATCATGAAAAGGCCAGTTTCGAAACCACCTTTGATGCCATGCGGGAGTCTTTTGGACGAAAAGTTATCATAGTGCAGTATCCCATCAATGTAGGGGCTGAATTTGACGCCCTGGTAGACGTTCTGAAAATGAAAATGTACAAGTGGGGACCAGATGGAGGCAAACCTGAAATACTGGATATTCCTGATGCAGAAAAAACCCGGGCCGATGAATTACACAATGAACTCGTAGAAGCAGCAGCAGAAAACGATGAAGATCTGATGGAAATGTTTTTTGAAAAAGGTTCATTAAACGAAGATGAGATGCGCCGCGGGATTCGAAAAGGCTTGGTTGGCCGAGATCTTTTCCCGGTATTCTGTGTTTCTGCACAAAAAGATATGGGCGTACGCCGGTTGATGGAGTTTCTTGGAAATATCATCCCGCTGGTATCACAAATGCCACCGAAGAAAAATAACAAAGGAGAGGAAGTACCCTGCGACCCCAAAGGGCCGGCATCAATTTTCGTTTTTAAAACCAGTGTGGAGCCCCACCTGGGCGAGGTAAGCTTTTTCAAAGTGTTATCCGGGAAAGTATCTGAAGGAATGGATCTTTACAACATGAATAAGGAAAGTAAAGAAAGACTTTCACAACTATACTGCGTAGCAGGAAATACCCGACATAAAGTTGAGGAACTTCAGGCAGGAGACATAGGTGCCACGGTAAAACTGAAAGAAACAAAGACCAACCACACCCTTAACGAAAAAGGATGTAATCATGTTTTTGATCCCATTAAATACCCGGATCCCAAATACCGGACAGCAGTAAAACCTGTCAATGAAAGTGACGATGAACGACTTGGAGAAATCTTCCAGCGAATGCATGAGGAAGACCCAACCATTGTTGTAGAATATTCCAAAGAGTTGAAGCAGATTATAGTGCACGGGCAGGGAGAATTTCACCTGAACACCATGAAATGGCGTATCGAGAACAACGACAAACTGCCCATCGAATTTCTTACCCCCAAAATTCCGTACCGGGAAACTATTACCAAACAAGCTCGAGCCGACTATCGCCACAAAAAACAGTCGGGTGGTGCAGGACAGTTTGGAGAGGTGCATCTGATTATTGAGCCATTTGATGAAGGAATGCCTGCTCCGACGGTTTATAAATTTAACGGACAGGAGTTCAAAGTAAATGTAAGAAATACAGAAGAAATAGAACTTAATTGGGGTGGAAAACTGGTCTTCTGCAACTGCATTGTTGGAGGTGCTATCGATAACCGATTTATGCCAGCCATTCTTAAAGGCCTAATGGAAAAAATGGAAGAAGGCCCGCTAACTGGTTCTTATGCACGAGACATCCGCGTTTGCGTTTACGATGGAAAAATGCATCCTGTCGATTCTAACGAAATCAGCTTCAAACTGGCCGGTCGGCATGCTTTCAGCCAGGCCTTTAAAGAAGCCGGACCAAAAATCCTCGAACCGATCTACGATGTGGAAGTGCGTGTTCCCTCCGATAGGATGGGAGATGTAATGAGTGACCTGCAGGGACGAAGAGCCATCATCGAAGGAATGAGCAGTGAAAAAGGATTTGAGATAATAAATGCGAAAGTTCCGTTAAAAGAAATGAATAAATATTCCACCTCACTAAGCTCCCTAACCGGTGGACGAGCTTTTTACACAATGACCTACAGCAAATATGAGAAAGTTCCACCCGAAATTCAGGAACAGCTCCTTGCCGAATACGAATCTAAATCAGGTAAAGAAGAATAAAAAACTTTTTTGCTTTTTCATTTATTCTGAAAAGGATACCTCTTGCATGGGTATCCTTTTTTATTTAAATTACTTGTGTTAAAGCAACACTTCGTTAAAATTTTATAAAGTCCTAAAGTTCAAGTATTTGCAAACGAATAAGTTTTTTGTCTTAAAGCACAGGTTATCAATACTATATGATTTATCTCAAATCTTATATCTAAAAGTCTAACGATCTATTATTACAACAAACAGTTGATTATCAGGATATATAACTTAACCGTACTGATTATTTGTTTATTGATGTTAAAACATAGTTGTTTTGAATCCAGGCTAAATAATTAAAAAAGTTTAACTAACAATTATTTATTGATATCGAACATAAGAGAGGCTTACTTGGTTAAATTACATGGCCTTTGGATAACATTCAACCGTATAAATTTTATTTTAAGGACGGATAAAACTCGTATGCAAGAAGTTATACATGTTCTTTTGTGGTTTCCTTACCATGCACGTTTCATTCGTGGTTTTTGCAACAACCTGCGCTTTTGGCCAGTCGAGAAGAACAAAATCTGGATAGCAGTCTGCAAACAAAGCAGAAACTCTGATCGTTAATTATAAAACGGAATAATCGTGATATGAGAGTATTTGTTTGAATTTACAGAAAAATTAACCCTCTCACTCAAGTCAAATCAAATAAAATCCTTTAATATGAAAATTGCCTTTTTCAATACGAAATCATACGACAAAGAATATTTTGAGCACTTCAACGAAGATACTGATGTTAAGCTGACCTTTTTTGATGGCACTTTAAATTGCGAAACAACCGAACTGACCAAAGAACATGAAGGTGTTTGTGTTTTTGTAAACGACAAACTTGATGCAGATGTTATAGAGAAGCTTTCGGAACATGGCATAAAGCTGATAGCGTTAAGATGCGCAGGTTTCAATAATGTGGACCTTGAAGCCGCTCAAAAAAAAGATATAAAAGTAGTAAGAGTTCCGGCTTATTCGCCAAGCGCCGTTGCTGAACATGCACTGGCACTAATTCTTACCCTCAACAGAAAAACACATAAAGCCTATAATAGGGTGCGTGAAAGCAATTTTTCATTAGAACGACTGACGGGTTTCAATCTTAAAGGAAAAACCGTTGGGGTTATTGGTACAGGAAAAATTGGAACCGAATTCTGCCACAAAATGATTGGGCTGAGTTGTAATGTCGTTGCTCAGGATCCTTACCCCAATGACCAACTAACCAAAGCAGGAGTTAAATATGTAGAAACAGAGGAATTATTTAAGGAATCAGACATCATATCCTTACACTGCCCACTGACACCCGAATCAAAGCACATGATCAACCGGAATACCATAAAACAGATGAAACACGGTGTCATGCTGATCAATACCAGCCGGGGAGGGTTGATAAAAACCAAAGATGCTATTAAAGGATTGAAAAAAGGACGAATTGGTTATCTGGGCATTGATGTTTACGAACAAGAAGAAGGATTATTTTTTAAAGACCTTTCCGAGAACATTGTTCAGGACGAAGACATCATGCGGTTGATGAGTTTTCCCAATGTTCTGATAACTTCTCATCAGGCATTTTTCACCAGAGAAGCTTTGGAAGAAATAGCCACCACTACAATTCAAAACATCCGAGATTTCAAAAACCAAAAGCCACTGGAAAACGAAGTTTTACCCAAACAATAAACTTTACATTATGGACACTTTATCAGAAGCTATTAATAACCTGGTCAAAGAAGGCTTTTCAGAAAACTTCAGAGCAACCGATGATTTTATTGAAGCTCTGGACTCAAAGAAAAAATTTGAGCCTGACGATCTGAAAATCATACAGTCGTATCGATTTGAGGGTCCTACAGACCCTGCTGATGAAACCATTTGTTTTGCCATAGAAGCCAATGACGGTACCAAAGGCACTCTTGTTATGTCTTACAGTTCGGAGCACTCTCAATCCATAGAAACTATTAGAAAAATACCCAACAAGAAATAAATTCGATTATCTTTGATTAACAACGTTGGCTTTTTGTTGATTAGATGTTTCTTCTTTCCAAAAAGGCCAAGCATCAGTTATTCAACAATACGATAAAATTATTCGAACTGTTTGCCAGGCTACTCTTGGTACATTCCGGATAAGAAGCACCCATACAGGCAAAAGATGGAAAACCGTTCAAAAAAAATCAGACTTGGAATTTTTATTATGTCAGGATCAATCCTGTTTATCTTTCTAATAGGATATTTCACTGCCCGTGAACTCTTCGAAAAAACAGACACATATTATGTCGCTTTTCAGGATGTTTCGGTTAGCGGAATGGAAGTAGGCAGCTCGGTTAAATACTTGGGAATAAATGTCGGAACCATTTCTGACATCGAAATAAACCCCGAGGATGTAACCAGTATTTTGTTAGAACTATCTCTCAAGTCCGGAACTCCCATAAAAGAAGATTCAAGAGCAGAAATTGTTTCTCTGGGAATAACAGGAATGAAAGCCATAGAGATACGAGGTGGATCCAATGAAGCAAAACTCCTGAATCCAGGCTCCCATATTGAGCCGGGAGAATCTTTAACTTCCAAAATCTCCGGTAAAGCAGATGTTATAGCAGAAAAAGTAGAAAATGTGCTCAACAATCTTTTGGTTATCTCTCATCCGGATACTCTTTCCAAATTTACTGACTTACTGACTAATATTAGCAAACTGAGCAAAAATACAAATCAGGCAATATTAAGACTGGACACTATAATGGACAATAACCAATCCGATGTTCGTAAAACTATCCGCAATGCCAGAGAAGTAAGTGAGCATATATTGGAATCGTCGATTGCTTTTGAAGGTACCATGGGAAAAGTAAACCAATTGATTGAAAGTGATTCTATTGCCGACATCATCGGGAACACCCGGGCCATCTCTCATCAGCTCAAAGAATCTGACATTATCAGTTTGATAGATGAGCTGGCCGGAGTGGTAGCCAGAACCCAGGAACTCCTTATAAAAGTTGATGACGACATCAATCAGGGAACCCGCGGTTTCGTTGAAAGTCAAAAATTACTGAAGTCTACTCTACAAAACCTGGACGAGGCCTCACGAAAAATCAACAGCAATCCATCTCTTTTAATCAGAAAAAGTAAAACGAAAAATCTTCCTGACAACCAATTAAATGAATGATATGAGACAATATATACTTTTAAGTTTTTTGGCAGCCGTTATTTTGGCAAGCTGCGGAACACAAAAAGAAGTAATAAAGAAATACTACATCATTGAAGCTCCCAACGATTCCACTTCAATTAATAAAGAATCCACTCCTTTATTGGATGCCTGGTGCGAGGTGGCTGATGTTGCGGTATATCCGGCTTTCAACAGCCGTCGTATAGTTCTTAGAGATGAATCGCATCAGATTCGTTATTTTGGAAATCATGAATGGGCTGTAACACCAGATAACTTCCTGACCCCTATGATTATTGACTTTCTGGCCGCGAATAAAGTTTTTACCCGTGTAGGTGCCCGGTTTTGGGAAAGAGTACCCGACTACCGCCTGCAAACCACCATTTTCAATCTTGAGGTTGTTACAAATAAAAAGAACTCGTTTGATGCTCATCTTAATCTTAAGATTGACCTGATTGATGTGGAAACCGATGCTATTGTCCTCACTCATTCTTCCGACCGAAAGTTACTTCTTGACGAAAAAGACCTAAATCTTTTAGCGTCAGCAATAAGTGATATCTTCTATCAGGAACTTGGAAATTTTTCAGTTCAAATTAAAGAAACACTCCAAAAGTAGCCATTAAACGTGAGAAAAGAACCCCCTGTCAAATCAGCTTTTTTTACCATAGAAGGTAATCAAATTACCATTTCAGAATCACTGAAACTGGATAACACTGCAGTTTTCCTCAAAGACATTGAATTTTTTTTCCGTGCTAATCCTAACACGGAATTATCGGTAAACCTTACTTTCCTTAAGCAAATAGACAGCGCAGGAGCCGTAGCCATTCATTCTTTAATGAAAAGAGCGAATAAATACAACATCACTTTAAACATAAAAGATCCTCAACCTACAATAAAAAACAAACTGAATCTTTTCAAACCGGTAGAAAAAAAAACAACCACAGGTTCATATACCAAAACTTTTCTATACAAACTCGGTGATAAAGCGATTCACTTTCTAACGGAGTACGTTGTTGCCTTTACATATCTGGTTTCTGACATCCTATTCTGGTCGGTTCGGGATGTTTTTTACACCAAACAACGCCGGAAAGGAGAATTTTTTAACCAGGCAGTTTCCATAGGAGTAAACGCCCTTCCCATTGTGGCATCAATGTCTTTTATCATCGGACTGGTGCTGGCACTTCAATCGGCATCTCAGTTAAGAAACTTTGGGGCCAATATTTACATTGTTGACCTGACTGTTATTGCAATGATGGCCGAGATGGGGCCTCTTATCACCGCCATTTTAGTAGCAGGACGCAGCGGGTCAGCCATTGCTGCAGAGATTGCTACCATGAAAGTAACCTCTGAGTTAGACGCCCTGCGAACCATGGGAATCAATCCTCTCAGATTTGTTGTTGTCCCTAAGATTTACGGAAGCTTTGTTACCATGCCCTTTCTGACTATTTTGGCCAGCATTTCAGGAATTATGGGAGGAGCACTTGCCGCCTACCTCTATCTGGACATCACGCCTGAAATATTTTTCAACCGAATGGAGGAATCGCTTTATCAAAAAGACATCATTACAAGCCTGATAAAAAGCTTCGTTTTTGCACTCATTATTGTTATGACCGGAACTTTTTTCGGATTAAAAGTACAAGAAGGTGCCGAAGGAGTTGGGAATTCGACAACCAGTTCAGTAGTGACTGCGATCACTCTGGTGATCATTGCCGACAGCATTTTAGGCCTGATATTTTACTAAAAAGCGTACTTTTCAGCAAATGGCACAACACATTGAGAAAATAATAGAAGTCAATCACTTGAAAGTCTCATTTGATGAAAGAGAAGTCCTCAAGGATGTCTCATTTTCAGCAACCAGAGGAGATATTACTGTTATTCTTGGCCGAAGCGGTTCCGGGAAAAGTACCATCCTGAAACACTTGCTGGGATTGTTTCCCATAAAAAAAGAAATCATATCTCTGTTCGGACAGGACATTGCAACCATCAGTGAAGAAGGAGAACTGGATTTTTATCTTAAACTCGGGGTTTTTTATCAGAACGGGGGTTTATTAAATTCTCTGTCAGTAGGAGAAAATGTAGCGCTCCCCCTGGAACAGCATACTAATTTACCTGCCGATTTAATTGAGGACATGGTTCGCACAAAATTAAATCTTGTTAATCTTGAAGACGCATACTATCTCTACCCTTCCCAACTGAGCGGAGGAATGCTCAAAAGGGCTGCTCTGGCCCGGGCTATCATACTTGATCCCCCTCTTTTGTTTTGTGACGAACCGGGATCCGGCCTCGATCCGGTATCGCTGGCCAGTCTCGACGAACTATTGCTTCAACTACGAGATCAGTTAGGCATGACAGTAGTGATGGTAACACATGAGGTGTCCAGCATTTTGCGCACTGCTGATAAAATCCTCTTTGTGGATGGTGGTGTAATTGCTTTTGAGGGCTCTCTTCAGGATGCCAGAAAATCAGAAATTCCATCTCTGAAAGACTTCTTTAACGTTGGAACAGGAGGAAAGAAAAGCTAATGCGGCAATTACTAAATTTCTTTACTAATTTCAAACGACCTGTTCTTTTCTTCTTCGACGGGATAGTTAACCGTAGCTAAGACTATTCTTGGCAAACCCACGCAGCTGGCATAAAGAAGAAACAACCTGAGTAAACGAATGTAATAATAGACACACAGGTTGTGCGAGCACA
>CAYOFH010000039.1:0-26141 GCA_964403175.1 uncultured Marinilabiliaceae bacterium
ATTTATCTTTCTCAGCTTCCCCAATTCTGTAAAATTTACCCGCGATATTTTCCAGGATTTGAGCATCCTGCGACTGATACATCTCGGCAATATTCTGTTTCATAACCGATTCATAATCTACGGCAATTGCAGCATGTGACATCATGGCTGTCAAAATTAAAATTGCAAGTGTCTTCATAATTCAAAAGTTTAAAATGGTTGTTTAATGGATCAATAGATTTTTGAGGTTGCATATTAACCATTAGAATAATCCTGTATGATCTCAGTTAATAGAGATAAAAATGCCTAAAAACATAAACTGTTTAACATCAGGCCTGATAGTAATCAAGGATGCATCTTCATATTCGCCTGATAAAGGAACTCTTCGATAACCCAGCACATTGTCGCGCGCCAGTACATTTGAAATGCTGAAATGTACAATAGTATATTGTCCCAAAATACTGGTAAGGTAACTGATATTCATGCCCAGGTCGCTGTAATTGGGCGATGTATGCCTCATAAATTCATCATCTCCCGGAATATGATAAGGACGCCCGGAATTCCACATCCATGTAAGTCCTACCTGTGATCTGATGGGAGATACAAAATGCTTGGCCACGAAACTAAATGTATGAGGGGCAATAAATTCGGGAGTAACCTTTTCGGGGTAGTCTAAAAATTTACGTTCGGAATCTACATAAGAATAGGAAATCCAAAAATCGGTATTCGCAATCAGTGTTTTGTCCCGGTAAAAAATATCCACCCCTTTGGCATACCCGTTTCCTTTGTTTTCGACAGGAACAAATTCACCAAAGCTATTAAACTCACCCACTATAAGATGTGAATAATTTTTATAATAGCCTTCTGCTCTGAATAGCCTTGTAGCCAAGCTTCCGGATTGTGCACCGATAATGAAGTGTTCAGATTTTTGCATTTTGATATCCCGTTTGTACTTCAAAAAATTACTCTGTGCACTCTGATAAAAATGGCCCCAGGCCAATGAGAGACTGGTTTTTTTGCTAACGGCAAGTGCCATGGCAGCTCGTGGCGAAATCAATTGTTCGTCAGACTGTGAAGAGTGTTCGAAACGCACTCCAGGCCGGAAAGCAATACGGGGATTAAGACGCCATTCTGCTTCAGTAAAACCGGAAAAAAGGTCATCCGAAAAGTTGGTATTTACCGAAAATCCGCTTTCTGCCTGTCGATAAGTTTCATCAAAGTAGGTTTTTTGCCACGCTCCGCCATAGGTAAGCTTCAAACCATTCCCTATCTGGGAAATCAATTTTACTTTCGATTCCGAAACCTGTTCCAGTGTTTGCTGATGATGAATGCCGGCCTGAAAATCCTGATCGTCAAAAGTATAAGAGCCCCCCAGCTTGACCATCGTATTTTCTGTCAGAGAATGATGATAAGTACTGTTGAAATAGGCATTTCCACCTGTTTCATCGATGATCAGCATATCTCCGGTTCCATCCGGAACTCTTAATGATTGTCCGCCATAATCACCTGATGCAAAAAATTTAAACAAACCTCCTTTCTCCCCTTTCTGACGGTAATTAATATTCCCACTAAATGATTCCACGTTATCCTCCCAGTCTGTTTGATTTTTTACAAGAGCGTTGTACGGTTTAAAACTATAATAACCGCCACCCACCGAGAAAGATCGGTTATCGCCCACCCATGTCCGGGCCAATTCACCTCCAATACTCATAAGGGACAGGCTGGTCAGTTCTTCCACAGCAACTCCCTGGGATTCTAAAACCAGAACGGAGGAAAGCGCCTGGCCGAATTCGGCAGAGTAACCTCCGGTACTAAAAATTGTTCCTTCAAACAAAGACGGAGAAAAACGACCACGTGTAGGCAGATCAGGTGTTTTGGAATAATAGGGTCTAGCCGCCAATACGCCGTCCATCAAAACACGTGTTTCAGATGCATCACCTCCTCTGACCAGTAACCGTCCGTCATCCGCAGCGATCTGCGTACCCGGAAGGGTTTTAAGGGCTGTACCAATATCTCCCAGCGAACCGGCAGTGGTATAAATATCCATCGGATCCATTACGGCTGCTCTCTTTTTATCACCAGCTTCAAAACTTCCGGCCGTAATAGTTACAGCATTTAGACTGGTTACGCTTTCTTTCAGTCCAATATCCAAAGTAATTGTGGCTGCAGGAGACACAGTTCTTTCAATGCTTTCATAGCCTATAAAACTAAAAACCAGTACAAAATCACTCTCACTCTGAACCGGAAATTCAAAACAACCTTCAGAATTGGTAATAGTACCATCATACGTGCCCTTCACATGGACGTTAACACTCGGCAACGGATAGCCTGTCCGCTTGTCGGTTACACAACCTTTAACAATAGTCTGGGCAAAAACCGTATGCCCCAAAAGCAGCAGAGGCATAAATAATACAAAATATCTCGGACAGGTTTTCATTGTACTATAGATAATTAGTTGAACATTACATTGCAAAATAAAACAGTATTAAGTCTACAGGCAATATTAAAAGGATGAGTCGTTATTTGAATATGACAGACGGAAATAATTCCTGACCAACAGGATGCAGAACTTTTATAAATACCGGATATTCTCGGTTGTTTCGGTAAAAAAGTCCATTTTTGTAAAAACAATTACATACCAATGAAGGATAAAGTAATAATCATAACCGGAGCCTCCTCGGGCATAGGACTGGCTTGTGCCAGGGACTTTGCAGCACGGGGCGCAAAAGTGTCCCTTGCTGCCCGTAATGCTGATAAGCTGGAAGAAATAGAAAGTGAATTAACCCGCAAAGGGCACGAAGTGCTGATAACCCCCACGGATGTCAGCAAAGAAGGAGATTGTGAAAACCTGATCAAAGAAACCGTTAAGCGGTTTGGAAAGATAGATATTATGGTTAATAATGCCGGTATATCTATGAGGGCACTTTTCAAAGACTTAGATCTCTCGGTTTTAAAACAACTCATGGATGTCAATTTTTGGGGAACCGTTTACTGTACGAAATATGCTCTGCCCTACCTTCTGGAAACCAAGGGCTCAGTTGTTGGCGTGTCTTCTATTGCTGGTTTTATAGGTTTACCCGGAAGGACTGGTTATTCGGCTTCAAAATTCGCCATGCATGGATTTTTACAGACTTTACGGGCCGAGAACCTTAAAACAGGCCTTCATGTGCTTATTGCCGCTCCGGGATTTACTGCGTCTAATGTACGCAAAGCCGCTCTTACCGCCAACGGAAGCAATCAGGGAGAAACCCCGCGCGCCGAAGATAAAATGATGAGTGCGGAAGAGGTCGCTGGTCATATAGCCAAAGCCATAATCAAAAGAAAACGAACACTAATTCTTACATTTAAAGAAGGAAAACTGACAGTTTTCTTAAGTAAATGGTGGCCTTCACTGGTGGAAAAATTATCTTACAAACATATGGCAAAAGAACCCGACTCACCTTTAAAATAATTATTATGCTTAAACATACCACCAAAATTCGTGTTCGTTACGGCGAAACAGACCAGATGGGAATTGTTAACAATGCTGTTTATCCATCTTATTTCGAAGTAGGGCGTACCGAAATGTTTCGGGATTTGGGTGTCCCTTACAGTAAGATTGAGCAGGAAGGCATAATGCTTCCCCTTTCTGAACTGCATATTAAATACCATCGTCCTGCCGTTTATGATGAAGAGATAACTATTGAAACCTGCATTGAGGAGTATCCTACCGCCCGCATCCGTTTCAAATACAATATTTACAATGGAGCAGAGAAGCTTTTGGTTTCGGGCGAAACCGTACTTGCTTTTCTCAATGCAGAAACACGGAAACCAACAAGGCTTCCGCAGTATCTGGCAGATTTAATAGATCCTTATTTTAAAACTATGAATGATTAACTTCCGGGAAAGCTAATCCGGGGTGATACTTTTTTTTTAAAATTTCACTATTATAACACTTCGTTAAACCTTTATAAAAACCTGAAGTTCAAACGTTTGTAAACGAGTAAGATTTTATATTAAAATGCAGAGTATCAATATTATATGATTTAGCATAAATTGTAAATCTAAAAGTCTAACGATCTATTGACTATTAGTAATTACAATTTTAATGAGTTATCAGATCGCCATAAAACACCCTTATTACAAAATATCCGGTCAATAAATAAACAGACTACATGAGCAATAATACATTCACTTTTATCGTAGAACAATTTGCCGACTTAAGAATCCTGAGATATCCTGTTTCCGGATTTGAAGATTTGTCGCTGAAACAAAAAGAACTCGTCTACTATCTTTCGCAGGCAGCTGTGGAAGGTCGCGATATTTTATTTGACCAGAACTACAAACACAACTTAACCATCAGAAGAACACTTGAGGCTGTCTATGAACATTATCATGGCGACAGATCTACCAATAACTTCCGTGAACTGGAAATATTTTTGAAGAGAGTCTGGTTTTCCAGCGGGATTCATCATCACTATTCAACAGCCAAAATGAAGCCCGGATTTAGTGAAGAATTTTTTAGGGAAGCAATAGAAAACATTGACTTCAAACACCTTCCTTTGAAAAAAAATGAAACCGCAAAAGAATTAGCAGACAAATTAACACCTGTTTTGTTTGACCCGGAAATAGATCCCCGGCGTGTTAATCAGAATGAAAATGAAGATCTACTGATTACCTCAGCCAATAATTTTTATGAAGGAGTATCTCAGCAAGAAGCAGAAGAATTTTACGCATCAAAGAAAAATCCTGATGATAAAAAGCCTGTTTCACATGGCATGAATACGCTTCTGACCAAAGAAAACGGCCAATTGGTTGAAAAGGTATGGAAAGTTGACGGACTCTATTCTTCTGCCATCGAAAAAATAATTTTCTGGCTGGATAAAGCACTTTCTGTGGCTGAAAACAGCCAGCAAAAGAAGGTTATTTCCCTGATGATTGATTTTTATAATACCGGGGACCTGGGCACCTTTGATGAATACAATATTGAATGGCTAAAGGATCAGGAATCCAGCGTGGATTTCATTAACGGATTTATTGAGACCTATGGAGATCCGCTGGGCATAAAAGCCAGTTGGGAAAGCATTGTCAATTTCAAAAACATTGAGGCTACCCGCCGAACGGAAATCATTAGTAAAAATGCCCAATGGTTCGAAGACCACTCTCCCACCGATCGCCGTTTCAAAAAAGAAAAAGTACGTGGCGTTTCAGCCAAAGTAATAAATGTTGCCATGCTGGGTGGCGATTGCTATCCACACACTCCCATTGGGATTAACTTACCCAATGCCGACTGGTTGCGAAAAGAATACGGCTCCAAATCCGTTACCATCGAGAATATCACCTATGCCTACGATCAGGCAGCCAAAGGAACCGGATTTCTTGAGGAATTCTGTCATTCGGAAGAAGAGGTTAAGCGATATGTAAAATACGGTTTCCAGGCTGGTAATTTACACACTGATTTGCATGAGTGCCTGGGACATGGTTCAGGTCAGTTGCTCGAAGGCGTTAACGGGAGTGAACTCAAAGCATACGGGGCCGTAATAGAAGAAACCCGCGCTGATCTTTTTGCCCTTTACTTTATAGGTGATAAGAAACTTGTTGAACTTGGTCTCCTGCCTGATAAAGAAGCCTTCAAGGCAGAATACGACAATTACATCCGCAACGGACTATTAACCCAGATTACCCGTATTCCCCTGGGCGACAACATAGAACAGGCCCACATGCGCAACCGTCAGTTGATAGCATCCTGGGCATTCGAAAAAGGTGCTGAGAACAATATTATCCGGAAAATATACAAAGAAGGAAAAACCTATTTTGTCATTAATGACTACGAAGGTTTACGAAAATTATTTGCACAACTGCTGGCAGAAATTCAACGTGTAAAATCCGAAGGAGACTTCAAGGAAGCAAGAAATCTGGTGGAAACTTATGGAGTAAAGATTAACCTGGATTTACATGCTGAAGTTCTGGAGAGATACAAAAGGTTGAATCTGGCTCCCTATAATGGTTTCGTCAATCCTGTTTACCAGGTGAAAAAAGACAATGAAGGAAATATTGTGGATATTCTTCCCGGTTATTCTGAAGGATACGCAGAACAGATGATGCGCTATAGCCGGGAACATTCATGGCTTCCGAATTAGTATGTGTCTATAAAACCAGACAAAGTTTATTTCAGTTCAAGCTTCTGATCAGGAAGTGCCACTTTCTGTACATTACACTTGTCTTTAATTGAGAATTTTAATTAAATTTGAATTCATAAACTGTTAGGGGTGCTCCATAAGGGGCTGAGAATAAACCCTTACACCTGAGATGTATAATAACAGCGTAGGGAAACAGAAAATCAATGACTATTATTATTCAAAAATATTTTGCATTGAAAGCTGTTTTGCTTACGCAGAACAGCTTTTTTTTTACTGTTTCCCGGGCTAAGACCGACAAAACAAAAAACCATGATTACAGCACAGAGTGTCAGCGAAAAACTGCTTCAACTGAGAGAACAGAGGCCACTAGTTCATAACATTACGAATTATGTGGTAATGAACAATACTGCCAACGCACTACTTTCGATAGGTGCCAGTCCGGTAATGGCTCACGCCCCCGAAGAGATGGAAGCCATGGCCGGTATAGCATCTGCATTGGTAATCAATATCGGGACTTTGAGCAGCGAATGGATTGAAAGTATGCTGATTGCCGGAAAAACAGCACAAAAAAGAGGAATTCCTGTAATTCTTGATCCTGTAGGGGCCGGAGCGACTGAATTCCGCACTCAGGCCTGCCATAAAATCATCAAAGAGTGTAAACCCACCATTATTCGGGGAAATGCTTCCGAAATCATGGCACTCATCAGCAGTGATGTTAAAACCAAAGGCGTTGACAGTACAGAATCGTCAGAAAAAGCAGTGGAACTAGCCAAAAATCTGGCGAAAGAATCAGGTGCGGTTGTAAGTATTAGCGGACCAATAGATTTTATTACCGATGGAGTTAAAGTTTCTCAAGTTAAAAATGATATTCTGCTGATGTCTAAAGTAACAGGGATGGGGTGTACAGCAAGCACACTATCGGGGGCATTTGCAGCAGTGTGTGATAATCCGTTCGAAGCTGCTGCCACAGCAATGGCGATTATGGCGGTTGCAGGAGAAATGACCATAGACGTGGCTAAAGGCCCGGGAACATTTCAATCTCATTTTTTTGATTCTCTATATGCAATGAATGAAACCGCCATTGCAAAATATTTAATGTTATGAGAATCCCATTTTCATTGCATCTTTATTTGGTAACCGACCGCGACCTTTCGTTGGGCCGGCCACTCCGGGATGTTGTGGAAAAAGCGATAAAAGGTGGTGTTTCCATGGTGCAACTAAGGGAAAAGAGTGCTTCCACGCGAGAATTCATCCGGGAAGCACTTGAAATTCAGCCGCTACTCCGTCAACATCGCATTCCGTTAATTATAAATGACCGCGTAGATGTGGCCATTGCCATTGATGCAGACGGGGTGCATCTGGGGCAAAGCGACATGCACTGGAAGATGGCCCGCAAACTTCTGGGACCTGACAAAATCATCGGACTCTCCATCGAAAAAAAAGAGCAATTACAGGAAGCCAACGAAGCTGATATTGACTATATTGGTATAAGTCCTGTATTTACCACTCCAACCAAAAAAGAGCTTGAAAAAGGACTCGGTCTGGAAGAAACTGCCGAAATCGTTAAAAAATCAAAACACCCGAGTGTGGCAATAGGTGGGATTAATATATCAAATATTGCTGATGTATTATCCACAGGGACAAATGGTGTCTCCGTGGTTTCAGCTATATGCTCCGCAGAGAATCCCGACATTGCCGGAAACGAATTATCTGATATTATCAAACAAATCATACAAAAAGCCTGATTATGAAGTATTACAATACCGTGCTGACAATTGCCGGAAGTGACAGTGGCGGCGGTGCCGGCATACAGGCCGACCTGAAAACTTTTTCGGCCTGCGGATGCTATGGGATGTCTGTAATCACAGCCATTACAGCCCAAAACACGCAAGGAGTTTCTGATATCTTACCGGTTCAACTATCAACTATTGAAAAACAGATAGATGCAGTAATGGAAGATATTGGTGCAAAAGCAGTCAAGGTGGGAATGCTTCACTCTTCCGAGGTAATTATGCTTGTGGCTGAAAAAATACAGCAATACGAAATCAAAAATCTGGTGATAGATCCGGTAATGGTAGCCACCTCGGGAGATAAACTGCTCCAGGATGAAGCCATACAGGCACTTCAGGAACTTTTGTTGCCTATGGCCAGGGTAATTACTCCCAACATTCCGGAAGCCGAAATTCTTTTAGGCAAAAAAAATATCTCCCAGTCAGAATTTCCTGAGGCAGCAGCCGAATTATCCTTTAACAGCTCAGTTTCGGTGCTTCTCAAGGCCGGACATCTGAACGATACAAAATTGATCGACGTTTTCTATAATGCTGAAAATAAAAAGCATTTATTCATGGAATCTCAGCGTATTTCGACCATAAATACCCACGGCACAGGATGTACACTGTCTTCAGCCATCACTTCTTTTTTAGCGCTGGATGAACCCCTGGAGCAGGCGGTCCGGAAAGGAAAAAATTACATCAGCCATGCCATTGATGCCGGGAAGGACTATAAACTTGGCCACGGAAATGGTCCCGTTCATCATTTCTATAATTTGCCGGAAAATCTATAAATATTTAGCAATCTCTTAACAAACGAAACCAATTAATTATGAAAACATTATTCTTTACCCTTTTTTTGAGCCTTTCGGTGATGGCTGATGCCCAGTCGAAAACCGACACCATTGCTGCTTTTCTGGATGGTGTAATCAACTTTCAGGAGGTAGAAGTGAACAACCATAATCCGGTCTCTACTGTTGGTGACCTTGCAGCTCAGCAAGCCGATACAGTTATTTTCCTTACCCGAAACAATGTGAATGAAACCTTTAACCAGGCAAAGGAATACAACTACACACTAATTGTAGTAGGCATTCATACAGCTGCATTAGTAACCAGCTGGGAAGATTGTGTTCAGTCAGGCGCGTGGGGCGTTTGCATGCCTATGGGGAAAGGCTATGTTAAGCGTGGGAATCTGGAGAAAGAGAGGGGTTATATTAACAACATCATTGGTATTCCCGACAATCAGAATAGAAAAGTTTATCTTTTCAACTAAGAAATTAAGTTTCTTTGCATAAAAAAAGCTGAAATATCCTGATGGATTCTTCAGCTTTTTATGTTCCCCTTGTATCTAAAAGTCCAATCAAATTGCAAAAAATGGACTTTGGAATAGATTAATTAAGTAATGGATATCAACGCTTTTAAAAGTCCCATTGGGTAATTTGGGGGACCATATCTTCACTATGATGCCTCAAATCTCAACTCTTCCTGGGTGGTGATTTTTTCACAGTAATGACATCTCAGCGCCACATCTTTCTTGTTGATCACCTTAAAATGAGTGGTAACAGCCTCATTATTTGTTACACATTTTGGATTAAAGCATTTTACAATGCCCACAATGGTATCAGGAATAGTTACATCACTTTTTTCCACCACATCAAAATGCTTGATTACATTTAATCGTGCATGAGGTGCAACCAGCGATATTTTATTGATCTCATGATCCTGGAAAAACACCTCTGAGACTTTGATTATTGCTTTGCGTCCTTGTTTTTTACTATCCAGATTGGCACCAAAAGTTATTTGGGTACTAATTTTATCAAGACCCAAAATGGTTATTACTTTGAACAAATTTTCTGACGGAATATGGTCTATCACAGTTCCGTTTTCTATTGCACTGACTTTTAACTCCTTATTACTTGCCATTTTTCTATAATTCAACAGATTAAAAACCTTGCTTATTTAAATCCCATAACTGCTGCAATCAGAGCCATTCGGGTAAATACACCGTTTCTGGCCTGATCGAAATAGTATGCCTTGGGACTGGCATCCACATCGGTATGAATTTCATTTACCCTGGGAAGAGGATGTAAAACACGCATATTATCCCTGCTGGCTTTAAGCATATTGCGTTTCAACACATAAATATTCTTGACTCGTTCATACTCCATCGGATCGGAAAAACGTTCTTTTTGAACACGAGTCATGTAAATTATATCCGCATCATCAATGATTTCGGATAATTCACCGTGTTCGTAGTAAGGAATTCCGTTCTCCTGCAGAAAAAGTTTGTACTCTCGTGGCATCCTCAACTCCTCGGGAGATACAAAGTGAAATGTGGGATTAAAATTAGAGAGAGCCATTAATAAAGAATGAACCGTGCGCCCATACTTCAAATCCCCAACAAGAAAAATATTCAGGTCATCCAACTTTCCCTGGGTTTTCCTGATTGAATACAGATCCAGCATAGTTTGTGTGGGATGCTGATTGGCACCATCACCTGCATTAATAACAGGCACGAGCGATTGTTCGGAAGCATACCGGGCACTTCCTTCCAAAGGATGCCTCATCACTATAAGATCGGCATAGCGACTTACCATTTGGATGGTGTCCTTTAAGCTCTCCCCTTTGGTGGCCGATGAGGATGCAGAGTCGGAAAACCCAACAACACGACCTCCTAGTCGGTTTATGGCTGTTTCAAAACTGAGCCGGGTTCGTGTAGAAGGCTCAAAAAAAAGACTTCCCACAATTTTACCCTCAAGTAACTTCTGGTCGGGATTGGACTCAAACTCTTCTGCCAAATCCAGGATCCGAAGAATTTCATCCTTACTGAAATCGTTGATGGAGACTAAGCTCCGGTTCTTCATTTGAAGCATGTTGTTCTTTATCTAGTAGTTTAAAAATAGTGTTTCGGAAAAAATAGTGACACAAAAAAAGACCCGGTCAAAAAATAACCAGGTCTTCTAAATAATATTTGAAAAAGAAAATAGTGGAAATACTTGTGAAATAAAACAACATTTCCGCATTTCAGTTGCCTGAATTTCAGGTCACTTTTTATTTTCTCTTGTTTCGACATATCAAAAAACAAAATTACCACTTTTTTACAAAAATGTAAAGATTTTTCATCACTTCTGATGTTAACGAACAAAAATAAATTTACTTCTACTCATTTTCAGAATCAAAACCCAAATTATTCATTAACTCCTATCAGTTGATTTCTTTCAGTTTGTTTATTAGGTTTATCAAACTCCGCTTAAATGTCTACTTTTGTAATCGACCGATAATTCAAATCAACCTGGAAGAACAATTTATTATGCAAGGAAAACTCTATATGGTGCCCAATCACCTGGGAAATGAAGACACTGCTTTTACCATTCCCGGCGAGGTAGCAGCACTGACTTGTCGTCTGCGATATTTTATTGTGGAAAACCTGAGAACCGCCCGCCGCTACCTGCGACTTCTGGATCCCCAAATGGATATTGACAATTCAACTTTCTTTATTCTTGATAAGCATACCGGCCCCAAAGAATATTCCACATTTCTTGAACCGGTAAAACAAGGTTACGACATAGGAATAATATCGGAAGCAGGGTGTCCGGGAATAGCCGATCCGGGAGCAGAAATTGTTAAAATTGCTCATCAGAAAAACATTCAGGTGGTTCCGCTTGTGGGTCCTTCATCCATTCTCATGGCATTGATGGCTTCGGGAATGAATGGGCAGAATTTTGCTTTTAACGGGTATCTGCCTATTGACAAAAGCGAACGATCCGGGGTTATCAGACAATTAGAAGCTAAAAGTTCAAAAGACAAACAAACTCAATTGTTTATCGAAGCTCCCTATCGGAACAATGCCATGGCCCAGGATCTTTTAAAACACTGCCGGCCGGACACATTATTATGTATTGCCTGCAATATAACCATGCCTGATGAATATGTAATTACCCGTCCCATTTCTGCATGGAAAGGTAAACTACCTGAATTGCACAAGAAGCCCACCATGTTTTTGATTCAGTCTGTTTAAACAGTCCGCTGAAAAATCTCTGCCGGATACTCGATATGAGTAAGGAAAAGCGCCTGCGCTGGAGCAGAAGTTCCTGCCCTTCCCCTGTCTTTGGCCTCAATTATTTCACAAAATTCCTCTACTGAAATTTTTTTTCTGCCTACCTCAAGTAAAGTTCCCACCACAGCGCGCACCATATTTCTTAAAAAGCGATCGGCGGATATGGTAAATACATATCGGTCATCACGTTGCTCCCAGTAAGCTTCTGTTATGTGGCAAAAATTAGTCTTGTTTCCCCCATGCAGGCGGGCAAAACTGGTAAAATCATCGTAATTCTTCAACTTATCAGCAGCAAAGTTCATGTATTCAAAATCGGGTATAAACCACGGACGGTGCGTCAAACTGTCTAAAAAGGGGTTTTTTTTAAGTACAAGATGATATTCATAAGTCCTGGACACTGCATCAAATCTGGAGTTTACCCCATCTCTTACTTTGGTAAAGGAATATACAGCAATACCCGAAGGCAACATACTATTGGTTTTTTTTATCAGAACAGGTTCTTCGACAGGAAGAGATTCCACATCGAAATGGGCTACAAAATAAGAAGCATGAACACCGGTATCGGTTCTGCCGGCTCCGGTAACTCTTATTTTTTCCTGAAAAAGAGTCGTCAAAACCTGATCCAGAGTTTCCTGAATAGTAACGGCATTTTGCTGTTTTTGCCAGCCATGGAAAGCAGCTCCATTGTATGCTATTTCGATAAAATATCTTGCCATATGTTGAAGAACAATGTTTTTATGCAAAGAAAAGATTTTTCCCTATTTAAATATTAAAAACAAACCATGAAAAATCAATGAATGTTCATTGACAGATCCTTAAGCTTTTTGTAACTTTTAAAATATAAAGTACATACTAAAATATGGCTTGAACAAACCATGAAAACCTATTGATTATGCTTAAAGAAAAGCCCATTGGAAATACTGAGAAAACTGTCAATAATGTAAAACAAGTGCTCCAGACTCTTTTAAAATCACAGGAGCGAGGTGATATTGAAAGCTTTGCCAATTGTTTTCTTCACGATTCTTCAGTTGTACATATCGGAACAGATATAGATGAATATTTTACCTCATGGCGCGATTATCTGCACTGGATTGATAACTTTCTTATTTCCCGTAAAGGACAGGAGATTAACAGTAAAGAAACCAGAGTCATGTTAAGTGAAGATAAAAAAACAGCCTGGTATTCACAACTCATTGATACCTGCTACGAAACTAAAGGAGAAATTACCCGCATTGAGGGATTTAGGCATACAGGAGTGCTGATTAAAACTGAAAATGGCTGGAAAATTGTGCAGAGCCATATTTCAGCCCCCTTGATTTCAGAATCCTGAATTTTCCCTGCCTGTTGTAAAATCAAAGTAAAAATCAGACAGGATATTATCCGTAAAAAAATGTAAGTCCTCCCGCCAAAAAAGTAAAGTAACAGAAATAAAAATCCCGGCATGCATTGTATTACAGTCAAAATCACCACACACAAATCACTGAATACAAATAAAAATGCAGACAAACAATTATCTCCACTAAATGAATTTCTTATCAATCAATAACATCAAAAATCACAAGTATGAAAAAACAAGTTGGAATTTGGATGAACACTGATAAAGCAGTGTTGGTTAGTTTGTTGAATGGGAAAGAAGAAAAAATCCAAACCATTGAATCGGATGTTGAGTCACGTTCACACAATCCCAGAGAGATGAAACCCGGATCCCGGACAGGAACTGTGCTCATAGATGTAGATAAGAAAATGACACAGCGTAAAAATCATCAAATGCATAATTATTTTGAAAAAGTAATGCATTCAATAGCCTCAGATACAGGCGAAATTTTTATATTAGGGCCGGCAACGACCAAAAAGCATTTTGAGAAAGAGCTTAAAAAACATTCTCAATTTCATTCGGTGAAACTGGAAATAAAATCGGCAGATAAAATGACCCAGCCACAGATGGTCGCTAAAATTAAAAATCATTTCGCAAGCAATGAAAATCATAAAAACAACTAACCTGATGATAAATTTTATGCAAAAAAACTTTTTTAAAATAGCTCTTGATGCCTGCCTGTTGAAGGCAGGCATTATTATCTTTTTACTTTTCCTGCCCATAGCCACTGCTTTTATGCAAAAGAACAATCAAAACCATCCATATCAGGAAGAGCACAGGGCAATGATAAGATCACAAATTATTGCCCGTGGAATTAACTCAAAAGATGTTGTAGAAGCAATGCGCAAAGTACCCCGGCATATGTTTGTGCCTTACAACACCAAAAGTTTTGCCTATAACGACCAACCACTGCCCATCGGACATGATCAAACCATCTCGCAACCATACATTGTGGCATATATGACCGAGGCCCTTGGCGCCAAAGCAGGAGATAAAGTTTTGGAAATCGGTACCGGCTCAGGATATCAGGCAGCGGTATTGGCCGAAATGGGGGTGGAAGTATTTACCATTGAAATAATTCCCGAACTAGCTGAAACAGCAAAGAAAAACCTGAAACGCGCAGGATATGATCAGGTAAACACCAGATGCGGAAACGGTTACAAAGGTTGGCCCGAAGAGGCTCCTTTCGATGCCATCATCATCACGGCTGCACCGGAAACAATACCTCAGGCCCTGGTGGATCAGCTGAAAACCGGTGGCACAATGATACTTCCTGTGGGACAGAGTAGCAGCACTCAACAATTAAAAAAAGTGGTCAAAAAATCTAAAGGAATCAGACAAACAAAATTATTACCTGTGCGCTTTGTCCCAATGATTAAATCCTACAATTAATTTATGGATTGGGAGAACGAATTAAACGATTTGCTGCAGGAACGCAACATTGATGATGTAGTCTGTTATGTTCTCAAGAATTCCGGCGAAATTCCCCTCATAGTTGATTTAATGAAGAGCGAGAATGAAAAAATTGCCTGGCGTGCTGCCTGGGTTTTGGATCATATAAACATGCAAAACCCGGATCTGTTATTTTCTTTTTTACATGAAATCCTGCAAATACTAAAACAAACTACATTTAACGGTATACGAAGATCGCTATTAAGAATTCTGATAACGAATCCTACCGAGCTTAATGAAGATGGAGAACTTCTGGATCTTTGTTTAAAATGGATTCACTCTCCAGCATTTCCTATTGCTGTCCGGGCACATTCTATGCAATTTGTTTTTGATTTACTGCCAAAATATCCTGAGCTTCAAAATGAATTCACTCATTTACTGGAATTTGCGTTGAATGACCAGAGTAAAGGGGTCCGGTCCAGAGCGAGGAAATTGTTATCTGCCATTGAGAACAAGGTAAAACATTTTGAAGATCATTAATTATGAGATTCTTTACTATGTTCAGAGTGACAAAAGATACTGAACTTATGTTTTTTGGACAGCCTCAAGGAGAATCTGCGCTACAATGCAGGCACCTGTTCATGTGCATATATTAATCCACATGATTATTTTAATTTATCCTCAAACTTTTCTCTGAACTTTTTCAATTTGGGGTTTATTACTACCTGACAATATGGCTCTGCGGCATTCTTCTCGTAATAATTCTGATGATAATCCTCTGCCACATAAAACTCCTCAGCAGGACTTAATTCTGTGACTATAGGCTTATCATAAACCTTTTGATTTTTCAGTTCCTGAATGATCTCCTCAGCCTCCTGTTTTTGCTTTTCGTTATGATAAAAAATAACCGATCGGTATTGAGTTCCCACATCAGCCCCCTGTCTGTTCAGGGTGGTAGGATCATGAACCGAAAAAAACACAGAAAGAATTTCTTTGTAAGAAATGATTTCCGGATTAAACCAGACCCTGATAACCTCTGCATGCCCTGTTAGTCCGGAACAAACCTCCCGGTACGTAGGATTAGCTATTTTTCCGCCGCTATACCCCGATTCCACCTTATTCACTCCTTCCAGTTCTTCGAAAACGGCTTCAATGCACCAAAAACATCCTCCACCTAAGGTGGCTATTTCTTCCTTGTTGTTTGCTTGTACCATAACTGTAAATGGAATTATTAGTGAAAATAAAATGTATCGTTTCATTTCATTCTTATATTTCTTAAGGTTGGATGGAACTCACAATTCTTATACACATGCACTATTGAGCAGATTTCTTTGTAAACAATGCGGCCGCTCGACTATGGCGCTTTGCTTCGCAATAAAAGCCGAAGATAAATCATGGATCCATGCTCATTTTATTCCTTTTTATTCATCGAAAAGCCTCTGCAAATCATTTCTAATCAACTGTCAATCAGTTAGCAGGTTAAAAAGTATATTCTCTGGTTTAAAAAATAATAACACACAACATTAATTAAATGTTTACACTCCGATCCACCTCAGATTCAAAATCTCTCAGATGGGTAGCCATAAGGATGGTTATTTCAGGATATTGTCGTTTAATGTTTCGAAAAATGTCAATAGCATTCTCGGAACTGATACCTGCGGTGGGTTCATCAACAACCAACAAATGAGGCTTTTTGAGAAGAGCCTGAGCCAATAACAGCTTTTTGCGCTGACCGCCACTTAGGGTTTCTCCATTTTCGCCTAACCAACTGTTAAATCCATTCGGAAGTGATAAATACCAACTTTCCAGATCAACTGTTTTCAAAACTTTCTCAATATCTTCGACGGGATATCCCTCAAAGTTTTCACGAAGGGTGCCGGTAAGCAAATAAGCTTTCTGAGTAACATAAACCGATTCAGGAACTGGTAAATGAGATAATTTGGTATCTCCGTTCCATTCCAGCGTTCCACAATACCGGTATTCCGGATAAAAAAGACTATTCAACAGAGTGGTTTTTCCTTTTCCCGTTTCACCATACAACGCTATCCAATCCCCTTTTTTTATTTTCAGTGTTATTTCTTCAGTAATAATAGGAGTTTCCGGAATTTTCGCCCTAATATTCTTTAAGTTCAGACTTTCCAGCCTGGATTGAACTTGTACTTTCTCAATAGATTGTTTTCCCTGCTCAATAATTGAGCTAATATCATTTATTTGATGTTCAACAGAACTTTTTTCCGATTTTCCGGAGAAAAGCATTTCAGCCAATTCAACTTGGGCCATGACACCAAAGAAAATACCGATTGCCAATTGAGCACTTATATCGTAATTACTCGAATCCCAGATAATAAATATAGCAATACAACTAAAGCCCAATCCAACAATTAATTGTAGTGAGAACGAATTGGCTTGCAATTTTTTTTCCAAATGCTCCAGGTGCAATTTTTGTTTTTCCTGTTGCTGAACGGCTTTTTGCTCCAGATTATATTTAGAAATTTCTATCCGACCTCTGAAACTTTGAATAAGCGCCTGATTATTTTCCTCTCTGAGTTTTTTTAGCTCCACGTATAACTTTCGGTTCTTAAGAAAAATGAACTGAGGAACAATAAACAGAACAATGGCCGATGAAATCAAAAACTCAAAAGCTATTACCGTTGAAAATGTATAAAGAAAGAAAAAATAGATACTCAATGAAATGATAAGTGCCGCAAAAGGTAAAAGCCAAAGAAGAATATGATTTAGAATTAAATCTATACCATAAGTGCTGTTTTCAAGTATAGACGAATTGTTGTTGACTTGTTTTTTAAAATACGGTAGCCGGGCAACAGACTTAAAAATCTTTAATTGCAGGTTACGCTGAGCGTCCAGCGTTGTTTTGTGATTTTCCAGCCGTTCAAAATATCTCGTTGCTGTTCGCAACAATGTAAGAAATCGGATAATGGAAGAAGGTACCAGATAAGAAAATGCACTATTGGCAGTAATGAAGACCAGGCTGCAGGTAGCAATGAACCAGCCTGAAATAGCCGGAAGAGCGATAAATGATAACGTCCAGAACAACAGGAGAAAAAGACCGGATAGCCATCGTACCGTCAGGGGCCGGAATATTTGTTTAAAAAGAAATTTACTCATAGGTCATCTGTTCTCCCCAATTTAAATTTACGATTTTTGTGGCAATCACTTCGAATTTTTCCTCATGTGAGGCTACAATAACCAATTTGTCCCGGGCAAGTTTTTTTATTTGTTTAAGAATAATTTCAACCGTTTCGTTATCCAGATTAGCCGTAGGTTCATCTAAAATGGCGATTGGTTTAGGATACAACATCATCCTTGCAAGGGTTACAAGTTGTTTCTCGCCTCCTGAAAGCTGTTTCCCATTATGGGTTAACACCGTATCCCATCCTTCCTCCTTTTTTGCCAGCACTTTATCTAAAAACTCAGGATATTGATCTTTTGGATCCTTCTCCTCCCTGAGAAAAACATTGTATCGTAATGTTCCGTCAAAGATGAAAGGAAACTGGTTCATGTACGATGAATTCTCCTTGAGCCACTGAACCGACCATGACTTATTGTTCCCGTTTACCGAAAACATCCCGTCTTTTGCTATGAGACTTCCTGAAAATATCTTTAAAAGAGTGGATTTACCCGAACCGGAGATGCCTTTCACAAGTACAAGTCCCTTCGCGGGAAGGTGAAGCTGAATATTGTGCAGTACTTTTAACATCGAATCGGGATAAGAAAAGCTCAAATCATTGATTTCGACAAACTGTAGTTTTTCGTTTTCAATCACCGGAGGAACTTCATTATTCTCACTCAATAGAGGCATAAGTAATTTTGCCGACGCCAGAGCCTTGTTCCTGTCGTGATAGGCACTTACAAATTTCCGCAGATAAAAGAAAAAATAGGGTGCCAGCATAAGCAAAAACAATGCAATATGGAAATCATAACCTTTTCCGTAATTAGAACCGGGAAGGATTCCAAGAAGGCTCATTCCTAAATAAATTGCAACACCAGCTATAGCTATGGAAACAAAGAGTTCCAATACTGCTGAAGAGAGAACAGCTACCTGCATCACATTCGTAGTTGCTTTATTTAGTGTCTTACTTTTTTCTGATAAAAATTTGTATTGTGGCTTTTGATTGTCCAAATTAACTATCTCGGCAATGCTATTAAGACGGTTGTAGAAAATTGCCGAATATTTCATAAAAAGATTGATATGCTTTTTATGAAGTGATTCAGCACCTACACCTATTATTATCATCTGAAAAGGAATGACGCTAAATGTGATTAAAAGCGTAATTCCTACCCAGAATTCGAACCGGAAACTAACAATTAGCAATAAGATCCCAACTAAAACAGAAGCCACTGCATAAGGAATAAAAAAAGAGAAATAAGGTCTCAGATCATCACTTATCCTGGTCACTAATAAGGTACTCGATATGGAATCGGACTGATTGTTATTGAGCAACCTTGGATAAAGATTCTTCTTTATTTTGGAGACAATGAGATGTCCTGCATTGTAATTGATTAATGACGAAAAATGGGCAAAAAAATATCTGCCTGCAAGAAACACTAGCGCATACAAAAGTTTATGAGATAAAATTTGACCTGAAACAAGCCAGGTCGCAGCAAACTCAGACAAATACCAGCTAAAAACAACAAAACATCCGGCGCTTAAAAGAGTATATACGGAAGCAAAAATGTAAGATTTCTTTGCTTCAGTCATCCATTTTGTCAGCCATCGTGATGCACTCTCGTATTTTAAATTCATCAATTATTCTCTCTTCCTTATTCAGAATATTAACTCTTTTCATTTAAAAAAGTTTCACTTGAACACAGAAAAATTGTTTGTTGAGAAGGTATCAATCATCAGTTTTTCATCCTCCTTTTTTGTCATTGCGTGACTGAAAAGAACATTGGAAAGCAGGGGCTAATAATTCCCCTGTCATTGTCAGAAGCTATTAATCAAAGAATTAACACTTGCAGTATTTAAAATAAATCCTGCTGTTACAGATTGCCTGTAAACAAACTCCAGACCTGAAAGCAATAGCCTGAACCGGTGCCTTAGGAAAAACCAGTTCAAATACTCTATCTTTGCAAAAAAAAGATTGCAAAACACTCACAATATTAAAGATTGGTTGCCAACTACGGCAAAAGAAGTTAAAGCACATGGATGGGATGAACTGGATGTTATCCTCTTCTCAGGAGATGCCTATATCGACCATCCCTCCTTTGGAGCAGCTGTAATCGGACGTGTATTGGCCGACATGGGGCTACGTGTAGCGATCGTTCCTCAGCCCAACTGGCAGGATGATCTGAGAGATTTCAAAAAACTGGGAGTGCCCCGCTTGTTTTTTGGGGTAACAGCAGGTAATATGGACTCCATGGTTAACCACTACACAGCCGGAAAACGTTTGAGATCCAATGATGCATACACCCCGGGAGGAAAGGCCGGATTTCGGCCCGATTATGCAACTGTTGTATATACTGATATCCTCAAAAAACTGTTCCCCGAAACACCTGTAGTTATCGGTGGAATTGAGGCTTCTCTGAGACGATTCACTCATTACGATTATTGGAAAAATGAGCTCAAACCTAATATTCTTAGTTGGAGCAAGGCTGATCTGCTACTATACGGAATGTCGGAAAACCCATTGAAAGAGCTGGTTAACTTACTTCAAAAAGGAGTCCCCCTGTATAATATAACTACACTTCACCAAACGGCAATACTGCAGGACAAAGATCTCCCTCTACCGAAAAATAAAAAATGGAAGGATATTGAACTATTTTCACACGAGGATTGCCTTACAGATAAAGTAAAATTTGCTCAAAATTTCAGACATATCGAAGAGGAATCCAACCGAATGAACCCCGCCAGGCTACACCAGGTTAGTGGTAATAAAAGAATTATCGTAAATCCGGCATTGCCTCCTTTAAAGGAAAAGGAGATTGATTATGCATTCGATTTGCCCTACACCCGACTTCCACACCCCAAATATCTGAACAAGGGAGCCATTCCGGCCTATGACATGATAAAAGACTCGGTAAATATGCACCGCGGTTGTTTTGGAGGATGTAGTTTCTGTACTATTTCTGCTCATCAGGGGAAATTCATCAGTTCCAGATCGGAAAGATCCATATTGAAAGAAGTGGCACAAATTGCAGAAAGCAATAATTTTAAAGGTTATATATCCGATTTGGGAGGCCCCAGTGCAAACATGTACAAAATGCAGGGAAAAGACCTGATGATTTGCCAAAAATGTAAAAGACCATCCTGTATCTTCCCTTCAGTCTGCAAAAATCTGAATACTTCACATCAGCCTCTGACAGAGATTTACCGGAAATCTGATAAAATTCCCGGCGTAAAGAAATCTTTTATTGGAAGTGGTATACGGTACGACATGTTGCTTAATTCAAATGCTTCCGATAAGGAAAAAGAGAGTCATGAGGAGTATATGAAAGAACTGCTTACCAAACATGTATCGGGTCGCCTTAAGGTAGCCCCGGAACATACTTCCGATAAGGTTTTGAAGATTATGCGTAAACCATCCTTTTCTCTCTTCAAAAAATTCACACAGTTGTTTCAAAAGATGAATAAAACGGCCGGTCTCAACCAACAAATTATCCCTTATTTTATTTCCGGCCACCCGGTCTGCGAAGAACGGGATATGGCATTACTTGCTGCTGAAACCAAATCGTTGAACTTTACATTGGAACAAGTTCAGGATTTCACTCCTACCCCAATGACATTGGCCACCGTAATGTATTATACCGGATTGGATCCTTATACTTTAAAAAAAGTGTATGTGGCACGAAACAAAGAGGAAAAACAAAATCAACGACAATTCTTTTTCTGGTATAAACCTGAAATGCGGCATCAACTGGAAAAGAAATTAAAACGTCTGGGGTGGTTTGATATAATCAATGTATTGTTTCCAGATAAACATTCCACAGGCACCTCTCCGAAAAAACAGAAACATTTTAAGAAAAAGCCAAATAAAAAGAAAAATAAATAGCACTAGGTAGTTTATTTCCTGCAAGAAAGGTCTCTGACGTCTCAAAAATTACTTTAAAGTTGATTCCTTTATAATCTGGAATACTGACTTCGTCGAACTTCGTTTCATAAATTGCCCAACCATCCATGGAACATGAACGTGCTGAATAAAATTGATTCCAAAATTGTTTATTATTTCCTATATAATTTTTATTCGCGATTGTCAAAATTCTTTGATACCTGAACATCTTATTACAATTTTTAATACATCAAACTAAAAAAATTGTGAAAACCAGGGCGTTTAATCATTTGTCTCAAGATCAGTTTTTTAACAATCTTTATCATTTTTTTTGAGCACTTAGTCGCTCAATTTTCGGTAAAAAACTGGTGAAAAAAAATCATAAACATCTAATAGATAATTTTTTGAAACTACCGTGTATTATTTTCATGGTTTGTTTTATACCAGAGGCAAAGTTTTTTTTACTTATGAACAATGAAACTTTTTGTTAAAATTTACGTTCAATTTATCATTTTTATATTATTAAAAAAATAATATATATTTCATTGCATTAGTTAAAAAAAAATTGGAGTTATGAAAGTTTATAGGGGACTTGTAAAATGTACTTTGTGCTTAATTGCTATTTTTATTGTTAATCAAGGCAGTTCGTATGCTCAAACATCAAACATTGCTTTCGACAAAATTACAATTAAGGATGGCCTATCGCAGTCAACAGTCAACTATATTCTTCAGGACAGGCATGGATTTATGTGGTTCGCAACGTACGGCGGCCTTAGTAAATATGATGGTTATTCCTTTACTGTTTACCAGTTCGATGAAAGCGACAGTACCAGTTTGGGAAACAACAATAACGAAGTTATATTCGAAGATAAGGATGGTTTTATCTGGGTTGTAAACAATGGCAACAATGGTTTGGAGCGATTTGATCCGGAGACCGAAAAATTCCAACAAATCAGACATGACCCTGATAATCCTAACAGCATAAGCAGCAACACGATACACCATGTAATGCAAGACAGTGAGGGCTACATATGGGTAAATGCCGAAAATACTCTCAACCGGGTTGTTCAGGATGATGATAGAGAAGCCAAAGTACGTTTTGACCGGTTTACCACTCCAGAATACTCTTTTACAAGAGTTTTTGAGGACTCAAAAGGTAACTTACTGCTAATGGGCAGTGCTTTGTACTATTTCGACCGGGAAACAGAAACCATCACGCAATCCATCGACCTTCCTGCCGATCGCGTTATTTCCTGTGCAGAGGATAAAAACGGTGATATAATTGTAGGAACCTTCGGACATGGCATTTTTAAACTCGACTGGGATGAAGAAAATGCTACCTATCAGCTTGGAGATAACTCCAAAATCAATCCTGCGCCAACCAATCGCAGTGTTGCCACCATAGATGATTTTGGTACAATTTGGATTGGAACAGAAACCAGAGGACTGTTTCGTTACAATCCTGAGACGGACGAAAGGATAAATTTCCTTCCCGACAGATTAAATCCTAACGCCCTCAGCGATGGCAGTGTATACTCATTACATATCGACCGTTCAGGTGTTTTATGGGTTGGAACCTATAGTCAGGGACTTTGTAAAGCCGACTTATACCGGAAAGATTTCGTTCATTTCACACCAATTCCGGGAGATAATAATTCTATGAGTGGAAATACTGTCTCCGGGATATCCAGTAACAGTTCCAACGAATTATGGGTTGGGACCCGTGATGGAAAAGGAATCAACCGATTTGTTTTTGATGAAAAGGAACAATCTACAGTGTATCATTATCTGGACAACCCGGATGATCCGAATCATATTCTCGACATCAGTTGTTTAACCCTGCTCCAGCGGAGAAACGGAGAGGTATGGATTGGCTCTCAGGGCTATGTTACAAAAATGATTCCGGAGCCAGCTGGTTCCGGGAAGAGTCCGGAAGTTACCAGATTTAGAAAGGGTGAATGGACTTTTAGTTTATTTGAAGACAGTAAAGGAATTTTATGGGGTGG
The DNA here is from genome assembly GCA_964403175.1 of uncultured Marinilabiliaceae bacterium. GTDB lineage: Bacteria > Bacteroidota > Bacteroidia > Bacteroidales > Marinilabiliaceae > Marinilabilia. Next base: position 23,705 of record CAYOFH010000039.1, read on the forward strand.
AACATGGGACGGAGGTTTATGGCGTTTTGACGAGGCTTCTCAGGAGTTTGTCAGTTACATGCACGACCCCAATGACCCAAACAGCCTGTGCGATAATATTGTCTGGTCGATAGGTGAGGATAAACATGGGAATTTATGGATTGGAGGTCATACCAATGGGTTGAGCATTTTGCCCGAAAGTGAACGGGACAAATCCAATCCTGAGTTCATAAATTTTAAATACAATAAAGAAAATAAAAACAGTATCAGTAATAATACTATAAATGCCATTTACTGTGATCCCGCCGGGACCCTTTGGCTGGCCACCGGACGAGGGATTAGTAAAATGGTGGATAAAGACAATGTGTTAGCAAATATCAATAATGAAAGTGAATTGAAATTTGAGAGGTACCTTAAGGAAGATGGCTTACCAACGGATGGAATACTAGGGATTGTTGAAGATAAGGCCGGTAACCTGTGGCTGAGCTCTACAAATGGGATCAGTAAATTTAATGTTGCCGATACGACCTTTACCAATTATTCAGAAAGTGATGGCTTGCAAAGCAACGAATTTAGGGAGAATGCCTACTTTGTTAACCCGGAAGGGAGGATTTTCTTTGGTGGCACAAACGGATTCAATGCATTTTATCCTGAAGACATCAAGACTAACCCGTTTTTACCGGAAGTTGTTTTGACTGACTTGCAAATTTTAAACAACTCAATTGAGCCGGGACAGAAGATAAATGGCGAGGTAATCCTTTCCAAACCGATTCATATGACATCTTCTATTTCGCTGTCACATAAAAACAATATGGTTATATTGGATTATGCCGGATTGCATTATGCAAAACCCACCAGCAATAAATATGCTTATTTTCTGGAAGACTTTGATGAAGATTGGATTTATACAGACAAAAGAACCGCAACTTATACCAACCTTAATCCGGGTACTTATACATTTTGGGTTAAAGCAACAAATAATGATGGAACGTGGAACGAAGAAGCTACTTCACTAATTATTGAGGTTCGGCCTCCCTGGTGGGGCACCATGTGGTTCAGATTGTTGATGGTTGCGATTATAGCTGGTCTTATTTTTTGGTTTATATCTTATAAAACCAAGCGATTAAAGGAAAATCAAAGGACACTCGAATTAAAAGTTAAAGAAGCTACCGACAAGGTAACTGCCCAAAATTCAAAGCTTACAGAAGCACAGGCCAAATTAACCAGCATCATGGATGATGTTAAAAACCAATTAGGGAAAGCATCAGAGGAGCTTCTTGATGCAAGCAACCGTCAGGCTTCAACATCTGAAGAGATTTCAGCCTCTATGGAAGAAATAACGAGTGAAATGGGTGAAAATGCCAGTAATATGCATCGAATGCTTGAAACGGCACAGAAAGTTGAAGGAGAAACCACAGAAAGCGTCAGAATTGTATCCGATACTTTAAATTCTATCAATAATATTTCCGAGAGTATCGGGTTCGTTTCAGAATTTGCCAGAATGACCAATCTGCTTTCGCTTAATGCTGCTATTGAAGCGGCCAGAGCTGGTGAACATGGCAAAAGCTTTGCAGTTGTTGCTGCCCAGGTAAAAAAGCTTGCGGATCAGTCTTCTGAAGCTGCAAAGAATATTCAGAAGCTGTCTGAGAATGGTCAAAAGCAATCTCAGGAAGCAAATAATAAGATCATTCAACTGAATAAAATAATGAACGAAATGGTAAGCACTATTTCGGAGGTAAACCAATCTATTCAAGTTCAGTCTGTTGAAGCAAACAATGTCAATTCAGCTATTTTACAAATGTCGTCATATATTTCCAATACCTCTGAGTTAGCAGAAAAACTTGATGCTGCGATAAATTCATTAACCATCGAAGATTAGAAAATCTTTCTCAGGTAAGTTTTATTGTCAATCCTTAAATTACGATATTGCCCATATTAAGCTAATGCATTAAATGAAAATTACTATAGAGAAATGATTAATTCTACTTTGAAAGGTTATTAATTTTACAGGCTGAAAGAAATCTTGAAAGCAAAAAACCGAAGCAACGCCCACACTGTTAATTATAAACCTCAGGGCTGTTATTTTAGTTAACGGGAATATGTCAAGGTAGAATTAAATGTAATCCGATAAGAAATAATTCTGTTTTATTCATTTGCATATTTTTCCTCTCTGCAAAGGAACTGCGTTTTGGGTTAAAGAAGAAGAGATACCCTTTATCCGGAAGAAAGAACAAGTAGCCTTTGTCTATTATAACAGATATTGAAAAAAGCATTTTTCATTAATTTAGTTAATTTGTTACATCTTAAGATTTTTGTTATATTAACATAAAATCCACTTGTTTTATGAAACGAATTCTATTCCCCGTACTCTTGATTGCAATTACCGGCTGTGCCGAAATGGCCAAATTTGCCAAAGAAATAGATCCCAACCGCCCGTTAACACAAACGGAGGTAATAA